>JAJZOK010000038.1 GCA_021811525.1 Thermoplasmata archaeon | reverse complement strand
GCCCCTTAAGCTTCCCTGATGTTTCTGATATGGAGAAGAATGCTATTGCAAGCATTATTTCTGCCACAAGAATGAGCAGGAACCCGATGGCTATGATGGTGGTTACCGCGCCTATGAGGAATATGAGGCCCGTGGTTCCGAACAATCTCATGGAAAGCCCGCTGTCGATTTTTGACAGGCTTATCCTGATGAAGACAGCGGATATGATGAAGAGCACCCAGATTGCCAGCAGGAACGGAATCCATCCCAGAGCGAATGCAATCCAGTCGCCTGCAGTCACATTGGGGCCGGGCATATATCCTGAACCAGTGAAAGTCCCAAGCCCCAGGAGCCTGTATATTGCAAATATCACACTCACGCCCAGAACCACGATTGCCACTATTTCACATATCACTGAATAGAGCATATTGTTGAATATGGACTTGTCCTGCAGCAGGTCTGAAATGCCCTTGATCGCGATGAGAACCATTATAAGCCCTGCAATTCCAAGGATCCATCCAATGGTTGGGACAGGGACCAGCAGAACCATTATTGCACCTATGCCTCCTATTGCCTTTGTGGTCGAAAGAGTCGTCATAAGATTTTCAACTCCATTATTCTAACTGGTATGTGGCATTTATTCCTGCCTACTCATTAGTGAGGGAAAGAATTTTGGCGGAAGTGCTTCCGTTGATTTTGCTGAAATATGCAGGTCGCTTAACCAGCTGTCCGATATGATAGAAAAACACAATTATTACTGGCATTTGCCCAACATTCCTTTTGATTGGGTACAAATACTGCCATTTTGAAGTCGATATAAATGCCGCTGCAAATTGGTTGGGACAAATAAAGCCCATTGCCTGTGCCAAATTCACTTTCAGTGGTATGAGACGGGATTCCTGTTATCCTTCAGGAATTTTTCACATTCTTCCGGAAATATGCATTTTTTGCAGTTTGACCTGAAGCATTTCCTTCCCACGTTCACGAGAAACGACTCCATCATGCCGTAAGATACACCTATTTCTTTTGCAAGGGAAAGAGGATCGATTCCAAGCATTCGGGTTGCTGCCTTTACAAGCGGAGAAGGCAGTGGAGCCGCGTTTTCCCAGATGCCTACCATCTCCCTGAGAAATATTCCAACAGTAACGTCCCCTATGCCTTTTGCAAGTGACTTCAGGTTACTTGCCAGATCATCAGAATTGGATTTTTCGTTGATGCTGTTTAACGAACCTTGGGAGATTATGCTACCAGATAATTCAAGCAGTTTGGTTGCAGCCTTGAAATCGTATCTTGTATATCCTCCCGAATCCAGTACACTCACCAGGCCTTCCCAGCCTCGCCCTATTAAGGACTCCGGGGAGAGCAAGCCTTCAAGTTTGAGCATGTAAAAAGTCCTGACAGCAATGGTTTCCGGAATCCTTGCGCCGAATAGAACGGAGAGAAGAAACCATGGAAAAGGATCCTTGAGGAGGTCTATCCTGAACCTGGCAGGATATGATATGCCAATGGATTCCACCATCTCCCTGGTAATCATCCTTTAATGATCCTGCAATGGAATAAGCGTGTTCTCCCTAACTGGGCATCTATTGATTCCTGCAATCACCAGTTCCCTGAATTGAAGTGTTCCGGGCCTATCTTGTGAAAATGTCCCTGTATTTTCCGTAAAGCATTGCCATTGCTGCGGTTGATATGAGCGCTATTCCCCCAAGAAGGGCGAAGCTGTCTGGGAATCCTAAGTGAAGGCTCATGAAACCGAATATTACTGGCACAATCATGGAAAGCACATTGTTGTATGCCATGAAATATGAGTTGGCAACGCTTCTCTCCTCAGGCTTTGTGCCCCTTGCAATTAACATGGATGATATGGGGAATATTGATCCATGCGGAATTCCAAGGACAGCCATGAGGATCACGAATACAGAGAATGACGGAATGAAGGGCAGAACGAAGAGGGAGCCTATGGTAATGGCGGCGGAGAAAATCAACGGGCCGAAAAGTGCCCTGAACGGCCTGATGGCCATTGCGAGCCTTGTCAACATTGAAGTGGCAAAGAAAAATATGAACACTGAGTAAGCGGTGCTGCTTGACACATGGTAACTTTCAACTGCAAAAATTACCAGGAAAGATATGACTGCAGCAAAAGGAACGTTGTAGATTGTTATTGAAATGAGCGATGTAATAAGCCCCCTGTTTCCCAGGGCCGCTTTCCCCCCTTTTATCTCCCTCTGCACCTTTGGGAATTTCACGAACGGGGATACCCCTAGTCCAATAATGGACAGGCCGAGGAAAGGAAGGAAAATCTGCTTGTATGTCAGGAATGTCAGGAGCCAGGTTTCCAGCGATGGCCCGATGACAAGGCTGGCACTGAGGCTTACAGAATATATTGCAAGCAGTCTCATCTGCATCATGTGGTCCCTGTGGAGCGAGGCGGAAGTGATTATATTTGGAAAAAGGAAACCGGTTGCAACGCCTGATGCCACAGCAATGGGCCAGAGCGACACGGGATTGGAGAAGTAGAAAAGGAGCATTGTCAAAGGTATTGCGGCGTTGGAAGCCATGAAGACCTTCCTTCTTACTGGTGCCCTCAGCATGGGGTTGACGAAAGTGGTTACAAGGAATGTTGAACCATAGATGACCGCGGAGATGAACCCGACTTCAACATTTCCATAGCTGAAGTTGTATTTAGCAAGGAATGGCAGGGTAGTGACAACCATGTTGTTGACAGAGCGTGCGGAAATTGCAGCAATAACCAGGATAATGGCTGAATAGATCAGAGTAAGCCTCTGGCTCCGCTGCTGGTCCCCTTCCTGTTCTTCTGTTTCCGATTCCTTCTCCTCCATGTGCAATTTTTACTGATTCTTAGACAGTTGAAAATCCTGAAGGCAACTTAGTTCAAAAACGTTCTTTGGTTAGATAGGTGTCATGGAACAGGAGTCATGAGGCGAGGTATGCTGGCTGGGCGAAATCTGGCCGGAATGAACTCCTCATAAATGGAAATAAGCTGCCTGCAGTGCTGTTCCTTGCTGAATTTGCCAGTGGCAAAACTTCTTGCTGCCTCGTTGAGATCTGACATCTTCCTGTGATTTTCCCTGAGTTCAATCAATGCATCCCTTACGCTTTCCGGATCCCTGAAATCCACAGGTATAAGTCCTGATTCACCACCGTTCACGTAGTGCATCAGGGGGAAATTGACGGGAACCATTGATGGTAGCCCTGAGGAAAGGGCTTCAAGCACAGATATTCCGAATGTATCTGTTTCAGAAGGATACATGAAAAGATTTGCGTCTGAGAGAAGCTGTAGTTTCTTTGGCTCGTCCACATATCCGGTGAATTCGAGATTTTCCAGAAGATTGCGATTCTTTGCCTCTTTCTGGAGGTTCTCTGTGTCCGGGCCGGTGCCGGCTATGACAAACCTGAACCTCTTGTCGCCGCGTAGCTGCTCTGCAACATCCAGGACCCTGAAAACTCCCTTGTCTCGGGTTATCCTGCCAAGGTACTGTACTATGAACGGATCCATTGTTCTCTTGCAGGTATTGAACTTCCAGGTATCAACGAAGAGAGGAAGCTCCCTGGAGTTCCTGATGCCAGTTTCCTGGAGGTAATCCAGTGTCTTTGAGCTGGGGGCAAGAACAAGGTCACACCTTCTGTACAGGTAGGAGTTATATCTCCAGGAAATGCGGAACAGCGTCTCCTTCATGGGCATCTTCAGGGATTCCTTCATGTTCACGAAATCCGTGTGGAAAGTCGCAAACACGGGAATCTTCTTTGCCCTGGCGAGCCTGTACCCTATTGAGCCCATGAAAGGATCATGAATGTGGATAACATCAAAATCCACCTTAGAGGCCATTTTGTAAAGGTACATTGGAAACGGGTTCACAGGCATGTTGTACTGTGGATAAACTGGAAAGGGGACAGTAACAGGAATGTGCACGTTCTTTTCATTCCTGTCACCGTTGAAAGAGAATACATGAACTTCGTGGCCCATTTCCTCCAGTTCATGCTTTACGTCGCGCAGGTAGTGCGACACTCCGTCGGGAGTCGGGTAATATGTAGTTGTAAAGAATCCGATCTTCATTTACTGGGCACGTTGTTAGTCTTATACAGTACTTAAATTGAGTTATTTCCAGTTCTCACATTTCTCCAGCGCCATCCGTAGACGGTTCTGGATAATGGAAATCACTTGAAAAAGTCATATTTCAGGGTATAGTCTCTCCAGTTCTCAGGAGGGATGTGGTATTTTGTGCATATTTCTGGTACGTCCACGCCGTTTTTGAGAAGTTTCCTGATCTCCTTAACAGTCCTCTTGTCGAGCTCCATCATTTTGGCACCTCTGCCTATGGTTAAAGATACTCCTTCATAGCCTTAAATTTTGCTTTTCTTCAACGTTGTCCTGAGAATGCACTAATCTGGTGTGCCCCATAGACACAGAAAACTCCAAAATTGATAAATATCATAGGCTGTTGGTATCCTGAGAATCAATGGGACTTCAAGAGAAGGAATTCAGCATAAAGACACACGATGGAACTGACCTGAATGTATTCACCGCAAAGCCCGATGACGGTAAAGGGCATCCGGCTGTGCTAGTCATAATGGAAATATGGGGCCTCACCCCATTCATCAGGGATGTCTGCAGAAAGCTGGCTGAGAACGGTTATGAAACACTTGCTCCCCACCTCTATTCAAGGAAGGAGCAGGTCGATATCTTCACAGAAGAGAATATAATGGACGCCATGAGGCCATTCTGGGCTCTGCCTCCTGAGAAGAGGGGCGACCAGGCTGCCGTGCAGGAAATACTTGCAAAGGTTTCTGATAATTCCAAGAAAATCGTGAATGATATCATGTTCAACAGGTCTCAGACCGAGAAGAACATGGTCAAGGACCTTGAGTATGCATATGAATACCTGTTCAAGGGAAAGCCCCAGAAGCACAGGGGAGTCGTGGGGTTCTGCCTTGGCGGAGGACTTGCATTCCAGCTCTCGACCCAGAAGCCGTTCGGTGCCTCCGTGATTTTCTATGGTGCCAATCCCCGGAAAATAGAGGATCTGGAAAACATAAAAGGCCCTGTCCTGGGGCTCTATGCAGGGGAAGATGGGAACATAAACAACGGGTTGCCCCAATTGCTTGAGAATGTAGTGAAGTACAAACTGAACTTTGAGATGAAGATCTATCCCGGCACATACCATGCTTACTTCAACCACACCGGAATGAGTTACCACAAGGAAGCCTCCGATGAATCCTGGAAGAGGATGCTTCGCTTCTATTCACATCATCTTGGTGATTAAAATGCCGGAAAATGCTGACAACGAAGGCCTTGTTGACGGATGCTTCCTGGTCTGGGTGCAGGTGACAGAGCATTACAGCAATGAAGGAAAGATCACTGAAAAGACAAGGAATTTCAGGGTGAATAATCAAAAATAATTTATCAGGGCGCTTTTTTTAAATCAGTCAGGGGAAGATGAGGGATATCTTCCCAGAAACTTATATGCAAGGCATTTTTCCTCAAGTTCCCGCAACGCTTTTTCGTCATCTGGAGTGCCTGTGGAGTCCAGGAAAAAAATGTACCTCCATGGAGCAAACTTTACAGGCCTGGACTCGATTTTTGTCAGGTTGATCCCATACCTGAAGTAAATTTCAAGAACCTCTTTCAGGGAGCCTGGCCTGTGGTCCACTGAAACCACCACTGAGACCTTTGTCTTTTCATTTGGGCCATTGATATTCTGGACCTTTGAAATGGATACGAACCTTGTGTAATTGTCACTGAAATCGCCAATGTCCTCAAGAAGGACCTGCATTCCATATATGTGTGCTGCCTCGCTTGTTGCTATAGCTGCATAGCCGGAGTATTCTTCTCTGGAGAGTGCTGCAACGGATGAAGCGGTATCTGGGAATGGGATTCCCTCAAGGTTGTGCCGATAGATGAAATCAGAGCACTGCCCTAGGGCCTGAGGGTGTGATATAACTTTCCTGACATCCTCCAGTGCAGTTCCGGGTTTCACAATGAGGCAGTGGGTGATTTTCTGGTAGCTTTCTCCTGTGATATAGAGGCTGCTCCTGTAAAGCATATCGTTTGTCAGGCCCACTGTGCCTTCCACTGAGTTCTCAATGGGGACAACTGCCTGGTTGATGTTTTCCTCCTCTACTGCCCTGAATATTTTCTGGATTGACGGAAAGCTCTCATAAATGCAGTTCTCCCCAAACATCTTCATGGCTGCATTCTGCGTGTTTGAACCTTCCCTGCCGAAGTATCCAACCCTGGTTTTTTCCTGTTCCAATGCCATGCCATAGCATTTCCTGCATTTTAAATTTCCACAGAAAGTGAAATGATTTAGGCGCTGCCGGCTCGCTTTTCCCGTTTGTAAAATAGGGCGAAGTTTTCAAACCATGTGTCATAGATAAAATTTTAATATATGAGATATGAAATGCCATGTCATATGTCGTCTGACCGAATAATGTACGGGAGCATAGGTGCAGGAATTCTTGTAGGACTGGTTATGCTCGCGTTGTTTGGCTGGATAACACTGTATGGATGGCTCGCTGCAGGTATAGCGGCAGGCCTTGCCTCCAGAGGTTCCGCAAGGGGATTTCTGGCGGGCCTGATCTCAGGCATTATACTGAGCGTGATGGCAATTGCACTGTCCCTTTTTGTTCCTGTATCTACCCTTAGCACATATGCAGGATACATGGGAAACCAGTACATCCAGACCACGCTCATAACACCGGCACTTAACCTGCTGGGCCTGCAGACTACCACACTCGTGAAGGAACTGGCATTAGACTACATCCTTATTCCCGCACTGGGAGGTTTCGTCGGAGGGGCAATCCTTTCCAATGGATACCGCGTAGAAGAAGTGGAGGATGGAGCCAGGGAAGAGCCGGAGCCTAAGCGCAGCCAGGCACAAATTGTTGACGGGGAAAAAGAAGAGGTATCTTCTTAATTAAAAAAATTAGAGATACCCGGATTTTTCGCCAAATATTTCTTTTGACAGCCTCATGGAGTCATGGTGCGGCCTCTGGAAAAGTATTGACAACCCCATTGCGTCCCTGTAGAATTTCTCGACGCCGGTGTCCTCAATGTACCCGTAGCCACCGTGGTACTGAAGGGCTGCTTTTGTTGCCCTCTTTGCGAAGTCAACAGAAAGGACTTTCAGGGTCAGCCTTGCACGCTCATCTTTCTCATCCACTGTATCCATGAGTGAGGATAGGGCAAGATATTCCGCCATAAGCTTCGACAGGCCATTTCCCACAGGGCCGTAGTCCTTGAGTGGCCTTTCAAAGGTCTTCCTGACCTTCACATAATCGATGGCCTTGTCCAGGGCACCCTTTGCGGTTCCAAGGGCAATTGCCGCAACTTCCAGGTCCAGGCTGTCCACAACATTCTTCAGTGCTTCAGGGCCCCTGTCTGAAAGGACTGTGAAATCTGATGAGTCTATCTCCAGTGATCCGTTTGAGAGGCCCCTGAATGAAAGCCCTGAATCCTCTTCCAGGGATTTCACGCCATTCCTGAACAGGTAGAGTTTCCCGTCTTCCTTGTTGAATGCTAAGGCATACTGGCTTTTGTGCAGTGTGGAAGCCTGGATTGCCCCCTTCAGTCCGTTGCCGTTCTTCTGCAATGAAGTTGCGGTCCAGCTCCCTTCAAGAACATCAGAGAATGATGCAGCAACTGTTGCCTCACCGGTCGCCAGTTTTTTCACGACCTCTGGCTCAGAATCGCCTATGAGTGCTGCATGCACTGAATTCACCAGCATGACAAGCGCAGATACAGATGGCGAAAAGGTGGCCAGTTCGTTGATTATTGTAAGGTAACCATGCAGATCAATGCCTGAACCTCCATATTTCTCTGGTATTCTTGCACCAAGGAAACCCTGTGCTGCAAGGGACTGGAGCAACGCACTGTCTACTCCTTCATGCTCAATCTTAAGTGCCCTATCCTGAATGGACTTCTGGGCGAATTCCTTCACCGCTGATCTGAGGAGATCCTGCTCTTCCATGGACATCATGCCACCTCCGCATATTCTTTCAGGATATTCCTTGAGATGATCAGTTTCTCTATTTCACTGGTTCCTTCCCAGATCTCCATGATCTTGGAATCCCTGAAGAATCTCTCAAGGTCTCCCATGATTCCTGAATAACCTGTGATTTCCAGGGCTTTTTCAGCGGCGAATGTCGCGGTTTCTGAGGCATATGCCTTGGCCATGCTTGTCAGAGTGGGGTTTGGCCTGAACTGGAACAGGTAAGAGGCTGCCTTGTAAGTGATGAGCCTGGATGCCTCTATCCTTGTTGCGATGTCAGCGGCAAGGAACTGGACTTCTTCTGCGAGAGTCGTGTTTCCTTCCTTGGTGAGCCTGTTCAGGTGCTCAAGGATCCTGTCAAGGGCACCCTGAGCAATTCCAATGGCCTGAGCGGCAACATAAGCCCTGCTGATGTTGAAGAACGTCATGATGTAGTAGAAACCCTTTCCGGGCTCACCGATGAGGTTTTCCTTAGGCACGGGAACATTGTCCAGTATGAGTTCTGCAGTGTTGGTTGCCCTAACGCCTAGCTTGCCACTGAGCTTGTTCTTGGAAAATCCTGGGAGATCGGAATCCACGATGAAGGCAGAGAGGCCGTGGTGCCTCTTTCCCTCGACCTCTTCCGTCCTGATGAGCATGACGAAGAAATCAGCAATTGTGCCGTTTGTGATGAACATCTTCGCGCCGTTCAGGATGTATTTTCCATCCTTCTCCACGGCCCTGGTCTTTATGCCGGCAACATCGCTTCCTCCGCCAGGCTCAGTGACTGCAAGGCCCATGATCTTCTCCCCCGTCTGCACCTGGGTGAGGTACTTCTGCTTCTGGGCATCGCTTCCGAACAGCATGATCACCTCAGCACCGAACAGGCTCACTGTTGCGGAAATTCCCAACCCCGGGTCAGCCCGGCACAGCTCCTCAA
>JAJZOK010000070.1 GCA_021811525.1 Thermoplasmata archaeon | reverse complement strand
TGCGTGGATTAAACCCAATTTATTCTATTAATTGTAAATATAATTCTTTTAACCCCAACTTGTTTGATAATTCCAGGAATTCCTTTGTCTTCTTCTCAATGATGTTAGGCTGGTATCGGTATATCTTCAATAGTTTCACATAGTGCGCGTAGCAGTCAATGATGTAGTTTGTCTGTTTCTTCACCAAGAAGTTCTGCCTTGACTTTTCCATGTTCACATCGGCCGCGGAGAGGTTCTTTGTGGCAATGTCATAAAGCATGTACATTTCGTAGCATGTGGCAAGGCCGTTGGTGTCGAAATTCTTCCTGAAGAAATTCATGGCCGTATCAATGTATTCATAGGCATCGCCAGGCCTCATGGTGTAGAGGTAGATCAGGGCGATGCTGAGTCCGGACCTGTTCTCAATCATGTCGTTGCCGGTCTCCTTGGCAAGATTGTGCGCCTCAACCACTGCATCAATGGCTGCGTCATAATTTCCTAGGGAGAGAAGGACCGCGGATTCGTTCTGGTAGCACCATTGCAGATGATAACTGTCGGTGACAGTGTTGAAATAGTCAATGGCCTGGTGGTTCAGCGAAAAAAATTCCTTGATATTGCCCATTTTTGCCAGCGTGAATGCTTCATTCATCTTCACCTGGTTCATGCCGGATTCATCGACGACCTCCTGGAACAGCAGGAGCGCGTGTTCGAACATCTCCATGGACTTGTTCATGTCACCCTTGTATCCGAAGTAGGATCCTAGCCCCAGCTCAGTCTTAGCCACTGTTGTGATGTCATCAACATTCTCCGCGAAGAACTTTGCCTTCTCGAAATGGTTCTTGGCGAACTCCAGATCCATTTTATAGAGGTTTATGGCCCCGTAAACATAGTGCCCTCTTCCTAGTAATCGCTTGTCTGATGTCTTGTTTCCCAGATCTATTAGATTTGACCCGAGGTCAAGGGCTCGGCTGTAATTTCCTGACTTGAGGTAGAATTCTGATAGTTTCAGGGTCTCCTCAATTATTTCCTTGCCTGGTGTGAGGTAGCCTTCCAGGTATTTCTTTACCAGCGAGACCAGGTCACCGCTCTTTTCCATGTACTCAGGCGTAAGCCCCCTCTCGAAGATCTCTATTCCTGTCTCGGTTGGCTTGAGGCTTATCTTGTCCCCTTCATCATATGATATGTAAATCCATTTCAGGTCCCTCATGAACTGCAGTATTGTGAGGGATTTCTCTTCACCGTAAACATTGAAGTCCACCTCTTCCAGCAGATTGTATTCCTCATTGGGAAGCAGGTATTTAGCAAGTAACTTGGTACCAGGTGGTGCGGCTATGTACATAGTTGTGCATACCGTGATCTCTTGTGTTTAAAAAAATTAAGGTTGTGTTAGAGAAGTTGTGCGAAAAATTTCGCACAAAACCTTCATGATACGAGCCTTCTGAGAACAAACTGCAGGATTCCTCCTATTTTGAGATATTCCTCTTCAACAGGGGTATCCACCCTTATGATCAGGTCGGTGGATTTCTGCTGTCCTGATCCTGCCTCAGTGAACTTCATTGTTGCCCTGCCTGAAGCTTTCATGCCGTTGCCAAAGATAATGTCTATTGGCTTGCCGTAATCAATTTTCAGGCTTTCTGCACTCTCGCCATTCTTGAACTGGAGTGGTATGACACCCATTCCCACAAGGTTGCTTCTGTGGATTCTCTCATAACCTACAGCAACTACTGCCTTGACTCCAAGCAGATATGGCCCCTTGGCTGCCCAGTCCCTGGAGCTGCCTGTTCCGTACTGGTCTCCTGCCAGCACAATTGTCGGAACCTTTTCCCTGATATACTGCATGGCACCGTCGTAGACACTGGTTTCCCAACCGTCGGGAAGATGCAGAGTAAAGCCTCCTTCCTTGGAGACAAGCTTGTTCCTTATCCTGTTGTTTGCAAAGGTACCCCTCATCATTACTTCATGGTTCCCCCTTCTTGAGCCGTATGAATTGAAGTCCACTGGCTGGACTTTGTGCTCCATAAGGTATTTTCCTGCCGGTGTGTCCTTGCTGAATGAGCCTGCAGGAGAAATATGGTCAGTGGTGATTGAATCCCCCAGTACAAGAAGAGGCCTTGTCCCCTTGAGTTCCTTAGTCTCTATTATCTCCATGGGGTCGAAGTTTTCGAAGAATGGTGCTTTCCTGATGTAGGTGCTCTCGGCTTCCCATGCATACTGCGTGCCGCTTGGTGCCTCAAGCCTGGCCCACTGTTCATTGTAGCTGTCTATGTTCCTGTACCTCTCCATGAAAATCTCCCTGCTGATTGATCCTTTCATTGCCTCGGCAATCTCAGTGCTTTCTGGCCAGATGTCCTTCAGGAAGACGTCTTTGCCGTCCTTTCCCCTGCCAAGAGGCTCTTTGTTGAGGTCTATGGTTACTTTTCCCGCAAGGGCAAATGCAACAACCAGGGGCGGAGACATGAGATAGTTGGCCTTGACATTCCTGTGGATCCTTGCCTCAAAATTCCTGTTTCCGGAAAGTACAGCTGCGGTTGCAAGATTGTCCTTCAATATGGCCGACTCAATACTTTCATTGAGCGGACCGCTGTTTCCTATGCAAGTTGTGCAGCCATATCCGACCAGGTTGAAGCCGAGCTTGTCCAGATAGGGTTGAAGTCCGGATTTGTTGAGATATTCAGTGACAACTCTTGATCCGGGCGCCAGGCTGGTCTTGACCTTCCTGTTCACCGTGAGCCCTTTCTCAACTGCCTTCTTTGCAAGCAGGCCCGCGGCAAGCATAACGTATGGATTGCTGGTATTGGTGCAGCTTGTGATTGCTGCAATGACTACATCACCCTCAGAAAGTTTTTCCTCCTTGCCTTCCAGCTTAATATTTGATGTTTTCAGGTAAACCTGCCCGGGCTTATTCTTGACTGGCCCGTTTGCCAGGCCGCCCTCGCTTTCGTACTGGCCCTGCCCGTTATTGGCTGTGGACTGGCTTTCCTCCATGAAACTGAGGAAACTGTTCCCTATGTTTCCAAGGTCTACCCTCTGCTGAGGAAGCTTTGGCCCCGATACGCTTGGTTTCACTGTGGAAAGCTCAAGATCAAGTTGCTGCGAGTATTCGATGTTCTCCTGTGAGCCGAAGATTCCCTGTGCCTTGCAGTACTCCTCCACAAGCTTGAGGTGATCCTCCGATCTGCCGGTGAGCCTCATGTACTCAAGTGTCTGCTCATCAACAGGGAACAGTGCAACTGTGGCGCCATACTCAGGGCACATGTTTGATATGGTTGCCCTGTCGGGAAGTGTAAGGCTGCTTATTCCTTCACCGTGGAACTCTACAAATTTTCCCACGACCTTGTTCTTCCTCAGGAGTTCTGTGACTGTTAGCACGAGATCCGTGGCAGTAACCCCTGGCTTCAGCTTCCCTTTCAGGTGTACCCCCACTACTTCCGGTGCCTTGAAAGTAACAGGCTGGTCAAGCATTGCGGCTTCAGCCTCAATCCCTCCAACTCCCCAGCCTACTACGCCAAGCCCGTCAATCATGGTGGTGTGCGAATCTGTCCCCACAACTGTGTCGGGGAATGCCCAGGTCTTCCCTCCAGACTCTTTTTCCATGACAACATGCGCAAGGTATTCCAGGTTAACCTGGTGGCAAATGCCCACTGAAGGCGGCACAATCCTCAGGTTCTTGAATGCGCCCTGGGCCCATTTCAGGAATCTGTATCTTTCATTGTTCCGCTCAAATTCCTTCTGCCTGTTCTGTTCCATTGCCTCTGGCGTACCGTAATAGTCAACCTGGACTGAATGGTCAATAACTAGATCGACCGGTACTTGCGGCTGGATAATGTCTGCCTTCTTCCCAAGGTCAGCTGCGGCATCCCTCATTACTGCAAGGTCAACAACTGCCGGAACGCCCGTAAAATCCTGCATAAGAACCCGTGCAACCTTGAACGGTATCTCAAAATCCGCAAGGTTTGTTCCGCTCCACTTGAGCAGGTTTTCAATGTCCTTTTCATGAACTTCCTTTCCATCAAGGTTCCTTATGAGTGACTCAAGCAGGATCCTGATTGAGACCGGGAATCTTGAAACAGGAAAACCCTGTTTCTCAAGTTCCTTCAACGAATAATAGTGGTATTCCTTTCCATTTACCTTAAAAGCCTTGATATTTTGAAACCTGGAACTCATGAATATCGTGCCATGATCTCTTCTCGATAATTATGTTTTATTCACAAAATACTAATAGGAAATATTAGTTAAAAATCATTCAAATGAGAATCCTTTATGAACAATGTCCTACTCCCTCAATCTGCCTGGCAATTGATTTAGATGAGTACCCTCAAGATCTGCAGGATTAAGCTCCCGAAACAGGATTCGCCCATTGGAATGTCCCTGCCGTGGAGAGGGGCAGTGCATTCAAGCTCCAACTCTCTTTACCTGCCTGATCCGGCAGAGGGAAAAGTTCTCCTTATAGATACAGAAAAAGACAGGATTAAGGATGAAGTGGAGGGAACGGGAAGCAATTCCATGGCACAGATATGCAGGGATCGTGACCTTGTATTTCTCACCGGTTCGGCGCTTAATGAAGCGCTTGTCTATAAGATAGGGGCTATCAGGAACCTGCTCACATTGAAGTTTAATTTTCCCCCAACTGGACTTTCACTGGACAGTGACAGGGATGTTCTACTTGCATCTGGCGCCGAAGAATTTGCCTTTTACAGATATCCGGAGTTGAAGGGACTGGATTTTCAGCGGCCTGCAGGCAAGGTAAGGCAGGCATATTTTGACACCCTTGAGGATGCTTTTGTAATATTGCTCCAGGACCCGCACCGCCTCATGGTCATCAAGTCCGGGGAGAGCCTGAGTGTAATGCATGACGTTGGTTTCGGCTCAGAAACCATAAACGCTGTAGTCATTTGCAGTGTTGACAGGAAGGTTGTGTTAGGCACTGAGGGCGGAAAGATCCTTGTAACTGGATTTGACAGCCAGCCACAGAAATTGGCAGCATCATTCAAGGAGCCTGTGGCCAAGCTTGTTTACAATTCCTACGTGAATCACCTTTACGTCATGTTCAGGGGGAGCAGGCACCTCGCAGTTGTGGACATGGAAACTGACAAGGTAAGGGAGGTTGAAAGATGCGGCTCTGAGATATCCGATATAATGTTTGATGAACTGCATAACAAGATATATGCCCTGCTCCCATCAATTCCTGCACTTGAAGTCTACCTTGATATGGGCCGCTGATTTTTTTCGCATTCCGGGGGCATTTTTTTGATAGGGTTTAAGTACGATTTTACCAATTTGCATATATGTCGTCAAAAATAAAGAAAATCGATATTCTGGAACTTGGCGAAAAGGGCAAGGAGATCTCAAGCCCATGGAGTTCCACCATCCTTCTTGTAAAGTTGACATCCGAGGATGGCCTCGTTGGATATGGGGAAGCGCCAACTACACTTATGACCCTCCCGGTCAGGGAAAGCATGGAAGAGGTTAAGAGGGTCTTCCAGGACGCTGATTTCTTCAATGTGGAGAGAAATGTCAAGGAATTCTACAAACATTCGTTCTACCTTTCCAGGTCCATGGAGGCCACATCCGCACTTAGCGCATTCGAGATAGCCAGCTGGGACCTTATAGGAAAATCTGTCGGCGAACCTGTTTTCAAGCTTCTCGGCGGAGAATACAACAATGAGTTGCGTGCATATGCAAATGGCTGGTACTCAGACTGCGTGACAGCCGAGGACTTCGTTAAAAAAGCCAAGACTGTTGTTTCCAAAGGTTTCACGGCAATGAAGTTCGATCCATTCGGTAATAATTACGATCAGCTCTCCAGGGAGGGCCTAGAAAATGCAGTGGATATTGTTGGTACCCTCCGGGAGGAGTTTGGCGACAAGGTTGATCTGCTCATCGAATGCCATGGCAGGTTTTCCACAAAGGCCGCCATAGATGCAGGTACAGCCCTGGACCAGTTCGAGCCCCTCTTCATGGAGGAACCTCTGCATCCTGAGCTCGAGATGGCCCTTCCAGAGGTCAAACGTTATGTGAGGACGCCCATAGCACTTGGGGAGAGGCTGCTTAACAAGGCAGACTTTGCAAGGTATATTTCCCAGGGCATGGTGGACATCATTCAACCGGACCTGACTAACTCACTGGGCATCCTTGAGGCAAAGAAGATTGGTGCCATAGCGGAGTCCATGGGAGTTCCCGTGGCTTTCCACAATGCTTTTGGGCCAATACAGACCGCGGCCACACTGAACGTTGACAAAACCCTTCCCAATTTCCTCATTCAGGAAAGTTTTGAAGCATTCTGGCCAGACTGGAAGCGAAATCTTGTGAAGTCCGGATACAAGCTGGAGAATGGCAGGTTTACTCTCTCTGGAAAGCCAGGAATAGGTGTTGAAGTAGACGAAAAGATTGTAAGCACCAATGCTGTTGAGGGCATGGAACCCTTTGATCCCAAGGAACCCCCATGGGTTGTCTCAGGGACTTTCAGGGCCCCAAATGGAAGATGATATGACAGAATTCCCGCAGGAATCTTCAGAACCTAAATTGCAGGAACTGATGGAACAGAAGAGGCGGCTTCAGGAGGAACTGGCTGAGACCCGGTCCCTGCTGGAGAAGGTGGAGACCTCCATACGTGAACTCACGCAGGCAACCTTCCCGGGCGACCCTGATGGGAATGGCAATTCGCTTGTTTCCTCAGGTTTCACAAGGCTGGATGACCTTCTCCACGGAGGATATCCAAGGGCATCGAACATCCTTCTCAGCGGCCCTCCATACAGCTCCAAATTCAATGTGGCACATAGGTTCATTGTATCTTCCCTGCAGGAATCACACCCGGTAATTGTTGTGTCACTGGACCAGCCTATTTCTGACATAAAGGCATATCTTGCAGCAATGGGCATTTCTCCTGATGAATATGAGGAGAGCGGACACCTGAAGTTCGTGGATGCATATTCCAAAAGCATTCAGATGGAGAGCAACGACAAGAATGCAGTTGTCCTTGACAATGTTGCAGTGATCAGCAATTTCCTGAAATCCATGGACCAGATCTGTTCCACTGTTCTTTCAAAGATGGGGAAATACAGAATGGTTTTCTTTTCCCTGACTGCATGGATCACACAGTCCTCAGAGGACAAGATGTTTACCAAGGCCCTGCAGCATTTCTCCCAGCGGAGGAAGATGGAGGACTCTACAACTCTCTACCTCATAGAGGACGGAATATTCCAGAGAAGCCTTTATGAAAACATGAACTACTTCATGGACGGGTCCATAGAATTCCGGAGCGAATCCTCAGTGGAATATCTCAGGGTCAGGGGAATGAAGGAAGTCCAGTCCAGGGACTGGATAGAGGTCGTTAGAAGCAACAACAGCCTGACACTTGGTTCCTTCGAGCTTAAGAGGATCAGATAATTTTCTCAGTATGCCAGTACCGCAATGAGCATTATGACCAGGAAAGCAGCGATCATGTATATCATGTACCAGCCTATTGAGCTGTTCATAACCCTGAGGGTGATGAATTTGCTCACTGCCCTGTAGCCCTTTCCAATATCGGTCATTATGAGCCAGAACACGTCTATGACGGTAACAGCATTTCCGAATGCCCCGGTCTTGGTCCTGAGAACTCTCCTGAGCATCAGGCGGATGTTGTTTGAATAGGCATATGAAGTATATGGGTCCACATCAACATAGCCGCCATTCCAGACCGGGACATCCCTGAGCCTTGGTTTCCTGAAAAGCGCATATGCTGCGATGGAGAAGGCTGTTATGAGGATAACAACATAATCAGGGGAAATGAGCCCGAAAACAGCAGGCCCAAATCTGGATGTTATCATGAACCCATTGAACACAAGGACTCCCGGAATGCCAGAAATGAAAGTGCCTGAAACTATGAAGATGGAAATGGCAAAGAGGAATATGAGCAGCAGGCCGATGCCGGATATTATGGCATGATTGGCTGACTGCTTCTTTTCCAGTTTTCTGTGAAACAGGTTTCCGAATGCCAGTATCTTCATCATGGAGCCGGTGGCCATGCCTTCGCCCAGTGCTATGACAGAACCAATAACTATTGCGCTCATTCCAGGGGCACCGCCTGCATAAGCCTCCATGAAGAAGGCTTCGAGAAGCATCCATGTGGCTAGCCCACCTATTGTCGGGAAGAGGCCGGACAGTGACATGGTTGTGAGCATGGTTCCCACGCGTTGCGTGTAAGATGTGGGTTGGTCACTTTCACCGAAGTATTCCCCAGGTGAGTTTCCAATGGAAAAGAATAGCCCGGTCTTCGAAATGGCGTGAGAAAGTGCAAAAATGATTATGGTTGCGAAGATGAACTGTTTCAGTACCACCTCAGATGCCACTAGGTAGAGTCCCATTGCCGAAAGTATGGCAGCATTGTTCTCAATGGTGCTGAAGCCTGCAAGCATTTTCATGTTTTCAGAAATATATGCGTATATTGAGGCAAAAAGGATTGATATTGAGCCTATTGCAAGGAAGAGGAAACCAATCCAGGTAACATCCGGGCTGACAAGGATCATCCTCATTATGGCAAAAACGCCCATTAGCGTCATTGTTGCACTTAAAGCAGCAGAGGCATTGGCTGGGGCATTTCCATGTGCAATGGGGAGCCATTCGCTGATCATGAAAGGCGTCATGCCCATTTTTATGAGCGCCCCAAGGGAAATAAGTAGAAGGGGACCAAATGACGGCACCGGTGTGAAGGAAAGTGTTCCAGTTACAAAGAATGCAAAGACTGCACCTGCTATTATTAGAATTGTGCTGAACTCGCTGAACATCATGAAGGTAAAAGCGGGAGCACTCTCTTTCTTGTTCATTCCCACAATAACGTATGCGGGCACAGACATTGTTTCCCATCCGGTTATCAGAAGCAGGTAGTTTGTGGACTGCAGAATGATAATCATGCCCATTATCATCAGTGCCATTGAGGAGGCAAGCCACTTTCCATAGTGCC
>JAJZOK010000084.1 GCA_021811525.1 Thermoplasmata archaeon | reverse complement strand
TCACGCGGGGTAATATAAATCAGTGAATAAGTTCTCTATAGAATTTCTTGCTTCGTAAAATGCCCTGCATAAGGCTTCGGTAAAAAAAAGAAAAATTGAAATTTTAAAAATTTTAGCTGGCTATGAAAGTTCCAGTAAGCAAAATCTCCCCAGTGATTGTAGCCCCATCATATGGTGGTGTGAAAAACCCGATGTAGATGATTGTTGAGCCATCAACAGGGGTTGAGTATGACTGAGAACCAGATAGGGGGAAAGCTGTTACGGCCGGGTTTGTTATCACTGGCACCGCACCTGGAAGTCCACTATAACTGAAATCACCAAAACTCATTGGTGACAGGGAAAGGTACATTGTTGACCCTGGCACGAACGCGGAAGATACTGATGAGTTAAGGTAGAACATCCCGGATGGCAATGAGGATACAAAGTGTATTTCCATCACATTTATGATGAAAGTTGTCTGGTTGGACACCGTTGCAAACTTCAGGTCACCCATGAAGTTTCCACTGGAGTATGAGTTCCATGCTATGGAACCATCCGCTGCCTGGAAGTTGGATCCCTTAGTCAGATAAAACACAGGTGCATTGCTTGTTCCGTGTATGTTCACATCGCCTGTAATCATAACGTCAGCTATTGCAACCGCCGGCATGATCGTGGCAATGAGCGCCACCACAAGGAAGGTTAATTTTCGGTTCATTTTTCTCACTCCTTTATCCTCACGACAAGACCACAAACTGACCAGTCAACATAGCACTGCTGCCAGCGTACATGCCTGGGCCAAGCAGGAAACTTATGTACAGGGTCTGAGCAGGCACGAACCCGGTAATGAGCACATGTGGGTTCTGCGCTAGATCTATTGCCAGTACTGATGAGGCAGATGCTGCATTCAATGCGATTGGCGCGTCACCTGAGGTGTATTGTGTTACTGCGGTGGACTCAAGAGTGGCAAAAGACATCTGAGATGTTGAGATCACCATAATAGTGCCACTGGGGAAATCAGACGATGAAACGTTCAGATACAGGCCCATGAACGTATGGGGGGCGGCCGCATTGCTGACAGTCAGGTTGAGATCAATAACATTGATCATCTCGGTCTGCACGTAATAGCTGCCTTCCAGATCTATGGTACCCATGGTGCCATCATTTGATGGGATCCAGCCGAGGGAGTTGGTAGAATTGGCTGCGTGGTAGTTTGGTCCCGGCTGGAACTCAAATGCCGTGTGGTGCTGGAAACTCTCGAGTGTCAGTTGCCCCATAACCAAGACATCTGCAACGGCCACAGCTGGAAGTATGACCGTAACGGCAGCTATCATGATCAGGGCAATTTTCTTATTCATACACTCACCTCAAGACGCTATGAATGTTCCAGTTATTGTGCCAGTTGATACAGCATATGCTGTGCTAGCAGGAAGGTAGAAGCTGATGTAGTATGTTGTTGTTCCACCAGGGAATGGCCCACTGTATGAGAAGCTTGCACTGTTGATTGACTGGCCGCCAACCTGGGACATAACATCCTGGACCGTCATCAGTGTGCTGGTTATCCAGACTAGACCGCCGGCAGGGAAGTCTCCAGTGAAGTTGACATAAAGGGTTCCTACAACTCCCTCGTTTATGGTCACGTTAAGGTCAAGTACATTTGCAAGAGCTGTCGTCTGGTTGGCGATGCCTTCAAGGTCAAATGTTGCCATAGGCGTTACCTGGCCCACAACCTGTTCTGATACCACATTAGTTGGGTTCCATACAATTGCACCTATTGAGTTGGCTGCTGGATAGTTCGGACCGGGCTGTATGACGAAGACCGGAGCGTTCTGCGTTCCATTTATCAAAACGTTTCCTGTTATCATTACATCGGCCACTGCAACTGCTGGAAGAATTGCTGTTACCGCTGCTATGAGAAGCAGGGTTACTCTTCGATTCATATTTTTTCCTCCTTTTGTTTTGGGTTTTACCCAAATAAAAGAGTCAGAAAAGTTATATTAGAAGGCAAGAAAGAAGACTTCCTACAAATAATACATCAGAAAAAGGCCTATTTCTGGGCTCTTTCCCAAAAATGTTCCCTAACTATTGGGAAGCTGAAGAACTTCTTCAGGCAGGTTTAAATGCCTATATCAGCAGTGTGTGAAACAGGTTTGCAAAAAGAATTGCTGACGTGAAAACATAGGTGGAAAAAGTCCCCGCGACAGCAAGTTTTTCTATTTTCCCTGACGGTAGGACAAAGAAACCGTATGACAAAAACAGTGTCGAAGCGATAATGGCATAAAGAATTATCATCCGTACAAGTAGGCCGAAACCTGATATCCACTGCATGGAAGGTATATAGAAGAACAGAAAAGTGCCAACGGCTATCATTAGAAGTGTCGTAATCATTCTAGTTTTCGTGTTTGACACTCTTATGATAATTGTGGAAAGAAAAGAAACGACAAAGAGAGCACCCAGTATTGAATATATCAGCAACTGAACATCTAAGGAAAATGACGGCAAGAGTCTCGCTATGCTGGATGAAGGCAGAAGCAGTATTGTCAAGAGAATCCAAATGTTTATAGCCAACATAGAAAGCTGAACATCTTTCGCTATGCCGTAAAAAAATGAAATGCCATTGGACGTCAGATCGGAGGTTTCTTTCGGTTGACCTGCCCCTTTAGACTGTGGGTCTGCACCAGGAACTGCCAACACAGATATCTCTTTTCTCTGGATTTTTACATTTCTGAGCTCGAGGTAGAAAAGAAGCGACAGAACCCCAGCAATTAAGAAATCTGGGAATATTGCAAGAAAAGCGCTCAAATCGAATCCCATGGGTACCGGAAATAGATTTTTCAGCACGGATATAAAGGCTACCAGATAGCCAAAATAGAAAAATTATCTAGTTAAATTTTCCTTGATTGGATAATGGAGAAGAGAAACAAGCCCTGACTCCTTCTTACTCTGGCAAGCGGTGACTGGCCTCTTTTACCAGCTTATCCAGAAGCTGCCTTATGAAATCTTTGGCATTTTCATCTGTCAGCTTCAAGTTCTGGTCGAACTTCGTATGTGCTGAGGCAAGGAAAACCTCCGGCTTGTAAATTTGCCTCATGTCGAGATAACCCAGTACCTGCCTTAAGTGGTACTGTACTCTGGCACCACCTAGCATGCTCCCAGAAGCACTCATTATTGCCACGGGCTTCCCGGGAAAAGGGTTATCGTTTGGTGGCCGGCTGGCAAAATCGAGGGCATTCTTCAGAAAGCCGGGAATTGAGAAGTTGTATTCAGGAGTGGAAATGAGGATTCCGTCTGCCTTTCTAACTGCATCCTTGAACTTTTTGACAGATTCCGGAAGATGGCTGTCCATGTCCTGATTGTAAATGGGAATATCCTTTAAATCATGAAGAATGAGCTCCGAACCTTCGGGCATGAGATCCTTTGCATTCTCAAGCAATGCCCAATTGTAAGATCCGCTTCTCAGGCTTCCACCAAAACCGAGTATCTTGATATTTTCCATTGACGGTGATTTGAACAAGTATGAAAAACTATGCGGATTTCCTCACCTTGAAAACACATTTAAGCACATATTTCATAATGTGACTGTTTACCTTGGAAAAGACAGCAATAATTAATCTTAAGCACTATCAGGTCTCCTCTGGAAACCACTGCGAGAGTTTTCTGAGCAAGTTCATTGGAATGGATATCCCTTCTGATACCAGAATTATTTTTGCGCTAAATCCAATAGATTTCAGGGTTGCAAAGAGTTTCCCGGAACTTAATTTCTATGCGCAACACGTATATCCCGTAGAATTTGGTGCCAGTACAGGGCAGTATTCAATCGAGTCGCTCTTGGACTTTGGCATCGGAGGCTCATTGCTGAACCACTCTGAAATAAGGGTCCCGGAGAGGCACATTGCAGTGACACTTGACAAGGCCAAATCTATGGATTTTCCCATTGTAGTCTGCGCGAAATCTTCCAGTGAAGCAGAAAAATATTCAGCACTTGGACCTGAATTTATAGCATACGAACCACCTGAATTGATCGGGGGGAATGTTTCAGTTACCTCATCTAAGCCTGAAGTTATCCGTGACGTTGTTGAAAAATGCGCAATAAATTCTGTTCCAGTGCTTGTGGGCGCCGGAGTAAAGAATAACAATGACATGAAGAAATCCCTGGAGCTTGGGGCCAGAGGGGTGTTGGTTGCTTCAGGCATAGTGCTTTCAGTTGACCCGTTGGCGTCGTTAACTTCATTAATTGAGATACTATGAAGCGTTGAAGCCATGGCCAAACCAAAAGAGAGTACACTGTTCGAGGAGCCTGAATTTGACGAAAAAGAATTCCTCAATATTGAGAGAGACAGAGGCATTGGCATAATTGTAATCTTTGTTATCGGAGCCCTGAGTGGAGTGCTTGCGGGCTACTTGCAGTTGCAGGGTTATGTCTACCTGTCCGTGTTGCTGATGCTTGCAGTTCTTGTACTTCTAACTAGAATTCTCAAGACATTGAAAATAAAGGTATCGGAGAGGGCATCTCACAGGATAATCAACTACGGAATGTACATCTTCACGTGGCTCCTTTTCTGGATCATCTTGCTTAACCCGCCAGTGAATGTGGTTTCATCACCGCAGATCCACACCTTCCAGGTAGACCAGTCTGGGTCATGGACTAACCTCAGTTTAACGTCGACAGGTGCCTATTCTGGCTTGACGGGTTCCAATCAATACAGCATCCACCTTACATACAAGTACAATTTCTCCGTACCTTCCAATGGGTTCTATTATACTCAGGGTGGCCAGCAGGTACCCCACACATATAGCTTCCAAAATGGATATTTGAATTTCTCGCTGCAGTCTAGCTATGGAGATACATATAATTTCCACCTTGATTGGAATTCACCAGCAGCCAGCAATCCGCATCCCTTGGAATTTACCCTTGTGGTGGGTTAGCCATTTTAGTGGAAAATAAATTAATACCCTTGCCATAGGGTTAGGAAAGCAGGTGTAGTGTAGTCTGGTCTAGCACGAGAGCCTTCCAAGCTTTCAACCCGGGTCCAAATCCCGGCACCTGCATATTTCAATTATAAGCGGAAGGTTTGCGGAACATTGGTAACCTTAATGGCTTCATTACCAGATTTTTATGGTCTTAATTCCACATGACTTCCTTGAAGAGAGTTCCCTGAAATGATCTTCAAACTTGTGGTGGACTCTGGCGGGAAGGTCTCCTCTCAGATTGTCTGGTGAATGCGGGTCGTTTGATATCTGCCATTTCAGGGCTTCATCTCTTATGCTCGATCTCCAGGATTGTGCCCATCCCAGGAAAAATCTCTGTTCGGCTGTGAAACCATCAATGGTTTCCCTCATTTCAGGATGGCTCTTCAAGTGCCTTTCTAGAGCTTCATAGGCTATGCTCACTCCACCTAGGTCAGCAATGTTTTCTCCAAGTGTCAGTTCCCCGTTGACCTTTACATCGGGAAGTACTTCCTTTGAACCGTAGAGGTCAACCACCTCTTTTGCCCTTGCCAGGAATGCCTTTTCGTCTTCCTCAGACCACCATTCCCTGAGGTTTCCTTGGAAGTCGTATTTTCTTCCCTCATCATCAAACCCATGGGTTATTTCATGGGCTATGGTCCCGCCAAGTGATCCATAGTTAACCGCGTCATCCAGTTCAGGATCAAAGAAGGGAGGTTGCAGTATCCCCGCGGGAAATACTATCTCATTCTCTGTGGGAGAAAAATATGCATTGACTGTTGGCGGAGTCATGTACCATAATTCCCTGTCCACCGGGGCTCCCACCCTGGATATTTCTCTCTGGAATTCGAAGGCATTGGCCCTCATCACATTCCCAATGTAGTCATCTTCCCGTATTTCCACACTGGAATAATCGATGAACCTGGAAGGAAATCCTATTTTCGCCCTGAATTTAGAGAATTTCTCCAGTGCCTTCTTTCTTGTGGAATCAGACATCCAGTCCAGTTTTTCCAGTTTTTCGGCAAATACTTCCTTCAGGTCTTCTACCATCACAGCAATCCGCTTGCGTGACTCCTCCCCAAATTCCTGGTCAACATATAGTTTGCCAAGAGCTTCGCCAATATACATGTCGACTGCAGAGACTGCCTGCTTCCACCTCTTCTCCGGTTTTGGCTGCCCGAAAAGTTTTCTGTAATAAAAGTCAAAGTTCTCCATTTCCACGTCACTGTGCAAATAAGATGCGGAGAAATGCAGGATTTTCCATTTCAGATAGGCCTTCCAGTCTTCCAGTGAAACACCCTGGAGGAGATCGCCGAGGCCCGTAAAGTATTCTGGTTGACCTACGATTACGTATTGTGCCTCTGGCAAGGAAATCTCGCTGAAATATGCCCTGAAATCTAAGTGCGGAGAAATCTCTGAAATCCGGTTGTAATGTACCTGGTTGTAATTCTTCTCTGGATCACGTAAATCCACAGGAGACCTGCTGACTCTGGCCATCTTTTCTTCGACAGCATAGACTGATCTTGAACTGGAATCAGCTTCGGATTCAGGGAAGCCGTAAAGCATGAACATCTTTAACAGATGTTCCCTGTATTGTTTCCTCGCGCTTTCAAATGATTCTTCAAGATAGTAATCCCTGTTGGGAAGGGAAATCCCACCCTGTGAGAGCCTGAAGGCGTAAATGTTGCTGTTCTTATCATCAGGGCTGGATTCAAATGAGAATAGCAGTGGGATGCCTTTCCTGTGAAATTCTGCAGCTATTTTTAAGAGCTCATCCTTCGACCCAATTTGTTCAATTTTCTCCAGCAATGGTTCAATAGGCTTGAATTTCAGCGTCTCTATGGTTTCCGTGTCCATGGCTGAAAGATAGAATTTGCCAACCTGTGATCTAATTGGGTCCCCAGACGCATCCAATAATGCACATTCTTCGAGAATCTTCCCAAGAATATACCTGTTCCACTCCACCAATTCAACGGATGATCCCCAAAAGGATTTTTCTGGAGGTATGGGGTGATTCTTGATCCAGATTCCATTTGAATATAGAAAAAAGTCATCGAACGGGTCCACACCACTGTCAATATATTTGGTTGAAAATTTTGGGCACTCTGGCTTCTCGTTGTCGCCAATCCTGTATATTCGCCCTTTGGCTGATCCTGCACTCATCGATGCAATAGGGCATTGCTGTAGAAAAACTTGCTTAATCACTGTTCTGATCTTCTACATTTGACTTTCAGGCCGCTGGTAACCAGCGGGAAATGCGTTTTATCCTTAAGGCAATGATTTTAACCTGACAAAACCTCTCTCATGTCATGATAACCCTAGACGGAAACAGCCTTACTGTTGAACAGGTACTTGCAGTAACAAAGGAACACGAGAAGATCACTGTATCAGATTCTGCCATGGAGAGGATCAAAAAGTCCCATACTTCTTTGCTCAGGATTGTTTCTTCGGGGAAACGTGTCTATGGGGTTACCACAGGTTTTGGCAGCCTCCTGAACGTGGATGTCGATCCAAGCGATATTATTAGGCTACAATCAAACCTTATCAGGAGCCATTCATCAGGTTATGGCCCCCGTTTGGATGAGATACATGTCAGGGCAATGATGGTTGTCAGGTTGAACAGCCTTTGCAAAGGTTTTTCCGGTGTTAGTCCCGGGCTTATAGAATTTCTAACTGACTTGATCAACAAGCGAATACATCCGGTTGTCCCTAGATTCGGTTCAGTAGGTGCCAGTGGAGACCTTGCACCTCTGGCACATATCGCCCTCGCTATGATGGGTGAAGGCACAGTAATCGATGGAGCAGGAGAAATACCCTCAAGGGAAGCACTTTCAAACGCCGGTATGCAGGCATATTCCTTTGGGGAAAAGGAAGGGGTTGCTTTCATCAACGGAACTTCAACCATTTCTGGGATTTTAGCGGTTGAGACTGCTCTTTCCTATAACGTGTTTAGAAGCGCATTGAACTCTGCTTCAATGTCTTTCGAGGCATTGAAAGGCACGGACAAAGCGTTTACAGAGTGGGCAATTGGAACCAGAGGGCACCCTGGCCAGCAAAAGGTTGCTTTGGCAATGAGGACCATCATGAAAGAGAGCAGTAATGTAAGAATTGCTGGAGAAAACAAGGTGCAGGACCCTTATACTCTTAGATGCATCCCACAGGTCTATGGTGCGGTACTTGACACACTCGATTATGTGAAAAGCATCATAACGGTAGAAATTAATTCGGTCACAGACAACCCCCTAGTAAATAATGAGGAATATGTATCTGTGGGAAACTTTCACGGGGAGCCTGTGGCTTTCGCCTGTGATTTCCTTGCCATTGCCCTCACCGACCTGGGCAACATGATAGAGAGAAGACTTGCCAGGATTACAGATGCCAACCTCAGCGGGCTGCCGCCATTCCTCATAGAGAGAAGCGGATTCAACTCCGGGTATATGATCCCACAATACACTGCAGCTGCACTCTGCAACCGTAACAAGACTTTGTGCACTCCATCTTCCTCTGACACAATTCCCACCTGTGCAAACCAGGAGGACCACGTCAGCATGGGCACAAATGCTGCCCTCAAACTAATCGAGATAGTTGAAAATCTACAGACAATTGTTTCAATAGAATTTCTGCTTTCTGCGCAGGGTCTTGAATTCATTCAGGAGAAGACATCTCCGGTTGTGGAAAAACTAAAATCGGACATAAGGAAGAAAGTGCCAAAACTTACTGAAGATCGACCTGCAACTCCAGACATTGATCTGCTTGTTAAGCTCATAGTAAAGGGAGAGCTGGCGTGGAAGGGCAAACTCAATTAATCCCAATCTGTCAACTCTTTTATACGTAGTTCTTTTAAGGTGTCGATGCCAAAGGCAGAAGACAACAAACTAGTGGCGGAAGCCAACAGAACCTTCGAGGAGTCCTTGAAGGAAGCCGGCATAAAAGGAGCAGTGGCCGTAATAGCTGACGGCGTGGAAATGGACGTTAGAGATGCCCCCACTGCAGAAGTTATGATCCAGCCGGT
>JAJZOK010000073.1 GCA_021811525.1 Thermoplasmata archaeon | reverse complement strand
CAATTAATTTACCGCCAATTACTCTGTTTCCGCTGTTTCCCACTTTCCTGACGCCCGGATGCTCAACTGAAGTGGTTCCAAAGACGGAGCTGCATAAATTATCCCTGTCAATTGCGTAAATTTCTGTTATCAATAACTCCGCCAGCGGGATATGATGGAATGAAAGGACCAACAGATCATTCTCCTTTAAATTTAAGTTCCCGGTAGCATCTAATGGCAATAACGTTGGGATGCTCCAAGGTAATCCACTCTCAAGTCTCTGTTCTCTCAGAACACTTTCATAATCGGAATATCCCACGAAACCCTCAAGCGGGCTGAGAATTCCGCTTTTTATGCCCATTATGGTCACAGCGGTTTCATAGGAAATTTCTAGTGTCTGCCCAAGGTCGCCCTTGCTGAATTTATTTCTGCTTAAATCCGGAATCCGGATAAGTTTTCCCCCATGTGGCAATGGAAGCATATTATGGGCCTCCATCAGTGGTTTTTGTCTTTTCGCCTGAATTGGATCCGCCATGGCTGGAAAGATGAAGCCCGCATTCCTTCAGTCCTGATTCCCACCACCACCTTCCTGCCCGTTCATCTTCCCCCGGCATAATGGCTCTGGTGCATGGTTCACACCCTATGCTCGGGTAGCCCTTGTCATGAAGGCTGTTGTACGGGATGCTGTTCTGTTTGATGAAATCCCAGACGTCAGATGAAGTCCAGTAAATCAGGGGATTGACCTTTAAAATCCCCCTGGATGTGTCTTTTTTCATTATACCCAGAGTCTGGCGGAATTTATTCTGCTCTGACCTCAACCCAGTTATCCAGGCTTTCTTTCCCGTCAATACCTTTTCCAGGGGATTCACTTTTCTGATATTGCAACAGAATTTCCTGTTTTCCTGGGAATCGTAGAAGAGGTTGTATCCAGACTTATTTACCATTTCTTCCACTTCACTTGCCTCAGGAAAATAACTCTTGAGTTTTAGGCCATAAACCTTAACAGCCCTGTCAATGAAGTCATAAGTAGCCTGGTGCAACCTGCCAGTGTCTATTGTAGCAATTTCAACATTGAGATCCAGTTTTGATATTAAGTGGGTAATAACCATGTCTTCTGCCCCAAAGCTCGAGGTGAAAACCGCTTTGTCTCCATATTCTTTGGCTATTTTTCCCAGAACGTCTTCGGTCTGTGCAATTTTACCCATGGCCTCATTGGTTGCACTGTCCATACCTAAGTTAGGTGTCCAGAATATATGAGATAAAGTTTGTACGCATTTTGGTAGATGTATAAGTCAATATTACACACAAATTATTCTTTTATATACACGCATGGTTTTCATGTTCATTAAATGACTGGAAAATTTCTAGAGGACTATTTGGGAAATGTCAGGAGTTCGCACAGCGGCGGATCGACCATGGTAATTGACCGGTTTGCGGCGGTCCCCTGGGAGAATATTACCGACATGTCTGAATACATCAGTTACGTCAAGATTGGCTGGACTCTATCCATGTTGTTGACTGAAAAGAACCTTTCAGAGAGAATCCAAAGATATAATGCATCAGGCCTGCCAGTTTCCCATGGAGGAACTCTAATGGAAATGGCTGTAAAGAAAGGAAAAGCCGATGATACTCTCATGCGCCTGAAAAATGCCGGCTTCAATATTGTTGAAATCAGTGAAGGTGTCAGTGAGATGCCAGTGAAAGTCAAAGAGAGGATTGCTGACTTTGTCCATTCCAACGGGATGCGCCTGATGGTTGAAGTTGGGAAGAAGAACCCCAGAAACCAGTTGAGCCTTGAAGAAACTGTGCAGAAAATAAATGAATCTGTGGACCTGGAACCGGATTTTTTAATTGTGGAAGGGAGAGAATCCGGAAAAAGTGTGGAAATATTCGATGACCTTGGTGAGATCAAATGGGACTGGGTGAACCGGGTACTGGAAGAATGCCCAAAAGAGAAAATAATGTTTGAGGCGCCACTGGAGAGGCAGCAGGTCGAGCTGGTAATCAGGATTGGTTCCAATGTGAACCTTGGAAACGTTTCCTTCAGCAGCGTTGCAGCACTGGAGACTCAGAGAAGAGGTATGCGGGGAGACACGTTTGGCATTCTTGACACCACTGTGAAAGTGAATGGCCCGCCCTCCAATAAGTTCGTGTACTATATTGTGGCAAACCATGGTCCCATCGACCAGTCTGCTATCATGGATATGACCGGGATCAACAGAAAAACTCTTCAGACATCCCTGGAGGAATTGATTGAATCGGGCCTGATAAAGGCGAACCCTGATCGGAAAGATATGAGACGGAGAATTTACTCCCTCAACACCGGAATCCAATAATTTGGGATGAGAAATTTAGATGTTACATAGCTAAGCTTTTAGACAACAAGAATGATCTGACACTAAATGGCAGATCATAATGATCTCCGGATGCGCCTTGATTCCACAAATTTCTACAGGAAGTTAAAATACCTGAAAAACGAAATAGAGCGGTCTAGAGGTAAAATTCCATTCAGCATATTTGCTGACCTCCTGAATCGCACTGAAGAAAAGATCAGAACCATGGAATATCCCATATGCCAGATGACAAAAATCACTGTTACATTCTCCAATGAGCTCAACCGGGAAATTTCCACAGACGAATGCATAGCCGGCCTTGCGAATGGAAACTCCCTTGCCAACTATATTTTTTCACGGTATCCTGCCGCAACAGACTACAAGATGGATTCCATGGAGCTCACCGGCACTTTCCAGAAGAATTACGCAGAAGCTGGCAGAAAAGAAGAGTCTACAGTTAAATTTGAACCGACACCCACCAAATCAACACAGGACATTCAGGAAGAAGTGAGGAACCTCAATGAGAGGGTGGACAAAATGGAAAAGACCATGACTGAGGAGCTTCCGAAGATTAACAGAAAGATGGATGACCTCGAAGTGAAGATGAACTACCTCTATCACTTTTTTGTCAAAGAAAAGGACAAGGAGAAGAAACAGTAAGGAACAATTCTATTCTAATTCATCCCCTGATGGCTATACATATCTCAGACAACCCTGATATTCCACGTGCTCCTCATCTGAATATAATAATTGATTGGAAACTCAAAGGCAGATCCGAATATGTTTCCGATGAGCGGCGACAGGCTGAACAGGACAAACAGAATGTACTGAATGATAACTGCAAGGATTGTGCCTGCCATATTGAGTATTTCAAACTTCAGCATCCTGTGAAAGAATCCCAATGCCCCCGAAGTGTGTGTGCCCTGGTTCCTGGTAGTCCAGAACTCATCTATGGAGAATTCCACTGCCACCCCTGCAAGGAAGGCAGGCGTAACTGCCAGGAGGTTACTCAGGCTCGCCACATGGAAAAGCACATAGGTCGTTAATTCCACAAAGAGGACCCCCACAAATCCCGAGAATGCATATTTCATGGACCGGTGGAAATTCTGCTCCACAATTCCCCTCAAAATTCCATATGCCTCTCCGCTTCGCATAAGTGATTTATTTTCTAATGGTCTATAAGCCTGATTCCTTGGAAGTTGAGGTTCTGTGTTTACAAAAAAAGTGATATCCCGTCGCGCTCCCAAATGACCACATCTTGCCAACAAATAGCAGTTTATGTCCAATTTACATGCATTATTAGGCGTCCGTATGTATCACAGGAAAAACAAGCGTTTCCCGGCATCTAATCTGGTAGAATCCACACAAAAGTTCAACGGACCCGGGACTGTGACCTCCTCCCATGAATAAATCCATGGGCTTCCTGCTTCTACGGCTGCTGGCGGAGTCTCCACAGGCTTGAATTCCCCTCGGCCCGAAGGTACTGTGTTCTCCATGCTCAGCCATCTGACTTTACGGATGCAGGCACGCATGGAGCAATATGCGATCCGACCACTTTCAATTATGTCTGCCAGCGAACAGAAAATAATCTGCAATCGCCTAATAAAAACTTTGGTTCGCCCTCATTCCACCCATGAATGGTGTGGGATTTCCCGCTCACGATGTTAAAAATAATCGAACAGGGTCAGGTTTTCCAGTATGTATAAGGAAAACAGAGTTGACGGCACACAACCTTTGTACTTCAATTCCATCAGCTTCCGGTGCCAGGACTGTTTTGTGTTCTGCTCATTGGTATAACAACTATCCTTCGCCTTGTGAATGCAACTATTGCGGATCTGAATGTGGTAACTGAATTGAATTCCACCTGGAGAGGCGGTTGGTTTGTTTTGAAATTTATTGTCATGGTCTGGTCCTGTTTGTTATATTGGTCTATGGTTATGTTCTCCACATCTTTTATGTCATAACTGCCTGAATTCGCCGAGCCCCTGAAAGTAAAGTTTTGGCCGTTGAATTTGACCACAGAAGTTGCCGTCCTCATCAGAGTAGGAACAGCCAGTATGAGAACAAAGAAAATGAGAAAATAGTACATATTTGACAGAAAACCGTTATATTCAAGAATAAAGAAGACACCGAGGATAAGAAATCCCACAAAGGTGCTCATCTGTTGCAGGATGCCACTGCCAGCAACTCTTATTGTTTCCGGAGCCTGCCGTGGTGCCTGGTCAACGGGCTGGGAAGGAGAATTTTCGGGTACTGTTGCCTGTTGAGGCTCCTGTTCTATATTTTGCGGAGCGGAGGGAGCACTCACTGACCCTGCAGGTTTGGGGTCTTCAAACATGAAACTCCCGCAGTTCTCACAAACCGCAGCAGAAGAGGGATTCTTATGCCCGCAGTTTTTGCAGACAACCTTAGCCATGATGATCCTTAACTGAATTTTCGTTTATAAGGTGATCTCTAACTGACCTGTTTCTCCAGATCGTTTTTTATGATATAGTTAAGGTAAGTGTGGTTTCCAGGCCTGAAAGCATCACGGTATACAATTTTCATGCCTGTTCCGTGCAATAGGGATTCCACTTTATTCTCGTCGTAATATTCGAAATATCTGGTGTAGCTTGAATTTGCAACATTTCTTGTTTCATGCCCTTTCCCCTCAATGAGGCCAAGAAATAATATTCCGCCTGGCCGAAGAAGGTTATGTATCTTTTCGAGCAACTCTTTAGATTCATCATAAGTGAGATGAATGAGGGATGAATACGCCCATATTCCTTCATACAGTTCTGCCAGATCCAAATCGCGCAGGTCAGCCTGAATGGATTTGAAACCAAGCCGGGAGGTCATCTCTACCATTTCCTTTGACCCATCAATGCAGGTCACGCTCAGGCCTTGCTCCCTCAGAATAAGGGAATCCCTGCCAGGGCCGCTTCCCAGGTTAAGGACATCTTTTCCATGAAGCCTGGATACAAATTCCCTCACCGTTGCAGCGGAGAACTTCTCCCAGAAGTCCCTGGTTTCTGCGTCGTAAAGGTCATGTATGGCGTCGTAGGTCCTGATCGTATCGATAAACTTAGGGCACACTATTAGTGGGAATCAGTATGGATTGAAAATTTTATCCCTACTCGGTTTTCCTGGCACTTCTCCATTTTCTGAATGCCCTGACTTCAAGCAGAACATCAAGAACCACAAGGAGCAGGAAGATGAGGTCAAAGAAATAGATCCCGGGGTAGATCTGAGTGACAAGGATGTGAAGATTCACCAATGAGGCCAGCGCAGAAAATGACATCAGTTCCACCTGGTTGAATGCGTGGATCACCGATGGGGGCTGTGCATAAGTGGTAACCACATTCCCCGGAATATTGAAGGCGCTTCCGTTCATAGTGTAGTTAAAGTATGGCTCAGCAACGTAATATGTCCCGACACCCGAAAGGCTGACCTGATAGTTAACTGACAAGCTCTGGCCCGGCTTTAAAGTGGAAAGGAAAGCGGTGGTGCTGCCCTGTATGATCCTGGAGTTGTTCCCATATGCGCCCAGAGGAGGCGCAGCATTTATGGAAACATTGCTCAAGGTATCTGTGTCGTTGTTTGTGAGGACTATTGAAACGTTGTAGATGTTTCCTGTCCAGTGTGTTGCCTTCTCATATACGCCTATGGATGCCGGGAAAGTGGCATTAGTTGTGAAGTTGAGGCTGGACAGATCCAGCTGTGAGCCTGGAGACAATGAGTTATAGCTGACTGTTGAAGAGGTCCCGATTGCCGACAAATTGCTGTCCGTCGAGTAGAGATCCATGACATAGCTGGATGGTGCACCGTTCTGAGAAGACTGTGGATACATGAGAGAAAGTGCATATGCTGTTTTGTTCCCTGCCAAGGTTATGTTGCCGCGGTATCCGAATAACTGGGCGGCGCTTATCATATGTGTGCTTGCAGAGGAATGTACGACATGTTCACGGAGAAACATCCCGCCCATGAAGGAAACCACTGCTGACTGGTGGTTCGAAGCGTTGAGCACATTGCTGTAACTGCTGAAGCTGGAAGGTAACCTGGACGGCGTGAACATGCCTGCTGCAAAAACCGATGCGTCTACGCTGTAGCTGGCGTATCCTGCAACCAGGGAACCGTTTAAAATGCCATCACTGAAAATAGGATAGGTTCCATCGCTGAAGTACTTGCTTCCATAATTCTGGACGAGCTTCCCCTCAGCACCGGACAGGGTAATGTTAATGGAATACGCAAAAAGCGACAGGGGCTGGCTGAGTCCAGTGGACTGCCCTGAAGGCAGTGTAATTCCCAGGTACTGGACAGGTGAGGTGCCGCCTATGGATGAGGATAAGCCTGAAACTTCACTGAGTACTTTGGAGGAGGCGCTGCTGGCATTTCCCAGGGACAACTCTATTATTGTGGCTTCGGGGATCAGGTTGTAAAAATGGTTGGACTGGATTACGGAAACTATGGAACTGTTGATTATCCCGTCCTGGGCAAGTGAAGTGAAGATGCTTTCAGTGTTGGCGGATATGAACACTCCGGAAAGAATGGTGTTGTTTCCTGCATAATTGCTGAACATCCCGTTGCCAGTCTTCAGTGAGGCATTGATGAAGCCAAACACATCGTAGATGTTTCCGTACTTCCCAAGATAACCGCCGCCATAATTCACGGAAAGTGAGGATGCATTGAGTAAAGTGGAATTTGCATTGTTCTGCAGCTTTGAATTGTGGAAGAGAAGAGGACCTTCATTAAGAATTCCGGAAACAACAGCTGAACTGCTGGTTTCTGGAATCTGAAGTGAAGCGTGTGAGATGAAACCGCTTGAACTGTACCCCTGAATAACCGAGGCTGCCGGGCTGGCTATGAAGAAAACGGCAATCACAACAGGAAGAAAGGTTGCCACCAAGTTCCTGGAATGGATTGCTTTTTTGATAACTTTCCTGATTCTCACCTTCTTTATTTTTGTCTTGGCGGGTTCCGCACCAGCAGGCTGGCCGGGGGACTGTTTTCTGTTAATCAGCCCGTGAATCAAAAAGCCAACAATTCCTGAAACAGCAAGGAAAATTGCCAGGTTGGCAATGAGGGATGGAAGGAACGTGGTCTCAAACACAGATATGAATGAACCGAATAATGATGTGGGGGAGGAAGCTCCTGAAACAGCAGAAAAGAGCCCGGATGTGCCCATGAAATTGCTTACCAGTGAGATCAGCGGCTGAAACAGCGGTTCAGAAAGAATTGCCGATATTGTAACCCCGGGAGGAAGGGGAGGCACTGGAAATGATGTGTTAATCTGAGTGATTGCCGTGCTTCCTAGGGAGAAGCCTGTGAATTTCTCATAAACAGCGAGGGATGAAAGAGAAAGTATTCCCCAGATGCTCAGGTATACGCTAATTGCTGCTCCGATTGCTCTGGATCCTTTCCTGGCACCAATTCCGACCACAACCCCTATGGCTATCCATGAACCAAGGAGAAGCGGATACGCAAGGGCACTTCCAAGCAAAAGGAACAGAAAACTGAAAGGGAAGATAATATCTGACCCCATGGTGGGACCCAGCCAATTAATCAGTGGATTGTATTCTGCCGACAGAACAAGATATGAAAGCACCACTGCAGTTGAAAGCCCTAGTATATATGAGGTGAGTTTACCCATCTCTCCACTAAACTTAAGTCAGTAAATAATCCTTTTTATTGATGAAATTTGCCGATAAAACCGGTTCATAAAAGGGCAATAACCATATTTATTAATGTTGGAGCTTGACCGATTAGATACATTTTCCTACATATCACCCGTTCCATTGCATAATGATAACAGTTTTGGAACCCAGCTCCTGTTGGCTGGCTAACTATTTTTTTAGTAAAAATATAAAGCGAAGGTTTTTAAATTCATTCTTCATAAATTAAAGTTGTTAGTAAAAGATATTGACAAAAAGCTCGACATGAGGGTAGTGTTGAGGCTCAGGCAGGAGACAGATTTTTTCACTGCTACAAAGGACCTGGGTATGACATTGCCGGCTTTCATATACGGCAAAGAAGAGCAGATTTGGATGAGCACATTTCTGCCGAAGTCAACCAGGAACCAGAAGATTGACCTCATAAAGATGAAATTCAACGGAGTGGAACTTGAGAATTCCATTGTAGTTGAAACAAGAATCAACAATGTTAAGGACCTTGGCGTAGTCAGGAAGATTTCAGAGGTCCCGTCCTTTGTAATCAACCGCTCCGATATAAGCGAGGGTTTCCTGAATATCTATGGAAGGTTTCACAGTTCCCAGATTGAAACGGTGTCCAATCTTCTCGCTGATTACACAGAGGACTTTGAAAATTCCAGGGTGGAACATCTTGGGCCAAGCCCCGGTATCATTAAGATATTGGAATCTGTCAACGAGATATATCCCCTTTCCCTAGTAAACTACAGAGTGTCAATAGACGAAGATGAGAAGCAGTATACTGATCTGTTCACTGAGCCGGGAATTATGGCTGAGGTCAGGAATAACCTCTACAAAGATGGAAAAATCGGGGTGATAGTGTATTCTGATACGCCGCTGGAAAATAAATACACATTTCTGGAAACTATCTCTTCAAAAGATGGAGTATACCAGTTTGATGTTTCTAACAGATTTCACAATATTGTGAGAGAATTAGCCA
>JAJZOK010000051.1:1732-9032 GCA_021811525.1 Thermoplasmata archaeon | reverse complement strand
GCGGTATGCTTGTCGCATGCATTTGTGTGAAGCCCGGTCAGGTACAGGCTGTCCCCTTCACCAAAGCCAAGCCAGGTAAGCAAAGCATGCAATGCAGTTGGCTGGCCGCCATTATCAGTGAATCCGCTGTATGTCCCCTTTTCTACCTCAAACAACTGTTTCCTGCCCCTGTCCACTGTTTCAAGGTCCCAGGCCTTCCAGCGCCTTTCAAACACCTTTATGCCTTCCTTCAGCAGGCCATCCGTGATTTCTGATCCCTCTGTTCCCTTCATGGAGTGTGGCCCCCATTTCTTCAACTCATAATCTGATGGCAGGTGGCGATCGCTTAGGTATATGACAGGATGGTTGTGCGACAGGAACACCTCCTCAAGTTCCCTTATTCGCGGGATCAATTCCTGTGCCCTCTCCAGGGCAAGTGTTGCATTGTACTTTCTGTAAAGGAAATCATTTGTCATGTCTATTATCAAGAGAGCTTGCTTATGCCTCGTCATGGTGATTGCAGGTTGATTGCCGATATATGGGCTATTCCTATCCTGTCAGCCAGAAATGACGGAAGGCTGGCAAGATAAAACTGCAGGCTTTTCCCGTCCCATGAAAGGCAGATAAAATCACACATTATTTAGGAAGTAACTATTAGTTCAGCCTGCAAGTCCCTTAACCATGTGCCAGTACTGCATTCTGGATGCTGATGAGGACCCATGTGAATGCGTATGCTCAAGCTATATGGGCAAGAGGTTCTGCAAGAATTGCGGGCATAAATTGAAGAGAGTTCATTCCCCAAGATGAGTAAAATTATGCCACGATTCTAGTCATGGCCCCCGGAAAGCCGGTTTTACTTTGAAAACTTTGAGTATGAAATAACGCCAATGGCAATTGCCCAGAACACCATCCATAAAATGGTCCCTGCATAGAATACTGCGTTCGCCATATTCACATTTGAGGAACTCATGATTATGGACCCGAAGATTCCAAACATAAGGGAGAAACCGCCCATTATGAAAGCAGACAGTGAAATGGATTCCTGATAGTTCATTGATGCATTACGTTCCAGTTTTATTAAAATATTCTTAAGATTCTAAAAATTGCCTGCCCTTTCTAACTTGGCTTCCGTAAATTGCACTAACTGTTGCCTCAGGCAGAAAACCATTATCTGTTATGATTAACGCATAAGTACGATTTCCAGATTATTATTTGCCGGACAGCGTTGACATGGAATATCTGAAATATCCAAGGATGCTTCTTTTATCCATGAAGGCAAGGATCTGTCCGGCAATTTTCGTTTATTTTACCTGATAAAATACTACTTTGTTTCTCATATGGTGTGATTTAGAACCTTACATTAACAATTGTTTTAATTAATATGCCAGAGCTCTCCATGAATTTTGTGTAATCATTCTAGAATCTTGTTTTTTTGACTATGATCGCCATTAAGAATTCCCCCCGGCAAAAAAATATTACTTGCAAAAGAATTTTTAAATGTTATGGGGGTTAATTTATTTCTTTAATCCAAGCAAAACTATTGCCAAGGTCCCCTTTTTTGAGCCATGCATTGCACTCATCCAACACATGATTTAATTCCACATTGATGCCAAACCTTTGGAATGCATAATTGAACTCGTCGAGGTTTTTGATCAATTGGCCACTATTGCTAATATGGACGATCCCCGTATTGATATTTGGACCGCCTCGGAAAACAAGATTTTTTATGAATCCAGGTGCGGAGATTAATAATAAATTTATGAGCTCCAACTTAGCATTTTCACCAAGTATCTTGGAAGAAATATCAATCGCTTTCTGGAAATTTCGAGCTGCGAATTCATAATCGATGCATTCCTTATCTTGTTCACTAGCACGCATTGCCCAACCCCAGGCAGAAAGCATGATTTCCTCAACATCAGTAGGGCTACTAGAGATGCCGGGGTACAGAGAATCTACCCTTTGGGAGAAGTCCCCTGGAGTGAGTTCAAGCAAATTTATTTGTTTCACCAAATTTTTCTCAATTTTTTTCCGTTCTTTCCAATCTAGTCGGTTTTTCCTAATTTGTGTAGCTGTAAAAGGAGTTACCTTGTTCTTGATGGAAACACCAGTTACTGTGTAAAATTTTTCCACTATCTTATCGGAAACTGCTTCTGGATAAGATTCAACTTCTTCGTTCCTGACCCTGATTACAACAAAGCCCATCATTTCCAAAGCCCGCTGTCTGATCCTGTCAGGTGTAAGCTTCCAGGATTGATCATGGATTTTCCCGTCGACTTCAACAATCAGGTTTCCACCGACAATCAGATCTGGAGTATAGCATAGATTGGTTGTATAACAAACAATTTTGCTGTGCTCAAAAGGTATTTGCCTTTCCTCTAATAGTTTCCTCACTCTGATTTCACTACGTGTAGGTCCTGGGACCCTAAATTTTCCAGACTTATAATACCCATTGCCCTTTTCATTAAAATAAGATCTACTCATTTTTGCTCCCGGTATGTTGTTTTTTGTATTCGGTTTCCCATATATGCCAATTTTCTCTTTTAGCTGCTATAAGAAATGACAAAGTTGAGATTTTCAGGCACATTTCAATAAATGTACCTTTGCTTACTTCAATGGAAGTGTCTTCTAGTGCATCCATTATTCCTCTTATTTCATTGAGGAAATATTGCTTACTTTTTGTAGATGAATTTACAAATTCAACTCCAGACTCCTTTATTTCCGTTATAAACATGTTCATAAACCAATCCGTTAATTTCTCCAAATCTTCTACTGACTTTACTCCCATTTCCGGCATTTTCTTACTCCAATTAGTTATATCATTTTGAGTATATTATAGTATGAGACTATTAACGAGGGTTTGTCTCAATACTAAGCTGGATTTTTCTGGAGATTATGCCCCTAGGAGTGATTCTTACCTCGCCAAATAGGTCAATTGCTTTCGTATTTGGCGAATTAAGTGCTTCTAAGAAGGATCTCTCTATAGCATTCATTTCTAAACTACTTTTGTCGATAGCGCCCTGATAGGGCCTGACATTGGCAAAAGGTACCTTCGGCACAATGTTCCCAAATTCGTCATAGCATACACCTTTACTTATGGCGATAATTTTCCCTGCCATATACTAATATTACACTGACATATTTGAATTTATTGTATCAGTGAAATAGACGCATTGACGTATTTATTACACACCACAATAGTTTATATTCTTAATGGGAATAACCTTTTAGATGCTTGATAGCGACCAGAGGAATTTTACCCTCAATTTTAATAAGTATGAATTAAACTCAATAAGACGGACACAGACCTTATCGATAATTTATGGTCTAAATGACTTTGAAGAAATCACTGTAAACACCATAATCAAGTGCTCCCTGTCGATAGTTTATTTCAATATTGGAAGGGATCAATTCCTCAATTCAATTTCAAACAGGATAAGACTGAAACATAACCTCCCCCCTTTGATTTTCAAAGAAGGGTTCGAAAGCATGACAGATAAGAATTTGCCCACACTTCATGTATCACTGTATGATAAATTCGGCAAGACAAGGAGTGATAATTCTACCAAAAAAAGCAAGAAGTCTTCAAATTACAATTTGGTGCTTCATGGAAATTTTCTAGATATAGTTTATAAGATTACTAAAGCCATTGAGGAAAAAGCCGATCTAGAGGGCCAACTTTCTGGACCTGAAATTGTAAGAGAGTGTTTCCATTCAATTTTTGACGACCCGGAAAGAAACTTGAGATTTCAACTGCTAAACTTGACTGCTAGCTATTATGAACTGGACTTACTTCCTCTCATTTCGCTTTTTGAGGCCTTTGAACTGCATTTGACCGATAAAGATACTGAGAACCTGCTAATTCAGATAGGACTTAGGAGGCCTACTTTGTCTCGATTCTTTGAGGTATTCAAGAAAATTCCAAAAGACAAACCATTTTTTTACAATTTTTGCAAAACACTTGAATCCGAACCAGATTTGATGAAAAATCTTCAACTCTCAGAAAGTTCAGGATTATTTCTAAGTAAGATAGTAAATGCAAGCTTCATGAATATCTTTTTCTCATACCGAATGAGCCTTTATAGCGTTCTCCTCGGAATACAAAGAATTCCTGAAATGATAGAAGCTTTCCTTATTGACCCCTTGAAAAACCAATGTGATTATTTTAAAATAAATATGGAAAGAATCATGTATATCAGCGAGAATTTAAGTGAATTGCTTAATGAGGAAAGGCTGATGGATAGAACACCAAAATAACATTGTTAGTATCCTTCTCTGTGCAGGTACCAATAATCGCATGGGGTATTGACAAAAATCCTATCATAGTCGATTAGAGAAATTAGAAATGTAACCTTCTTAAATATTAACAGATCTATTTCGAGGGCCCAAAGTCAATTCCTTTTACTTCCAGAATCTTCTTCCTGGATTTCAGCCCCATCTTTATGCTTACGCTGGCGACCGGAATGTGGTAAAATTTTGCGGCCTGACTGATTACATCCCTGTTGGCCATTCCCTTCTCGGGTTTTTCAGTTGTGTGAATCACCAGTGTGTCTCCGTCGAAATGTGGCTTTCCAGCACCGAAGATAACCCTGACCTTGATGAGCAATGATAGGCAAAGGGAAATAGAATGCTTAAAAGTGCTTCCTTTAAATCTCTATCTGGCCACATCTGCATAGGGCCAAAAAAAGCAAAATAATGTATTCTCCCCCTTCACTTTAACGAGGCTTTGAGGGAAATTTTTACGTTGCCCTTAAGTGCATTTGAGATCGGACAGCCTTTCTCAGCGTTTTCAGCCTGCTGCAGAAAAGATTCCCTGGTGGCTCCGGGAACCTCCCCTATAACCTCGAGATGCATCTCTGTGACTCTCCAGGCATCACCGATCTTGTCCAGCACACAGGTTGCACTGACATTCAGTTCCTTAGGCGGAGTCCTCGCCCTTGCAAGGCCTGCTGACAGGGCCATTGAAAAGCAGGATGCATGTGCTGCAGCAAGAAGCTCCTCCGGGCTTGTCTTGCCTCCAGGCTCCTCAGTCCTTGATGCCCAGGTAACCGGAGATTCTTGTATGGCTCCAGAATTGAAGTGTATATTCCCCGACCCTCTCAGAAGGTCGCCAGTCCATTTCACATTAGCTTTTCTTTCAACTGCCATTTTTCTCAGCCCGCTGGTTCCTTTGGAACCTTACTTCAACAGTGCGTTCAGCGTTATTTACTTGATGTTCAGTTCTGAAGATTGGCCTTTTCTTCAGTCTGATGCCTGGCTGATCTCGGTGGGAATTGGGTGTTGGATTGCATACACAGCAGGGCATTTCTTCCAGGCCCTCTTTATCTGCCCGTCAAGGTTTTTGCTAGAAATAATTTCAAGCTTCAGGCCCTTTATTATTGGGATATCTGATTCTATGACTGCTGGGCCCAGGTCGTATATCAGTTTTCCCCTGACTTTCAGGTCCCTCAGTTCCATGCCCTCATCTGCGCACTGTGCAGCTAACGATGACCCATAGCATGCCATGACGCCGTAGAGAAGGTATGTGAGTGGAGTGGGATGCACTCCAGGTCCTCCGAGTACACTGGGCTCGTCGCAGCCCAGATCAAACTTCGTGAACTGGGTAGGTACCTGTGCAGAGAATTGCGGGCTTCCGGATAGGTTGAACACCCCATTGATCGTCTTTTCTGATGGTATTGAGTTGTTATTTTCACGGGCTTTCTCTATTGTGCTCTCGTGAAGTTCCATATTGATGTTGTTGACTACCTTTGCCATGCATCCATATGGGAGACGCCGGTAATGTTATTTTCCCATCTCTCCCGAATATATTTTAGGAATTAGAGTGAGGACAGTATATCCTCAGTGGACCTGACCTTTCCCATTCTCTTCAGGACGAATTCGACCGCTACCTTGTGGGATTCCTCTGCCAGATCGGTCATTGCATCCTCAGCAAAAACCTGGTTGAACCCGTATTCATAAGCAAACCTTGCGGTGCTCTCCACCCCATATGTGGTTGCGATTCCCCCTAGGACTATGGTGTCAATCTTCCTTCTTCTGAGCTGCTGTTCAAGGTCTGTGCCGTAAAATGCCCCCCACTGCCTCTTGGTAATAACTATGTCATCCTGGGCAACGCCTAGCTCATCCGAAAATTCTGCCCAGTTTGGGGGAGGAGTGGCAGCACTTATTGATGAATCCGACTCCACCTTAAGGGGCACTGCATTCCTGAAATCCACGTGCACAAAGAATATGGGCATTCCGTTTTCCCTGAATTTTTTCACCAGTTTCACTGCATTGGACAGGACTTCCGCCGCCTTGTAGGGCCTTGTATCCCTTCCAACAATCCCCTTCTGGAGGTCAATAAGTACAAGCGCAGTGCTGTTCTTGTTTATGGATAAGCCATTTCCAGCCATTTTTGCAGATTTTGGTATCATTAATAACTTTAACTGGGAGTTCCATGAATGCGCAACGTTTCTGACTTATGCGCTCACAAAAATAAATTAATATTGGGGGAAAATAACTCACCGGTTCAAAGATGAATCAGCATGTCAGAAATCAATGATAATACTGCCTCTAACGCAAATACGAAGGCTCCTGCAATAAAGGGACATGCATGGTTTGCAAGTTATCTCTTTTCCAACGTGTCCAGCGGCCTTACCTCCCCACTCATTCCCCTATTCGTGGTGCTATACCTTCACGGCAGCATTTTTGACGTTGGCCTTATTTCATCAGTTGCCTCAGCAGCCTCCGTTCCAGCCCTGATCTTCTGGGGAAACCTTTCTGACAGCATAGGAAAGCGGAAGATCTTCCTGCTCATAGGTTTCATAGGCTCTTTCCTTTCACTGCTCCTCATCCTCATCGTGAATACCATAGGCATGTATGCACTGACGCTTGTGATTTTCCAGATTCTTGCAATGGCCAGTACACCTGTGGCCACCCTCCTCATACTGGAAAGCACTGTAGAGAAGAGATGGCCCAACGTAATGTCAAACTTCAACCTTGTCTCATACATTGGCCTGGTTGCTGGCCTGGGCGTGGAATTTATTCTTTTGAACTTTTATGGTGACACAAACGGGCAGTTCCTACCCATGCTCTATATAATTTCTGCATTCGTATACCTGCTTGCGGGGATCAGTGCCTGGATTCTCCTTCCAGAGCCAAAAAAGAATATATCTAGAAACAGCCCCAAACTGTCCAGGTACTTCTTCTTCCGCACGGTTGAAAGAGTCCGATACTTCCCTTCCAGCGTCATACACACAATAAGCTTCAAGAAATCCGGTAGAAAGCTTGCGCCGAGGACGAAGCTGTACATATTTTACACCTGTTTCCTCATGTTTGGGTTTCAGCT
>JAJZOK010000051.1:0-1632 GCA_021811525.1 Thermoplasmata archaeon | reverse complement strand
GTGCAGTCAATCAGGAGAATGTCCCCATCAAAAACATACTGAGAAATTTTCCTGGCATCCTCTAGCCTCCTGATCTCGGCGACCCTTGCAACCGACCGTATGTCCTCTTTTTCCTCCTGGAACTTGAAATCATTGAGATCAATGAACTTGCGTACTCCATCCTTGTCCTGTTGCTCTTCCCGGGAAGGTTTCCTTTTGAGGATTGCCATGGCAGCATTGTAATCTGCATGGATGAACTAAAACCTTTCCCAATGTGGGATTCTTAAAAGCAGGAATGGCATGCTGGCGGATCAGGAGTTGTTTACACGCTTTATGAAAACATAGAAGAGGTTGGTGAATCCGTCCCTCCAGGTATTTAGCTTTGGCTTGGTAATCCTTACGCCGTACTTGATAGGTATCTCAATGAACTTTCCCAGCTTCACTGCCTCTATCTTGATGTCCTGGGAGAATGACATTCCATCGCTCAGGTTCCTCATGTCCCTGTACAGAGGTGCCTTGAAAATCCACATGCCGCTCTGGGAGTCCTTCAGGCTCACCTTGAAAAGGAGGCCTATGGATTTGGTGAGTATGCTGTTTCCTACAAAGTGCAGGGTAGTGTAATTCTTTGCAGTCCTGAGAGTGATGCGGTCGCAGGAGATGAAATCCACTTCATCCATCTGAAGGATCTGGATAAGGGGGGCCACCACGTCTGTGGGGTATGTGCCATCTCCATCAAGGCATACCGCTATGTCGCCTGTCATCTCCGCAAGGCCAGTCTTGTAGGCAACGCCATAGCCACGCTTGGGCTGGCTTATCACCTTAGCGCCCTTTTCCTGGGCGATTTCCCTTGTCCTGTCCTTGGAATTGGTGTCCACCACAATAATCTCAACGTCATTGCTGAGGCTCTTCAGGCCATCAATGACTTCGCCTATTGTATCTTCCTCGTTTATCGTGGGTATTACTGCACTTACTTTCATTTTGCCTTTCCTGTTGCCGGCTCATGGCTGATTATGTCAGATACGTTAAAGGTTAAGGTATATAACAATCTTTTTGGGGAGCTTTAGTTCCAGTTGATGCACAAATATGGAGCAATGCGGGTAACCCATTCATGCACCACAAATTGCTCAGACGGAAGTGATCTTGGATTCCCCCGTCTTCTTTGAGATCTCATAAACGTTGTCGGCAACAGAGCCAAGTTCCCTGTGGTGTGTCACGAGGATCATCTGGGGAACAGGCGTTTCGTCTCCCCTGAATGTGTACTGTATGATGTCCTTGAGGTTGCTCCTCCTGTCCTCGTCCAGGTAGGTTGTTGGCTCATCCATTACAATGGTCTTGATGCTCTCCATGACATAGGTTGCTAGGGCAAGCCTCAATGCAATGGCTAGGGCCACCTTTTCTCCACCACTGAGCATGTCAATGCTCTGCACATTTCCATTCTGTGAGACTTCGATGCTCATCTCCTCATTTATGCTTACGTCATCGAAATCAAGGTTGAATGATGTGGAATACTCCCTCACCTTGTTTGTTATGTAAATGGCTGAATCCTTCCTTATAGCCCTCTGGATCCCTTCCCTGTCGAAGCACGCCCTGAGCTTGTTTATGACCTCTATTCCATTCTTCAGGTTATCCATTGAGCCCTTCTTCTGCTCCAGG
>JAJZOK010000033.1 GCA_021811525.1 Thermoplasmata archaeon | reverse complement strand
ATCAATCAATATTTTCCATTAACTGTTAGAGCCCTACCCCGTACCAGATAATTCCCGCCACAATGGTGAGAGTTGACATAATTTCATTCATGCAGTCTTTTTACTTGAAGTCCGCCTCTGAGCAAGATAGAAGTTCCTCATAGATGGGAGTGGCGCGAGGATGAGCGAAACAACTCCGAAACCTCCTATCAGGGCCCAGAGGAATGTGAATCCCGTGGCTGAATAGAAAAGCACCACCTGGGTTGCAATCCAGACTATCTCAAGGACACCGAGCACCATTGTGCCGTATAACGACCATTTCTTTTCAGTCAGGAGGCCATAAATCAGCACAGCTGGGAAGACAGAGAATACCATGACAAGCCAGACGCCGAAGATAAGAAAATCTTCTACATACGGGATATACGGAAGTGCAAAGTCAATTCCCATGGATTTGCCGGTTGGGTCCATGATAAAATTTATTCCACCGTAAAGTGCAGACGCCATAAGTGCAGCGTCAATTCCGCAAAGCACAATGGCGCTCCAAGGGGGTCTCATTCTTCCGCCTCAGGTTAAACTAACTGAGCCGGGCTAATAGGTACATTCTTTAACTGATAAGTTCAATCTTGCCATGGAATTATACAGATAGGGTCCCATGCGATTTCATGTTGTTCCGGAAAGAAATAAATAGAAATTACTGCTGAGATGAACAGTGCCTTCTCTGATATCCGGCAACAATAAGGTGTTTGCAGTACTCGCATTCTACGGTGCTGGAATGTTCATCGCTGGTTTTATTCTCCAAGCTTTTGCCCCCACATTTCTCTTTACTGACTTGGGAATTGCGCTCCTGCCATCGGGCGGTTTTCTTATGATGCATGGAACAATTTTATCTACATGGGGAAAGTGGACTCATGAAAGGTTTCCTGGCAAGTATGCTGGCTTTTACATAGCAGCTATGTGCCTAGGTCTTGTACTCTCTGCTATACCTGTATTTTACCCCTCATCTTACCTGTTATTTGAGCTTCCCGGCCCCATAGTGTTCGCGTATGGTTTTATCTTGTTCATGATGCAGATCAAGAAGAAATACGGAACAGCAAACCTGCAGCTTGTATTCTTATCACTTATCCTCCTTGCTGCAGGAACGCTGATCCCAGTTTACCTCAACCTGTTCCAAAATAGTCCCTTCATCTCCCTTGCCATTATACCTGCCATAACCGGAGTCTTTCTGCTTTACATTCCCATGTTCGGTAAAAGTTTTAGGTACTGGCAGAGGCAAGGATACTTCCAATAAATCTCTCAAATCAGTTTCCAGTACGCTATTGCCTGCCTCCACCCCGTTTAGTGTAATAAAGCAAAACCGCAGCTGCCGTAATCACAATAGCAACCAATGTCAAGAGATAGTAAAGGGCAGAATTGGACAATATTCCTCCTGAAGAGTTTCCAGGCTGTTTATATAATGTGAGGTTGAAATTAAGGTATATCGTCGTGTTGTTTCCCTGGACAGCGAATGTCGTATTGGAATTCTCCAGTGTTCCCTGGACCTCATATAAGGTCTTGTTAATTGTCACGTAGTCTCCAGAGACAGAGGCATTGAAATCGAAAGTACCGTTTGGAACTTGTAAAGTCTCAGCCACGAATGCCGTCATGGCATAGGGAGTCTCATCATATATAACAGGAAACCCACCAACCATCCATGGGAGCCCTAGCGTTGCTGCTTTCCCTTCCTCAACGAAGGTTACGTTGTATCCTCTCTGGAACATCTCAGAGAGGTTTAGCCCCTTTCCATTCAATACAAAATTCATGGTTGGGGAATAGTAGTCCAATGCAACGGGATGGATAGAATACGATGCATTTGGCAAATAGAGGATGAGGGAACTGTTTTTACCTGGATGATAGCCTGAATAATTGATAGTGGTTCCATTTGGATAACCAGTAGCATAACTGTAGGGAATACCCCACTCAGTTCCATTCTTAAGATCTTCCCTTGTTATGTTTACCCGATAAAAAGTCAGGTTGATATTCACAGGTGAGCCATTGACAGTGATGTTGCTGACCATACCGAGGATGGAGTCCACCGGGTCCAGATATGTGCCTGCATTTAGGGAATAAGTCCCGTTGGATACAAACTCGGACAGAGTTTCTCTGAAGGGGGGAGTGGAAACTCCTCCATTGTTGCTTTTATTCGTTATATCTTTGAGGGTGAAACCCCATGGAAATCCCTGGGGAAGCCCTTTTTCAGTTACGCTGACATTGAACTGCTCAACGAAGGTTATGTTTACGGTCACTGGATAATCAGTAACTGTAACGTAAATATTCCCCTGTTCAGCCAGATATGGTCCGTTTGCACCTAAAGAGAATGAATACGAACCTGCATATTCGTAGTAGGTTATGGTTGAACCGATGCTTGTTTTCGCCTTTCCTCCATAATACGATCCATTAGCAGGCCCTATATATGAATACCAGAGCATTCCGGGGGGCAGGCCATGTTCTATGAGCTTTATTGTGTATTGCTGGTCTGTTTGGGCCGATAGTACCGTTCCCGTCTTTGGCTGTTTCACATTGGTGGCCATTGTGGAAAAAAGCGAAGCAGACTGCAGAATAAGAAAGCCAATGGTTAAGATTGCCAGAATTCTAATTCTAGGGCCCATTACAGTTACATAATTTATTATCTTATAAGTATTTAATTGGAAAACAATAAATAACAAATGTATCTGGCAATTGGAAGGTCTTCTCGCATACTACGCAATTATAAGGCAAAAGCAATATCGCATGATTGAATTGGTTTTGTATAATGCGTGAAGAGACATTCCTCCAGAGGAACGGCATCATTAAATTGCGTTCGCTTTTCCTTTTGTTCTTCCTGCTTGAGATGATAGTCTACTTTGTCATTTCAGCTATTCCATACAGCAATCCTGCCCTGGTAACGCAGCTGCAGTCCCAGCAGAATTCAACTTATTCGCTGGACCTTGTTGGAATGATATTCTGGATCTTTTCCCATAACCTGCTCATCGCCACCATCGAATTCATCCCAATCGTGGGCCAGTTCCTCTTTGTGTACTCCATAGTTGCCACGCCCCTGGCCCTTGCTGCAACATCCACCTTCATGGGGGTTCCCGGAATTCTGACGTTCATATCGCTTCTCCTCATACCAGACACAATCATTGAAATGCCGTCATATGCAGTTGCGGCTGCTACAAGCATCTACATGTTCTACATTCTTGTAAAATCACGTTCCAGCTTTAGGGCAAAGATGAGGAAAATCCTTTCCATGTATCTCTTTGTGGTTCTGGAACTGTTCATAGCAGGGACTTTTGAATCTGTGGCCATACAGATAGGCCTGACTCTTCCAGCATCAGAGAGTGCAACCTATGTCCTCCTTCTGTGGATCCCGGCTGCGGTTGTGATCTATATCCTGTTCAGGCTGTTCAGGCGCATAAACAGGGATGAGTATGGTAGAACTGAGGAGATCGCTACAGACTATTTTCAATTTAATTGAAGAATCTGCACTCCCGGGGCAATGGGTTCTCTCATACACTAATGAAATAGTTGCTTCATGCCATTTCAACTTGAGGGAACCCCTTTAGTTGATTCCCAACCTCTCGACCATTTAGTGGAAACAATTAATATCCGTTTTTCAGATGGATGCCAATCTGGTGAATCTTGGAGAACAAAATAGCTGAGCAAAAAGAAAAAGCAGAATTCGGGCCAGTCTTTTCCAGGCTATATTCATTCTTTTCCTCACGATCAAGAAGCCAGAGAAAAGTGTATTCCACCATTACAGAGGATGTGGCTTCATTCAATCCGACATCTATACTTGAAATGGGAAGTGGGCCCGGAATAGAAGCAGCAATGATCGCCCAGCGAATTCCTCATGTGAAGATCACGTGCATTGACCCTTCACCCACCATGGTCAAAATAGCCAATGACAGATTCACGAAACTTTCAATAAACGACAGGGCAGTAAGCAAAGTGGGATACAGCAGCGATACAGGCATAGAAGGCAAATTTGACATAATTTTCTGCTCCCAGTCATTCCATCACTGGGAAAATGGAATACAGGATGTGGCTAACCTGATGGAAAAGCATATGGTCCAAGGCACTTTCATTATTTATGAGAGCCTGGTTGCGGATTCGGGGAAAGACAATAAATCCAGGCACAGGCATGGAATGTCAAGGGAATTTGCAGAGTCAACAGAAGTTCAGGGTACAGTGAAAACAGTCAAAATTCAGGATGGTTTGGTTACACTAAGGTTCACTAAGAAAAAATAAGTATTTGAAAAAGGAATTTTGAAATAGTTTGATGGAAAAAAGAATTTTAGTGGAATATGATGTTCCACTGGCTTACATCAGCAACCTTCCGCCATCCACAACCACAAGGCTCCCGGTCATGTAGTCGGAGGCACTTGAAGCCAGGAATACGGCAACTTTTGCAATGTCGTCCGGCGTGCCCATTCTTCCCATGGGAATCTGTTTCTTGAAATCCTCGAGTATTCTCCTTATTTCCTCTGTTGCCGGAGTCCCCGATCCGGACATTCCTGTGCCTTCGGTTGCAATCCCTCCAGGGGCGATCGCATTCACAGTTATTCCTGATTTTGCCACTTCAAGCGCGAAGTTCTTTGTGAACATAAGCACGCCGCCCTTTGAAGCATCATATGCAGCGAGCCCAACAGAAGAAGGATGAATGCTGTCTATTGAAGCTATGTTGACAATCTTGCCATGGATTTTCTGCTTTATCATCTCCTTTGCAGCAGCCTTGCTTGTGAACGCAAGGGCCCTCAGGTTCAGGTGGTAGACCTTGTCAAACAGCTGGGGTGACATATCCAGCATGGGCACTGTAGGATAAATTCCTGCATTGTTCACTAGTATGTCTATGCCTCCGAAGTCCTTGACCATCTCCGTCAACATGAGGTCCGGTGCCTCGACATCCAGCAGGTCCACATCCATTACAGAAACGGAATGCCTGTTGCTTTCCGGCAGGCTGCTCATATATTTTTCAACAGGGCTGGTCACTTTGTCTGCTACCAGGACCTTGGCTCCTGAATCCACGAATCTCCTTACTATTCCCATGCCTATTCCCATTGCTCCACCCGTGACAAGGGCTCTTTTGCCCGCAAGGGAGAATGGGTTTGTTGTTTCCACATGCACTTGCATCCCCAACACCTCTGAGTAAAAAATCCGGTTCAATATATGACTGGAATCCCTAACTCATGAATCGGTTTTCACCCAGAATTTTACCAAATCCTGTGCCAATGGAAACAATCGTAATATGGGACGATTCAACTGAATACTTTCAGATGTCGTTAATATTCGAGGTGAACATTGTAAAATAGTGGGAAACATGCCTGATGTTAAAAGACGAAACGTGACCTCTGAAATTTCAGTTCAGGTTGGCAATATCTCCCTGCCCGGAATCCTTAACTTACCCGATGACTTCCGCTGCACTGTCATATTTGCGCATGGAAGCGGAAGCAGCAGGCTCAGTTCCAGAAACAGGTTTGTTGCCGAGGAACTCAACAGGGGTGGCATTGCAACACTGCTTTTTGACCTGCTGAGCGAGCAGGAATCTGTGTTCAGGAAAAATGTGTTCGACATAGAACTACTTTCCCACAGGCTCCTTCTTGCCACGAACTGGGTTGCACAAAACCTTCCGGATGGAGGGAGGGGAATAGGATACTTCGGGGCAAGTACTGGAGCAGCTGCTGCTCTCAAAGCCGCTTCAGAGTCGCCCATTCCGATCGGTGCCATAGTCTCCCGTGGGGGGAGGCCTGATATGGCCATGGAATATCTCTCCAAAATAACTGCACCTACTTTGTTCATAGTAGGTTCCAGGGATTATGAGGTAGTGGAACTCAATGAAACGGCATATGAAAGACTGAACTGCACGAAGAAACTGGAACTTGTGCGGAATGCCACTCACCTCTTCGAGGAGGAAGGTACGCTGGAACACGTTGCAGAATCAGCAAAGAATTGGTTCCTGGAACACCTACCTGCAGTTTACATAAGCAAGGCAGAACAGTAGTGGTTTACGACCATTCATTTTCTATGAAGTCCATATGACAATCAAAGAATGTCATACTAATACACCGTACGCCCCACATGGCAATTTTCAATTGAAGAGTCCAGCGATGTAGTTTGCAATGGAAGTTGCTCATCATTTTTGTTCTTTGAACATGCTTTTAAAAATGTTTTTAGAAAACTGAGCAAAAAAATTCATTATTTAACAGGAAGTAGGTCAGTTGATCAACAAAGATTTAAATATTGATACATTTTTCTTTTTATTTAATGAGAATCAGACATTTTAATTCTCTGATAAGCTTCCTCGGAGGTTTATAAGTGACAGAAAGCAATTCCGCTGTTCAAACAGCGGTTGTAAAGGCCGAATCAACAAGTGGACTGCTTACAATGGGCGTCATAGTTGCCCTGGGTCTTTTCCTTGTGGGGTTCGACTCCATGATTTTCCTTTTTGGTGGTGCCTTCGTTGACAAGATCACAAATGTCAGCACCTCAACCCTTGGGATCATGGCCACTGCCTACACACTTGGTATCGTGATATTCAGTTTCGCAGGCGGGTATATTTTCGACAAGGTAACCACCAGGAATGGGATAATTATCTCACTTGCCGTCCTATCTCTGTTTTCCGCTCTCATGGGATTCGCCAAGAATGAGACAGAACTGTTTGTCTTCAGGTTCTTGACCGGTGTCGGAACTGGCCTTGCTCAGCCGATGATAGCGTCATTCCTCGGAGATTTAAGGTCTGTCCATCGTGGCAAACTCATCGCAATGGTTTCCATAATGTTCAATGCAGGTTTGGCAAGTGCTCCTTACGTATTCTCTGGTTTCTCTTCCGCAACCTCATTCTTCTGGCCGTTCGTTATTTCCGGGATATTGGGTGCAATTGTGATAGCCCTGGTTGCTCTGTTCGTGCCGTCAACATATACTTTCAAGAAACATTCAATGAAAGGAATTGTGGAAATACTGAACAAGCCACTGATTCTCATATCACTGTCCATCATGTTTTTCGGAGTTGGATACTTTGCTTATCTGAGTTATTTCACACCATACATGCTTAGCCTTCACTACTCCCGGCCAACAATAACTGCCGTTTCAAGTGCACTTGGCTTTGGTGGAATAGCCATGGCACTTCCAGCAGGTTGGGGTGGAGACAGGTTCAAGAGAGTCAGGGTAGTCCAGTTAGGAGCTGCAATGATGGTAATTGGAACACTGCTCATCACAGTGCTCCACGTAACCGTGCTGATCGCAGCCTTCGGCCTTGTTCTTTTCGGCGGTGGCTATGCTGTTTACGGGCAAATGAGGGCCTTCACGCAGGAAACTGTGGAGCTTGCATGGGTTGGAACAGCGGTAGGATTCATGGAAGCACTGTTCAACATAGGCGGAATGGCTGGCGGTCCGTTGATGGGTGCCCTAGTTTCACATGGATATCAGACTGCCGGTCAGATTGCCATAGTGATACCCATGGCTGTGTGCCTCTTACTGGCCATGTTGACCCCGTCTGTGTCAAAGAGGATATGGCGCCCGGAAACCTTGACAGCTGGGCAGCCGGGTGAGGCCGAGGCAGCTTGAAGGATTACTTTGAGAAATACGGGAAGTTCGTTGATGTAAATGGCGTGAAAACACATTATTACGACGCAGGCAGCGGCAAGCCCCTTGTATTGATACACGGGGGCGGCCATTGCGTTGCATCAGCTATACAATGGAGGTACAACATTGAAGAACTTTCCCGGAATTTCAGGGTTATCGCACCGGACGAACTGGGATTCGGGTTAACAGAAATGCCATCAAACCCGGATTATTCCTTAACTGAAAGGGCTGAACATTTGGCCAGTCTCCTGAATGTGCTGGGAATAAATTCCGCTGTCCTCTGCGGTCAATCCCAGGGTGCTTGGATTGCGTCTTATATAACACTGGAACACCCGGAACTTGTATCCAAACTCATATTCTGCAATACGGGAAGTATAACCATGGAACGTGGACGTGCTTCCACAGCATTCGACTTCAGTGCTCCATTCACGCTTAAGAGCACCCGAGATTTTTTTTCAAGAATTATCTTCAATAAGGCCCTGCTGACTGACGAGATGGTAGAACTGGCCTATGAATACGGTAAGAAAAATTTTGAACCAAGAAGGAGAGACCAGGAACTCCATTCAGGAACAGAGGAAGGCAGATTTCGCAACAATTCTTACAAGGGCAGGCACATGTCAAATTTTGTCAGCAATCTCAAAATACCAACACTCATAGTATGGGGGGCGGATGATGCCGTGCCAGTTGAAAAGGGGTACTGGCTTTACAGTCAGATCAAGGGGGCAGAATTTTGTGTTCTTCCTAAGGCGGGCCATCTAGTGTTTCTTGACAGGCACCAGGTCTTCAACTCACTGGTGAAGATGTTCGCGAGCGGCGAATAGGCGAGACAAAATCCCTATTTTTTTTATTTTGATTTTAGTTGAGTTAAACTATTCCTCGGGTTATTTCTAACACGCAGAAGAATTAGAATGGCATTTTTTGCCTGAATTACCGTATGGGCTCCAGCGTGGTTGGAAACGCAGCTTGCGTAAAAAATGTTGAAAATTATTGGTGGGTTCCTTTCTACCCAACCGTGTTGATTATGAGGGATGCCTGCATTTTAATGGACTCCAGGAAGTGTTCAATATTCACGGATTCATTTGGGCCATGCAGATTCTTCCCCTCTGCCGCCAGCCCAAATGCGGTGGGAATACCACTTTTAAGAAGCCACCTCGAATCACTAGTAGCTTTATGACCGGCCTTGTTTATTATTCTCTTAGGATTGAACTCCCTGTACACCCTTTCCACTTCTGAGACAATAGGCTCAGTTTGTTCAACAAATGTAGATTCAGCCTCGGAAAGAACAGTTACTTCAGAAGTGAAATTGCCTGTTTCCACACGTACTCTGTCAAGGTTATCATTCACAATTCTTACAAGATCTGCAGATGTAAATCCCGGGATATGGCGGCAGTCTATAATCGCATCACAAGTGTCTGCGACCACATTATTCTTCTTGCCTCCATTTATCATATTTACGCTTATGGTTATTCCACCAGGCA
>JAJZOK010000103.1 GCA_021811525.1 Thermoplasmata archaeon | reverse complement strand
CGGATTTGCCAATATTTGTCTACCACAAGGATTTTGGTTCCATCAAGACCAATATTTCCTTCCCAAGCACCGAAAATCTGGATTCTTACATAATACGCCTTGCCCAGATAAGCGGAAAGTCAGTTTCAATCAATGCCCCTATATTAGATTCCATCACTCGGGATGGCCACAGGGTTCAGGCCGTTTATGGAAGCGAGATCTCCAGCAGGGGGCCCGTGTTCACCATGAGGTTATTCAGGGACCGGCCTTTCACACCTGTTGACCTTATCAAGAGTGGCACTGCCAATCCTGATCTCATGACCTATATGTGGTTCATGACTGAGGGGTTAAATTCTGCCCTTATAGTGGGGGCACCGGGCGCCGGAAAGACCTCCACATTGAACTCCATCCTGCTTTTTGCACCAGCAAACACCAAAATATTCAGCATTGAGGAGACAAGGGAGCTTAAGATCCCTCACGAAAACTGGGTAGCAGCAGAAACCAGGGGGAAGAATACCATTGAAGGCCAGAAAGGTGTAGAGAAACTGAACATGTATGATTTGGTCTCAATGGCAATGAGGCAGAGGCCCACTTACATTGTTGTGGGAGAAGTCAGAGGAAAAGAGACTTATGCCCTCTTTCAGGCGATGGCTACTGGCCATACAACCTACTCTACGATACATGCAGATTCCATGGAATCCCTCTTGAACAGGCTAGAAAATGAGCCGATGAACATACCAAGGGTTCTTGTTTCCTATCTTAACATTGTCATTTTTATCAATTTCGTGAGGCTCCAGGGGCGGATGGTGAGGAGAGTAACTGAGGTTGATGAGATCATAGGCATAGACGGCAAAACTGACGAAATACTTTACAACCGTGTGTTCCGATATGATCCAACCAATGACACTTTCCACTACGCGGGTTCAAGCAAGCTCTATGACAGGATAGCTGAGAGAAGGGGAGTAACCCATTCTTCACTCCTAGAGGAAATAAGAAGGCGATCGGCGCTTCTTTCAAATCTCTCAAAGAGAGCTGAAACTGATATCTCAGAAGTGGCTGCAGAAATTAAGAAGAAACAGTGGGAATGGGTCAGGGGGGAATAATTTGCTTCGGTTTGGTTCTAAGGCTGCCAAGAAGGAAGAGATGTTCAGAGTACCATTCTTCAGGCAGCTGTCTCTGAGACTCTTCGGCAAATTCATGAGCCAGAGATTCAAGGGAGGGAGCATTGACCTGAATCTCAGAAGGTCAAAACTTGGGCTCAGCAGAGTGGAGTTCTATTCCCAGAGTGCAATGATCCTTGTCATCTCAACTGTTGCCGCCTTAGCCCTGGACATTGTACTTGTCCTTAGCAAACCGCATCTTGCATTTCTTATCTTCGCCGTTACGTTCCTTGCCCTGGCGGCACTTCTCGCTATTCTCCTTGAGACGCCAAACACCATAATCAGGACGCGAAGGAGAAGAATTGATTCTATGCTTACCATCGCCTCGGGTTTCTTTGCAACAATGTCCTCCGCGGATATCCCCATAGATATAATCATGAAAGATCTTGGGGAAAGCAGGCAGTATGGAGAAATTTCAAGGGAAGCGAGGTCCATATGGATTAGATCTGAACTCTTCGGCATGGACATTATTTCATCTATCAAGGAAAGCATACGCACTTCTGCTTCCCAGAAATTTGCGGAATTCCTGCAGGGCATTATTACCAGCGTTAATTCCGGTGGGGATCTGAAGCAGTATTTTATTATGAAAGCATCCCAGTACCAGGGGGAACTGAGCACCCTAATCAAGCAGAATTCCAATTCAATGGGAATACTAGCTGAAAGTTTCGTTACAGTTGCAGTAGCATTTCCATTAATCCTGCTTATCATGGTTGGAATAGTCGCATTCCTTTCTCCTTCCTCTCCCACAGGACTCATCACCATAATGATCCTGACAGTTGCCCTGATTATCCCGGTTATTCTGGCTTTATTTGGATATTTCTTCAGCAGCACCATGGGGGAAATAGAGCTATGATTTACTCCCGATATGTTGCTGGACTCTCTGCGTTTATTGCAGTGGCATATTTTGCGGTAAGTGTATCAGTGCTTGGTCATTTTGACCCTAATCTCAGCACCCCCTACTTCACGGTTCCTGTTGCCCTTTCAATATTCATGGTACCAACTGGTTTTGCCAGGAGGTCAAGGAATTCAAAAATCGCAGATGCAAGGAAAAGAGTCTCAGACTTCCTCAGGGACCTTTCAGAATACACCATGTATGGAACCCCACTTTCGGAAGCAGTTCTTCTCGTTTCCAGGAACGATTATGGGGCACTTAACCCGGAAGTGAGGTTACTAGTTTCCAGTGTCTCGGTAGGTACACCTGTTGAAGAGGCACTGAGACATTTTGGCGACAGCCTTAAAGATCCGGAGATACAGAGATTCGGCATAATCCTTCAGAAATCCGGAGAATCCGGAAGCAACACTTCTGATGTTATAGCCCTTGTTTCAAGGTTCAGTTCGCAGATGCAGCTCCTGAATGAGGAAAGGAATGCCGAAATGAAGAACTACAATCTGATCCTTATGGTGTCATTTGCAGTCTTCCTGATCGTAATGCTGGTGATTGACGTACGGTTCTTTGATGCAATACACATCCAGAATGCCACAGGTTTTCTTTTCCAGTCGGCTGGACCAAGGATACTGAAGCATATTTTCAATACGGGAATATACGTTGAAGCTATAGGGATTGGCTTCATAATCGGGCTCATAAGAGACAGGAACCTTGTAACTGGTTTCATGGAGACTGGTGCAATGCTGTTTGCCAGTGCAATAATTCTTCTCATATCGGGGGCGATCTGATCATGGGGGATAAAGAGGAAACTGTGCTGGAAAGATACGAACTTCTTGATACGCTCATACAGATCAAGATAGTCGCCGAGGCCTCAACAGTGAAATATGTGGTGTCTGAGGAGCGCCCTTACGAAACTGAGAGAAAATTAATAGACTCAATCATCAACAAATACAGGGACGAAAGGCTAAAGGGTTCCACAGACGATTTCAGTGAATATGCCAGCAAGAACGGCACATACAAGTCACTGGACAGGAGGGGCCTGTATTTCCTGGACAGGTACTACCTTGGATACGGCATAATTCAGCCGCTGATGGTCGATCCCCGAATTGAGGATATCTCATGCGATGGCGCGAATGAACACATTTTTGTTTTCATAAAGGAGTATGGGCATATCGAGACCAATATACAATTCAACACCGAAGACAGCCTTAACTTCTTCATCAGAAAGATAGTCCAGGATGGCGGGAAGCAGATCTCTGTGTCTGTTCCGGTTGTTGAAACAGCCCTGAAGGACGGGTCAAGAGTATCTGCTTCCCTTGGGCGTTATGTTACCACAAGGGGCCCGAGTTTCTCAATCAGGCGATTCAGGGAAGTCCCCATAAGCCCCATTGACCTGATAGACCTAGGTTCGGTAAATTCCACTGTCCTTGCTTATCTTTGGACCATTATAGACTTCGGCGCCAACATTATGGTTGTGGGGGGCACAGCCACCGGAAAGACGACTTTCCTCAATGCTGTACTTAGCTTTGTTTCGCCTGACAACAAGATAGTTACCATAGAGGATACCAAGGAACTCAATCTCATGCATGAAAACTGGATTTCTACAGTAGCCAGGAATTCCCGCATAACATCAGATTCTGATGATTCCGGCCTTTCAAGGATTGACATGTTTGACCTGCTGGAATCTGCACTGAGGCACAGGCCAAACTATATTGTCGTAGGTGAAGTGCGGGGGCCAGAGACATTTACCGTTTTTCAGGCAATGCTCGCCGGGCGATTTGGCATGGGAACATTCCATGCGGATGACATTGACACATTTATCCACAGGCTGGAGGCAAGACCTATATCCATTCCTAGAACGTTGATCGCTTCCCTTAACACTGCGGTCATTTTAGACACATATTACTCGGGCGGGAAGCTTATGAGGAGAGTCAAGGAAATCGCGGAGATTCTCAATGTTGACCCTGGAACCGGTGAACTAGTGGTTAACATGGTATCCGGGAAGAATTTGGACAACATTAGCCCGGATGCTTTTGATAGCCATGTGTTTCGAATTATATCTTCAAGGGAAGGTATCCCTTATGAAGAAATTGTGAAGCAGATGTCGTTGAGGAAACGGATTCTGGACAGGATGGATGAAACCGGAATTAGGAACTTTGACTCTGCCCGAAAGGTATTTGCATTGCTCAAGACCAATGAAAAACTTGTTCTGGAAGAACTGGGAATTCACTGATTGTTTTCGGGCAGATGGTTTTCCGAATTCTGAGCTACAGGGTGGGCAAACAGCCTCTTGGATATATATGGCACATATATGGTCTGGAGGACTATTGAAAAAAGCACAATGAATGACACAACAACAGCTATTGTAGGCCCATATTTCACAAGTTCAGCATTCTGAGGGTTGGAGGAAATCCCCACAGCGTATGGAACGGTTGCCATAACCACGGATACTACCCCTCGCGGCCCGACCATTGAAAAAAATGTTATTGTCTTCAGGTCTAATGTCCTCTTGTTCTTCCTGAATAGGGGAAGCAGTGAGCCCAAGACAGCTATTGGCCTCGCCACAAGTATGACCAGAATGGTCATGGCGATTCCTACAAGAGCGTATTCGCTCAACTGCAACCTTGTGAGCATGCTTCCAAGTGCCAGGAAAATTATTGCCTGCGACAGGAAAGAAAGGTTTTCCTGGAAGTTCGCCTCCCGGTTCCAGAATATGCTCTTATCAGAGAAGTTGCCCACAATTGCTCCAGTTGCAATGATTGCTGGAAAAGGTGTAAGCCCTGCGGCTTCAAGCGCAGTGAATTCGAGGATCACTATGCCAAGGAGCAGCCCTATGATGAGGTTTTCAAAGTTAAGGAAACGGTTAAGAATTATGACACTGAAACCCACTATAATGCCAATAAATGCAGGTATGCTTACCTGGATTATGAAGAAGGCAATTGCACCACCTATGACCCCGACGCTGTTAACCAGGCCGGAAAATCCGGAAATATAGCTTGAAGTGGGGTCAATAAAAAGAATCGCTACTGAAACAAGTATGATACCAATGGGGTCGTTGAATAGGCTCTCACCGATAAGTGTTCCCGATATGTCGTCCTTGATATTGATTCTCTTGAACATGGGTATTAGAGTAGCCGGGTCTGTTGGCGATATTATGGCCCCAAAGAGGAAACCGATGCTGATGGGTGCCCCAAAAATGAGTGAGAACAGAGCTCCACCTACCAGGGCAGTCAGTATTACGCCCAGGGTGTCGAGCGATATGATCCTGAGGAGATGGCGCCTTATGATACGGAAATTCATGTAGTGGCTTTCGTAGTAAAGGATAATCATGACACCGAGAAGCCCGATGCCCACATTGGCAAACTGTGTGAGGAAACTTGAGGCAAACTGGTCATGGATAATTCCAAGCACCGGTCCAAAGAACATTCCGAGAAATATCAGTATGGGGATGTCAGCTACGGCAATTTTACGGGAGATAGGTATAGCAAAGGCTGCTAGAATCAAAATCAAGCTTATTTGCGTAAACTGGTTAATTGCTAATACATCCATTTCTCCCCACTCAATCAGACATTGAAACTGGCATTCTCCTCTTATGTTCAGAGACCATGTATAGGCCCATTACCCTCTGCTGTTTTGGATCAACTGCTTCCTGCTTCTGGTCAAACAGTGTGACAATGATGTTGTCCAGTTCTTCGTATGTCATACCTAGCTCAGATTCGTCAGTCTGTGATTCCCACAGACCCGCTGAGGGCTTTTTGTCGATTATGCTTTTTGGTACATTCAGTACAGCAGCCAATTCCCTGACCTCCCTCTTGAGAAGATGCATAATTGGCTCAATGTCACATGCCCCGTCCCCATATTTAGTGTAATAACCCACTGTGTACTCAGAACGGTTAGTTGTTCCCACAACCATTCCATTGTTCACATTGGCTATGTAGAAGAGAATGACCATCCTAGTCCTTGATTTGATGTTGCCGAGTGCTTCCTTTGAGGTTATCCCCAGAAGGGTACTGAAAGAGTTGACCACCGGGTCTATTTTCAAAGTCCTTATATTAATCCCGGATGCAATCCCAAGAGCTTCCACGTCTTGGTAATCCGCATTGGGTGTGATGGAATCAGGCATAAAATAAGCAAGAATATTGCGCTCCGGAAATGCTTCTTTCAGCAGCATTAATGCGAGGGCACTGTCAATTCCCCCACTGATTGCCAGTACGGGGGTTCTGTTGCCCATCTCATTTTGCAGAAATGCCGTAATTCTTTCGATTTCCTTCTGAACCTGCATATATGCTGATCAGAACTTTATCTGTGGTTAATAAATAAATATTCCCGCCATAGTGTGTTTACCGATTTCGCTTGCTCATTGCTTCAGCGATGATATAAGAAAATGATAGGGAATTTGAGTTGATAACGCCTTAAATCAAAAGCTGCAAATTAATAATTGAATTTTAAGGGACAGCAATTATGCTGTTTGTTTAATTCTCTCTTCCTGATATCCCATTGCCTGAAGAAGGTTCGAGAAGATCAGGTTGCTTGTAAGTGAGCCAACCCCTCCGGGAACTGGCGTTATGTATTTTACAATGTCTTTTATTTCATCGAATCTGGCATCGCCCACAACTTTTCCCTTAACAGAGTTAATTCCAACATCTATTACAATCGAATCCGCTGTAACCATTTCCGGTCCGAGGAAACCAGGTTTTCCTGCAGCAACCACTATGACGTCTGAAGACCTGCAGAGTGTCCCGAGGTTTCTAGTCCTGCTGTGGCACACTGTTGGAGTGAAGTTGCTGTTTAAAAGAAGCTGTGATAGTGGCCTTCCAACAGTAATAGTTCGGTTGATGACTGCAAAAGTGCTCCCTGTTGGTATCTCGAAGCTGGACACATATTCCATAACAGCCAGAGGTGTAGCCGCCACAAGGGCAGGCATGCCAGACATCAGCCTCCCTAAGTTTTCATAAGAGGCCCCGTCTATATCTTTGTACCATGGTATCCTGTTTACTAGTGTCTTGTAGTCCAACTGCCCCGGAACTGGAGATTCTATCATGATGCCATGAATAAGCGGATCACTTATCATTTGGTCCAGATGGCCCACTACATCTTGCGGGGAAGCGCCTTCATCCATTGTAATTGCCCGAGTTTCCACTCCCAGCTCAGACCCCTTCTTGAGTTTGGCGCGGAAGTAGAATTCCGATGCGGGATCATTGCCTATACGCATAATTGCCATTGCCGGAGAGTGACCTTTTTCCCTTTCCACCTTTATGGCTTCTGTTAACCTGCCCTTAATCCCTTCAAGAAGAGGCTTTGCCCCTGCCACTGTTATAAAGCTCAACTCCAGTCTATGACAGTCTTGATCTCATCAGAAGGCTTCTTGGTGAATATCTCAGTGTGTTCCGGCGTCACTTTCTCAGTTATCATAGTTTCAAGTGCACCGTGGTATTGGTGCTTCCATCTTGTAATGTCCTGAATTGCCTTCTCATAATGAATTCTTGACCCGTCCACTGATCCCATTATGGTAATGTTACGCTCTATGATGTAGTCTATGTCCATGCCGTCAACCTGTGTAGCCGGGGCTTTTCCGTTAGTTCCGAACAGGACGAGTATCCCGTTTTGATTCATTCTTCTCATGAATCTGAAAATGGTGCCCGGATCGCCGCTTGTGTCAATTACGAGGTCAAGCCCGCGCCCTTTAAGGGGATCTTCATTATTGTAATTGTAGAAATTTATCCCTGTCCTGCCCATGAGTTCATTCTTGGTTTCATCCAGGTCGTGTCTGTTGGTCACATAGGTCCCGAAGCCGTAATCCATGGACTTCAGGGCATAAAGAAAAGCTTCACTGCCAGTTCCCACTATAAGACTTTTCTTCTCATGGTAAGATCCGGCCTCATCAGTGTAAATTGATTTACGCGAAACCACATCAAACATTTCAAATGCTTTGCAGACATTTTTCAGTGGTTCAGTTAATACAGCAACATCCCCTATGCTTGGGTCCGGAACTTTGACCAGATACTGTGCACCGTCACCAAATTCTTCTCTCATGAATCCATGCAGCCCAGTGATGCCCGCTTCATGCTTGTCACCGTCAGAGCAGTTGTCAGATCTGCCAGCCAGGCAGTTGATGCACTTTCCGGGCCTTCTAACCATTGGGACAACATAATCTCCCTTTCTGATTCCGAAGTCGTTGTCACGGGCTTCCTCCACAACGCAGAGACTTTCATGCCCAATTACGAGTCGTGAATAGCCATCAGGATTGTAAGCAAATGGCAACGCACCGTTTACAATTCCCCGGTCAGTCCCGCATATTCCTGTGAGAAGTGGTTTCAGTTTCACCTCAAAATTGTCCAGGTTGAATTCCAGCTTTTCTAAATTAACTCCGCCCGAGGGAGCGTTGGTTGTAATCCCTCTGTAAAAAACCATATTTTAGTTATGAAAACAAAATATTTAAAAGTCAGGAATTATAATTGGTGCCCCATCCTAATTTTCTTTGTTGACAGATAGAATTCATCATATGGGGTAGGTTCGCTCTTGATGGGAATCCTCTCTGACACATTTATTTCGTTGTCTGTGAGGAAATCCATCTTTGCAGGATTGTTTGTAATGAGCTTGATTGAACTTATTCCAAAGTATTTGAGCACTCCGACTGCAAACGTGTAATCTCTCTTGTCTATGGGAAGCCCGAGCATCAGGTTTGCTTCAACCGTATCGTATCCCTGGTCCTGAAGGCTGTAAGCCTTTATCTTGTTAAGAAGCCCGATGCCTCTTCCCTCCTGCCTGAGATATATAAGCATGCCTGCATCCTGTTTGCCCAGATAGCTAAGGGAAGTGATGAGTTGGTCCCTGCAGTCGCATCTTTTCGATCCCAGTACATCTCCTGTGAGGCACTCTGAATGAATTCTTACTGGAATATCCTGTTTCCCCTGTATTTCCCCCTTTACCACAACGGCGTGTTCCTCATTTTCAGGGGATTTGAATGTATATATTTCAAAGTCACCAAATATAGTTGGCAATCTAGCTCTGGCGTTTAATTCAAGCATCTATGTTCAGAGCAATAATTTTTATGTGATATAAAAAGATGCATAAAAATTCGGCTGCCTAT
>JAJZOK010000047.1 GCA_021811525.1 Thermoplasmata archaeon | reverse complement strand
GATGAAGATTTAATTGAAAATCAATGAGACTGTCTCGCGCTTTGATTTCGATAGCACGGTAAACTTGCTCATGGAGGAGGTTAAATCTTCTGGGTTAAGGATTGTTGCTCTGATCAATGCACAGGAAAACCTGAAAAAAATTGGTGTCGAAATTGGAGGGAACAAGATTTTGGAGGTCTTTCATCCTAATCTTGCATGGGAAGTTTTCCAAAATGACATCAGGGCTGGAATCATTCCTCCCTTGAGAATATATATCTTCCAAGAAACCGGAAAAACGCACGTTGAGACACAGAGTGCACAGGAGCTTTTTTCTTCCTATTCAGGACTGCAAGGTCTTGCCAAAAAATTGGATGGGATGATTTACAGCATTGTAAGTAAAATTCAGTAGTGCACGGAAAGTCTGCTGATAACCTGCCATTTCTACCTCTTCAAAGTATTAACTAGGCAACTGGTTATGTAAGAAAGGTAACAAGATGGAATAGCAGACTCGGCCATCATTTAGGTCAAGTCCAGGTCCTTAGGCAAAGGAAATATGTGCTTTCACCATAACCTTTCCGAGGACTCTGCAACTGCAATGACTACACAAGCAAATTACCTGAGGCTGATGAAGTATCCCGGAGCCAAAACATCCATCATTCCCGATATAGATGAGGTTTTCAAAAGGTCTGGAAAGAGGTCTTTTGTGGATGTTTTCGGTGGTTCGGGCTCAGTTTCCCTCAACATGAAGTTTGGCACTGTGATATATAACGACCTTGATCCTGAACTTGTAAACCTCTTCAGGGCCATACAGCATGATTCCGCTCTCCTTGTAGACCTCCTGTATGAAGCACTTGATTCATATGAATTCAGACGGGGCCGGAAGAGTGTATCTGAAGACAAGATACCAAGGTCAGTTGCAACCATGAAACCCTCAATCCCGGCAGGAAGACACGGGAAAGTCCCGGATGTTGGAGCCGCAGCGCAGACAATTCTAAGATTCACAATGAGCTTTGGGGGGATGGGCGACACTTATGGGACAAAGGAAAAGGCAGCCAAGGGCTATCTAAAAAAGACCATCTCAATGATGCCGAAGATTAGAGAGAAAGTCTCTGGATGGACAATTGAGAACCTCGATTTCCGGGCTCTCATTAACAAGTATGATTCAAACGGCACCTTCTTCTTCCTGGATCCCCCTTACAGCGATAGGAACTGGTACGGAAGCAATTTCCGGGAGACAGATTATGAAGACCTGAGGGATATCCTCAAAAATATGAAAGGGAAATATCTTCTGACGGTCGACGCACACGATGACCTTCTGGAGGACATATTTGGCGATCCTGATTACATAAAGGCCTATGAAAACAGGAACCAGGACCCCGGCAGGGGAACAAAACCGCCCAGGACTAAGGCATTTTACACAAACGTATGAGTTGGGATTCAGCCGATCCCTACTCTAAGGAAGAGAATAAGTAATAATTATGGCAAAGTCTTATCCAGAGTAATGCCCCCGGTAAACTTCAACATGGTTTCAAGCGGCAGCAAAGGCAACTGCAGCCTTGTCTGGGACGATGAGACCCTCCTCGTTTTCGACTTTGGAATAACCATGAAGAGGTTCAGGGAGAGGCTGGAAAAACTCGCCATAGACCACAGGGAATATTCTCTGTTCGTGAGCCATGAGCATAGTGACCATTCCAGGGGCATCAGCATGGTAAAAAAATACCACAAATTTGATCTGTATTCAAGGGAAGCGACCCTGGACGCACTGAGATACAGGGACGGCTATTCTATCCACGATTCAGTTGCAATTGGGAATTTCCTGGTGAATGCAGTTTCCGTTTCTCATGATGCCGCTGATCCTGTGGGATACGTTATCCAATGCGGGAAAACCCGCATTTCTGTCGTATCAGATCTGGGGAAGGTTTCCGACGAACTTCTTAGGCAAGCCAGAAATTCTGACATTCTCGCTTTTGAAGCCAACCATGATGTGGAGATGCTTCGTTATGGAAGATACCCTGAAATGCTGAAGCGGAGGATACTCAGCAGCCATGGGCATCTTTCCAACGACCAGTCAGCGGAAGCAATAGCAGCCATGGCAGGGCCGGACACCAGGATAGTCCTGACCCATCTTAGCCAGGAAAACAACACCCCTGATACCGCATATTCCTCCATTAAGAACTATCTAGTGAACAGAAACATCCAGTATGCTTCTCTGGAATGCGCCACTCAGGATCTTGGTTCCAGCCATTTCATAATCCAGAGAGATTAATTTTTTAATGTTGGGCAAATAACACAGTAATGAGCGATTTGGGCTTCATTGGCTTGGGAAAGATGGGTCTTCCCATACTTAGGGCAATAATGGAGAAGTATGAAGTCAAGGTGGTTTACAACAGGACAAAGTCAAAGGCTGCTGCATTTCAGGGAGTAAAAGTTGCCGAAGAGCCTTTCTCAGTGGCTTCAAGTTGCAACATCATTTTTGCAATACTGAGCGACGATAATGCCTGTGAAAACATATTCTTTGGAGAGAAGGGAATTGCTAGGACAATAAGGCCACAGAGCATCGTCGTGAATCTGAGTACAGTGTCTCCTGAATTCAGCCTTTCGGCGGAAAGGAGGTTCCAGGAATTGAAGTGCTCATACATCGAAGCACCAGTATTGGGCAGTACTGAACTGGCTCGTGAGAGGAAGCTGGTTTCTCTTGTTTCCTGCCCGGAGGAACTCTACAAAACTGTATCCGGCGTAATTGGATCATATTCCGCCAAGGTATTTCATTTGCCACAGGCAGGCAGCGCAATAAAAATGAAGCTCATTGCAAATCTTATCATGGCAGTCAACCTGGCGGCTGCAGGAGAAGCCCTTCTGCTGGCAGAAAAGGCAGGAATCCAGAAGGATCTCGCCCTTGACATCATAGGTAGCAGCGGGGCTGAATCTAGAATCGTCGCACTGAAATCCGAAACCATCAAGGCTGGAACCTATGAGCCTGATTTTCTCCTTAAGGACATGGTGAAAGACCTGATGTATGCGAGCAATCTTTCACGAAACCTTTCTTCACCTATTCCATTGGGCTCAAATGCACTCCAGTATTATCTGGCCGCCATGTCCATTGGGCTGGGAAACCTGGATTTCTCTTCTGTGGTAAGATCTTTCAGGTTCCTGATAGGGAGTTCATAGGAAAGCCATGATTGACACTTTCACAATCCTGGAATATGCAGTCATTGCAGTTGCAACAGCATCCCTCATATATGGATCGTATACAGACGTGAAGAGGAGAACTGTGAAGGCACTGCTGTTTGTACCTCTTATGGCTATAGGGGTCACAATCAATTTCATTCTTCACGCTCCAGTAATGTTTACCGGCTTCGGAGTGGCAATATTCTTGTTTACTTTTCTGGAACCTGACACATATGCATACGCAATTCTTGCGGCAATTTTCATGGCAGTATCCATCACATTTGTTTTCCTTATTGGCTTTTACTGGGGATTCCAGCTCCTGGTAATATCGGTTGTATTTGCACTTGGCTTCACAGAGAGGTTATTTGGGATAGGCGACATCAAAGGAATAATAGCTATAATGTTCTCATCTCCACTCTACAGTCCAGCAGCGGAAACAGTACTTTTCGGCCATCTGGCATACGTGGAGGTCCCAACTTCTCTATCAATCATGGTGGACGTGGCCATTTTTTCAGTCATTTTCCTTCTATACGCTGTTTACCTGGCAAATAAGCACGGAACTGTGAGCATTAAGGGTGAACCTCTCGCCATAAGGTTCAACGTGGAACTTGCAGACAGATACCCGGAGGCGTTCAAGGTCGGGGAAAAGGAAGGAACAAAGTTCATGACTTACAGGATACCATTCATGGTGGCCATACTGCTGGGATACCTCATGTTCGTAATAGTTGGCGCCCCCATATTTCTCTAGAAGATCAAGATTTTAGTATTTCAATACATTTTCACAGCATGCCTTCTTTGCTTGTTGAAAACGCATCCCAGATACTGACCATGGCTGGAGCCGGTTGGGAACCGCTCACAGGAGACAGGATGTCGAAGATGAGAATCAGGAAGAATGCGGTGATTCTCATATCAGACGGTAGGATCATTGAAGTTGCGGGCAAGGAAAAGGCAGCTTCCCTGAAGGAAAGGTACGATGCCATCACAATAGATGCCAAGGGCAATTCAGTGATGCCCGGGCTGGTTGACTCACATACACACATTGTTTACGCAGGTACAAGGGAAGACGAATTCTACATGAAGGTAAAGGGCAAGACGTACCTGGAAATCCTAAGTTCAGGCAATGGCATCTACAGAACAGTTGAAGATACAAGGGCCAAGAACAAGGACGAAATTTTCTCAGAGACTCTCAAAAGAGTGTACGATTCCATTTCCACAGGCACCACCACTATGGAAATAAAGACAGGATACGGCCTGACCCTGGAATCTGAAATGAAAATGCTGGAGGTTATTGAAAGGCTGTCTGGCCTGGGAATCATGAACGTGGTTCCTACATTCCTTCCCCTTCATGCCATTCCAAAAGGTTCCACAGATCGATCATATGTGCATGAGGTTGTGGAAAAGATGCTTCCAAAATTTGTCGGGAAGGCCGGATTCGTTGACTCATTCTGTGACAAGGGGGCATTTTCTCCCGAGTCCACTGCAGAATTCTTCAGGTCTGCAAAGGAATTGGGTTTCAAGCTTCGCATGCACGCAGACGAGCTTGCCGATATTGGTTGCCTTGACCTCTGCGAGAAGTTTGATATCAAGAGCGCAGACCACCTGCTTTACACTGGAGATCATGGGATTAAGAAACTGGCTGAAGGAAAGACAGTGGCAACTTTTCTTCCCATTACTGCGTTTAACATTACAGACGGGCTTTATCCCAACATACAGAAATTCATAAGGGCAGGCGTGCCAGTTGCAATAGCATCAGACTGCTCTCCGGTGTCATACAATTCAAACATGCTTTTTGCAATATATCTCGCTGTGAGGTACTGCCACTTAACAATTGAGGAGGCACTGAATGCAGCCACTGTAAATGCAGCTTATTCTCTGGGCATACTGGAGTCTACAGGTTCCATCGAACCTGGAAAACGTGCGGACATCATCATCCTCTCCGTTGATGACTACAGGAAAATACCTTACCAGTATGGCTCACGGCTCGTGGACACCGTGATAAACAATGGCGAGATAGTAATGAGAAATGGAGCCATGGTTCTCTAGCTTCAATCAATGTGACCTTCTCACTCTGATCACCTCTTAATATCTGTTTAATATTTGGAGTCATTGATCAAAAACTTCGATGACGTCATGGACAGGCTCCAGGAACTCAATGCGAAAAAAGTCCTTCTGCAGTTACCTGACGGTTTGAAGCCGCATGTGTTCGAATATTTCAACAGGCTCTCTGAAAAGTACACAGTTGTGGTGAGTTCAGACCCGTTCTATGGGGCTTGCGACATCAGCACGCCTGACGTATACAGGGATGTGGACTGCATAGTGCAGCTTGGGCACTCAGAAATTCCAAACATCAAGTATCCAAAACCCATGATTTTCATGGAATACAGGATTGAAAAGGACATAACAATAGAAGAGTCGGTATTTGAGCCACTTAAGGATCGCGGTTTCAGGAAAATAGGATTGCTGTGTTCCATCCAGTACATTGACCAGATGCAGAAAGTTGGGGCCTTCATGCAGTCAATTGGCTTTGAGGTCATTGTGGGAAGGCAGGATGACAGAATGAAATACCCCGGTCAGGTCCTGGGGTGTAATTTCTCGGCAGCCCATTCAATATCATCAGAAGTGGACAGTTATGTGGTCGTTAGCACAGGGAAGTTTCACGCTATCGGCGCGCAGCTGGCATCCAGCAAGGATGTTTATATTCTTGACATGCATGAGAGAAGGCTTCACGAAATCAGGCCTGAAACTGACAAATTCCTGAGAAGGAGATATGCTAAACTTTCTAAGGCTAGAGATGCCAGGAAGATCTGCATTGTCGCTGACACCAAGATTGGCCAGTACAGGATCAGGCTTGCAAACAAGATTGTGGAGCAGGCGAAGGCGCAAGGGCTTGAACCCGTACTTCTAACTGCAAACGATGTCAGGCCAAGCGACTATGAAAACATGAGGTGTGATGCAGTTGTATTCACGGGCTGCCCCAGGGTTTCCCTGGATGAGAGTGATAAGTTTCCCATGCCAATACTTACTCCACCGGAATTCCAGCAGATCTTCGGGATAAAGGAAAACAGCCACTACGTTATGGATGAAATTGTAGCTGTGGACGAAATCCCATCATAAGGGCTTGCCAATGAGGTAAGTATCCCCATGTTCCACGATTTCAACATGCAATCTTCTGTATAAGGCAAATTCCCCCTCAATCACAACAGGGCGGTAGGATGCATCTCGGCCCACTGATGTTCCAGGCTTTCCTTTCTCAGTAACCATGATCTCTTCTTTCCTCCCCAGCAGGGATTCCAGTTTATGTGACAGAATTTCCTTGTGAAGGTCAGTGTAATCCCTTGTCCACTTTTTGACCAGGTTTGAAGCGGGAACTTTGCTTTCATAGTCTGGAGTATATGGCCTTGGGGAAAACCTCGTTATGTTCACAATTTCTGGTTCTGTTTCCAGGAGCAGTTCTTTGGTTAACCTGAAACTCTCCTCGTCTTCGTTGTGGTACCCGGAAATAATGTCGGTGGAAATGGTCCCATCAGGGAACCTTGACCTGAATTTCCCTGCGATTTCCCTGAAAGCGTCTGCATGGTATTCCCTGTTCATGAGGTCCAGGATCCTGTTGTCGCCGCTCTGTACAGGTATGTGGAGGAACTTGAATACACGGGGGTCTTCCATCCTGTCAAGGAGGCCATCTAAGATCTCGCTTGTGTTCTTAGGTTCCATCATTCCAATCCTTAGCATGAAATCGCCATTGATGGCCAGAATGTCACCCACAAGACTTGGAAGAGTATGGTCAAGGTCCCGGCCATATGCTGCGGTATCAAGTGAGGAAATCCTCACTTCTTTGATTCCACGGTCCAGCTGCATCTTAATCTGGTTCACAATCTTCTCTGGGGGCCTTGAAACGAGTTTTCCCCTGGCAACCCTGGATATGCAGTAGTTGCAACTCCCGGTGCATCCCTGATTTATGGGAATACCGTCGAAGATGGATGGTTCCCGGATCTCAACATCGTCAAGGGCACCACTGTAAAATGAACGGAAATCCTTTGGCTGGAGAACCTCAATCCTCTCGCTCTCAAGTGCGCCTCCGCTTACGGATGGAAGGCAACCTAGAACCTTGACCTTGGACTGTCTTGAAAGGTCCTCTATCCTGGACATCATTCTGTCCTGTGTATGCTTGATGACCACACATGTTCCCAATACACTTAGATCTGCGTCTTCAGGATTCTTCACAAGCTCTCCGCCCTCGCTGAGTAACTTGTTTACGTAGAGACCCGCCTCAGATTTAGAGAGCGTGCATCCATAGGATTCAAAATATATCTTCAATATAGACTCCTGATTTTCTGGAAAATTGATAATGACTATTTCTGGTTTTCCAAAGCAAAGGTCCCCGAAGAAAATTTCGAATGCAAATTAAAAGATGATTTCCAGTAAATATGGTTCTATAAAAATGAAAAGTGATCCCGGGCTAAAGTCCGGGTACACCGCTTGACATTACTTTGTCAAATTCTGCCTCAGAAATTTTCCCTGTAGCCAGGGCAAGTGACTTGATGGATTTCCCGGTTTTCAGGGCTTCCTGGACAATTTTTGCAACGTTGTCGTAACCCAATATGGGGTTCAGGAGCGCAGCAGATCCAAAGCTCTTGCTCCGGTGTTCCTTGCAGCTGTCCCTGTCCACATCCAGGCCATCAATAAGCTTTGTCCTGAACATCTCAAGGCCGTTGGCAAGGATATCCTCGGATCTTGTGAGTTCATAGTCAATATGTGGCATCATGACGTTCAGCTCAAGCTGCCCTGCCTGTGCAGAAATGTTCAATGCCTGCTGGGCTCCAAGCACAGAATGGCAGATCATGTTCATTGCCTCGGCAATGGAAGGGTTGATCTTTCCAGGCATGATGGATGATCCCTGCTGGACTGCTGGTATCTTTATTTCATGTATCCCTGCTCCGGGACCGGAGTAAAGCAGCCTGATATCATTCGATATCTTTGTTACATCAATTGCAATGTTTGCAGCAGCATTCATTGCCCTGGAGAAATCGGTCATGAATTCCATTATCCCGGGCAGGTTCAGGCTCTTCCTGTAGTTGAACCCGGTGAATTTCTTGATTTCATTGACTACATTTTCCTGGTAATTCGGAACCGTGTTTATGCCCGTACCAACTGCAGTTCCACCAATGTTAAGTTCAAGGAGGCCCTCCGCTGCAGACTCCAGTTCCTTAAGGTCTTTCTCAAGTGTGTAAGCCCATGCTGAAAGCTCTATGCCGAATGTTACCGGGGCAGCATCCTGGAGATGTGTCCTTCCCGGCTTTACTACGTCATTGAATTCCTTGGCTTTGGTTTTCAGTGATTTTATGAGAAGAGAAACCTTCTCCTGGAGCTTCAGTGCTTTCCTGTACGCAACAACCCTGATGAGCGTGGGGTAAACGTCATTTGTGGACTGGCTCATGTTCACATGGTCATTGGGGTGGATGTAGGAGTATTCCCCTTTCTTCTTGCCCGCCACTTCCAGTGCCAAGTTTGCGATTACCTCATTTGCATTCATATTGTAAGAGGTTCCGGCTCCCGCCTGGAAAACATCCACAATGAACTGGTCGTGAAGCTCTCCCTTCAATATCCTGTCGCATGCCTTCAAGATGGCATCTGCCTTCTCCTGTGGCAGTTTTCCGCCCATCTTGTTTGCAACAGCAGCAGATCTCTTTATTGTCACAATGGAATTAATATGGTCAGAATCTGCTGTCTGGCCGGTTATCTGGAAATTCTCCTTTGCCCTGTGCGTGTTTATGCCGTAATAACTGGTATCCTCAATCAGAACGTCTCCTATGACGTCGCTCTCAGTTCGGGACATGATCGGTAAATCGCCGAAAAATATTAATTGTTTCCTCAAGGGGAAAAAATCAAGGTTTAGTAGCTGGCAAAAAGCCCATAAGAATTAATAAGTATCATAAATATACCAAAGATTTGCAATGAAGACCGAAGAGGTAGTCATAAGG
>JAJZOK010000031.1 GCA_021811525.1 Thermoplasmata archaeon | reverse complement strand
ATCCTTACCCTTAGCCAGATCGAGGGGATAAAGAAGATGGGAGTCAGGTTTTCAGAAGAGACGCTGAAAAAGCTTGATCAGGCTGAGGATATAGCTGCAGCTTCCACAAGGTTGATCCTGGATGCATACGATGAAGCCAGGGAATATGTCGATGGCATTCATGTAATGCCCCTGGGAAATAACAAACTTGCAAAACAGATTTTGGAGAGTATATAGATGTCAGAAATACTTAGACTAACATACGGAATATTTCCGAAAACAGAAAAGCTAAGGGTAAGGATAGGCAGATGGGAGAGAAAAATCCTGCCAGCAAGGGAACTTGAAGATCTTATCAGGGAAGAAACTGAAGCCTTCCAGAAACTTGCCAGGGATAACAGGATTTCCGCATTCACTGATCCTCTCTTCAACTGGTACGATATTTTCAGGCCGCTGTCCCTTCTGTCTGGAGGAATAGAACTTGGGCCACTCACGAGGTATGGTGAAACCAACACATTCTACAGGTTACCGGAAGTCAGGGGCTCCATTTCCCTGGACGGGAATCCTTCGGATTACGGGGAGCTCAGTGAGAATCCTCCCCTGCCACTTTACCATGTTGACCAGGGCGCAGACCAGCTAGCCTTTGTCCCCGGACCAGTGACATTCTTCCATTTCTGCGGCAACGTGGCCGGAGAAAGTTTTGGAATCTTCTCTGAACAGCTAGGAAAACTTTACAGCCAGGTTTTCACCAAATTCAACTTTAAAAGGTTCCTGGTCTTTGAATCAGTCCCACTTGGGGATAATGATCTTGGGCCCTTTTACAAATCGGTGGATCCTGAAAAAACTATTCTCATAACTGCAGGCAAACTTGAAGGAAGGGCACTGGCATCAGCCGGTAAAAAATTCCACTCCGTAGTAACAGGCGACGAGAAGGACAATATTAAATCCGCAGCCCAATATTCAGCCATTCCGGGCCTAGCGCTTATTGATGCCCATAACACCAAATTGGAGGACCCAAAAGCGATCACAAAGAGGGCAAATGATCTTGGAAGGGAGTACGGGATAAACAGGCTTTATGTTACACACTCTGATTATCTTGACTTCTTCCCAAGGGAGATTGCAGAGAAAAAGATCCAACTCATAGGGAAAATAGGTGAGTAAAATGTCGGAAAATCTCTTTATAACCCAGGAAATAGGAAGTTTCAGGAAACCTGATTATCTAAGCAAGAAATTCCATACCATAGAGGGCCAGAAAGAATTCTTCGACCTTGCAAGGAAAGCAACTGTTGAGACCCTTGATCTGTTCCAAAAGTCTGGGCTGGACAACTTTGGAGTTGGAGGGGAGATGTTCAGGTGGGAAATGTATGAACATCTTGCTGCAAACGTTGGCGGCCTCGAATTCTATGGAATGGTAAGGTCTTTTGACAACAGGTATTACAAGAAAGGGAGCGTAGTATCCAAAATCACAAGGAAGAACCCTTTCCATGTTGAAGAGCTTGAATACGTGCTTTCCCAGACAAAGGGGAAGTTAAAGGTCCCAATTACCGGGCCGTATACCATGATGGACTGGTCATTCAATGAATATTACAAGGACAGGAGAGAGTTGGCAAATGCCTATTCTGACGTCATAAACCAGGAAATCAGGGCACTGAAAAAAGTTTGGGAAAAGACCAGAGGTGCAGAGACACTCGAGATACAGATAGACGAGCCCGCTGCTACAACCCATCCTCACGAAATGGACATTGTCACAGAGTCTGTAAACAGGTCCTTCCAGGGAATAAGTGGCATTGAACCGACCATACACGTATGCTACAGCGTAGATTACAGGTATCTTTACAATACTCTCCACGACCTAAAGGTCCAGGGCCTTAACCTAGAGTATGCAAACAGAGACAAATATTCTGGAGGTACATCCATAGAGCAGAGGCCAGGGTACGCAGATCTGAAGGCATTTAACGAAGTCAACCAGAGCCTTTCCGAGAAAAAATTCATCGGCCTTGGGGTTACAGACATACACGTAGACTTTGTGGAACCGGTTTCCCTGATTAAGGACAGGATTGAGGCAGCCGTAAAGCTGGTGGAAGACCCAAAGCTCCTCAGGATAAACCCAGATTGCGGCCTTAGAACAAGGTCCAGGCAGATAGGATTTGATAAACTGAAAAATATGGTGGATGCAGTAAAGGATTTGAAAAGATCCTACTGAAATCCAATTTTGCTTTTCTTTTTCGTGAATACTCTGTAACCCACATATATGTAAAACCCGATTGCTCCTAAAAGAACGAGGTTGACACCGAGGTAGACAGGGTTTGCATAGGTTATTTTCACAACCTGGCTCTGGTATACCTGTGAATTGCTAAGCCTGATCACCACTGAGATATAATAAGGGCTCCCAGGGGCCAATCCTTTCAGGAAGGCATAGCTGGTATTCTGAGAAGTGACTGTGGTGATTTCCGGGCTCAGGAAATTCTGGTTGTTTGACACATATACCTGATAGATGGAGAAATTCTGGCCCTCGTACGGTGTCCATGATACATATCCAAAATAGAACAGGAGGGGGAAGTAATGGGTTATGGATATTGATTCTCCAGGTGTAGCTGTTATCTTTGACGGGTTCATCCTGATGTTCAATATTGTTGACGAAGTTATGTTAAGCGGGGTGCTGAAGTTATCGTACATATCCGCGGAAGCGCTGACATTATACTTGCCTGTTGCAGGGTAGACGAAATAATATCCCGTGGAGTTTGTAAACGATCCGTCTGTGGAATTCAACCTCACCAATGCACCTTCCACTGGGAAAGCATATATGGAATCCGTCACAGTACCGGAAAGCACGTTGAAAGATCCACGAACAGGCATTAGGTTGGCCTGAATGCTCATGTTCTCACCAGGTTGCAGCAGCACTTTTTCGCTCTGGTTGGAATATCCTGCTGCTGAAATATTAATATTAACCAGCATACCGGGCGAAATGCTTCTAACATGATAACCTCCAGCCTGTGGAACAGTCAGGTTGTCAAAAGTTACTGTGGCATTGGAGTTGAACACAAATATGGAAAGGCTGACATTCATGGGGACAAGCTTCAGGCTGATATTCTGAGAACCTGAAATTGTGGAAGTTCCTCCATAAAAGCCTGGGGCTGATGCACTTACGGGCGTGCTCATATTCAAAGCAGGAATCTGCATGCCAGGCTTGCTGTAAGCGTAACTGTAGAAATAAAGTGCTGTAATTTTGGTTCCAGGGAAATTTGTGCCATTAATGGTATAGTTCACCGATACATTGGCAAGATGCATGTTAGGCAGGGTTATGTTCCGGGAGGCAGTCTGCAGAACTCCACCTGAGGTGTATGTTGCATTAACAGTAAAATACCCGCCATTTCTGACATCAAAGATATTTGAATTCTGGGAAACATTGTCAAAGGTCCAGTTAACAGTTCCCGAAACCCCACTGAGACTGAAGGCCACCTGTGAGGGAAAACCAAAACTCTGGTGGTATGTTATTTCCGGAACAGCGTTCCCGGCACTGCCTAATAAAGTACTTTCCGCCTTGGATGATGAGTAAAACTGGAGCTGCCCACCGGCGTAATTGGCATCAATGGTAGAATAAGATTCCAGGCCAATATGGTCATAATGCTGGAAATAAACATATTCCGGAGAAAAAGGAGTGCTTCCGTTGCTGAGGGTAATGGAGCTGAAAGTGCCGGGGCTAATCACTGTCAGGTTTGTCTGGGATTCAAACTGGGAGGTTCCAAGCGTGGGTGACATTGTACCGGAGAAATTGAGGAATGCAGGTATGCTCCGGGTGAAACCGTCACTGGTTGTAACCGTAACGCCGTATTTGCCCATTGAAATTCCCACATTGAAAAGGCTCAGTTTCTCTGAGAGCAAGGGAGGCATTGCATAGGTCCTGATGTACTGGCTTCCAGACTGCGCAAGCACGAGCTTCAGGCTTTCCCCGCTGGAATTGAGTGTTACCCCGAATCTTACATAATTGAGGGGATCTGAGTAAAAACCCGCATAATAGAATGTAGTGCCATTGTTCGCCAATCTGTCTTGATTTGGCGTAAGGTTAAGGTCCGCAGATATGCTAGTTGCATTGTATGACCTCGTGCCGTTGAAAAGAGCAATACCCCCATATCCAGCAATTATTTCCCTTGATGCGTTTATGAGGGCCGATACCTTAGGGGTCCCCAGTCCAGTGACAGGATTCCAGTAAGGGCTGTTCAGGTAGTAGCCGTTAGTGCCCGACACGATCTGGGTGAAGGAGCTGTCGTAAAGAGGCGTCCGCGCGATCTGGTACAGCAGTGGGTTTATAGATGGGAGATGAACACCCGCTTTCTGTTCAATAAGGGCAACCACATCTGCCCATATGGGTGTTGCAACACTTGTCCCTCCAACAATGTATTGCCCACCGCTGGATATCACATATACTCCTGTGTACTTGTTTGCATCCATTGCCACATCAGGCACACCCCTCCTGGTATCATTGTACCCCTTTGCAGACTGCCAGTATGGCGTGTTGAAAACCGTGCTGTAGCCTCCGCCGCTCCCGTATGACTGGCCATTGACCACTCCTCCCCAGCCAGACTGCTGAAACTTATCAGCTACTGCGTAAAGAGAAGTCCCGCCCACACCGGTTACATTTGGGTCAGACGCAGGGAAGTCAACACTGAGCTTTGATCCAGTGTATGCTCCATTGTCGCCGGATGCAGCGAGAACAGTGATTCCTTGAGAGGCGGCCTGTGAGTACACCTTTGAATAGGTTAACTCAGAACTCGCAGATAGCGCAGTTTCAGGAGAACCCCAGCTAAGGGAAAGGATGTTTGCAAGATGATTTGATACCGCATAACTGACTACAGCCTGCAGTTCATTGGTATAAGGGGAAGTCGCAACGAGCAGGACAATCCTGGCAGCCGGTGCCAACGCATGTGCCCATTCAACATCAGTAGAGGTCTCCATTGCCCAGGTGGCGTTATAGGTGGCCGGTACTCCGTTGGGATATTGGATGGACAGGTTCACAGGTGGGAGCCCATTGACCGAATCGAATGCCCTGAGGTCATATTTGATATTGGGATTTCCGTAAGCATCAACTATTCCAATGGCGATGCCGGAACCATTGATTCCATGAGCAATTGGCCAGGTGAAATTGTATGCTCTGGCAAGTACATTGGGAGTAAATGCAAAGGGGATGTTTAGATTCTGGCCAACATAGGAATAGGTCAGTGAAGGGTTAACGATGGTTTGGTTTTCATTGTAAAAGAAAGTGATGCCCGAATTAAAGGTAAGGGAATGAAGTGTATGATTTACTGTTTGGGCCAATGGAGCTGGGACAGAGAATGTCCACAGGAGCCCATATTTATGGGGTACTATTCCGACCTGGTTCAGGGCATTATCCGCCACAGCAACGTCATATGGATTGGACGGAACGTATACTGTAAAATTGGCTTGCGGTGGAATATCCCGCGTCCAGGTTGGTGTTGAAAATGAAAGCTGCGATAAAGCATTATCTCCATGAGCTCCGGAAGTTGCCGGTATAATCAACATGGAACCCGTCAGCATGATTATTGAGAAAGTAATGGCAGTAATAGTGGCCCTGAACATCTGCCGGCTCAAATGGTAAACCCTATTAATATATTCTGTGATAGCCAGAAGTTGCTTCCAGTAGATGATTCCGACCTGAAACTAAAGTCGCTTTTCCAAGGCTATTACAGCAACTGGACGGGTAGGGATGTTGACCTCATAGGGGAGAGGGAAATAGGTTTCATCCCTTTCTTTGGGACAATGATAAGGCACCGTTCAGTACGGAACCTTTCCGATCTTGGATTCTTCGTCAGGAAGAATACACCAAGGCACATCTACTACTCTACTGCGTACTACAGGTATCCGGACGACAAGGTCATGAAAGAGAAAGGATGGAAAGGCGCGGAACTTATCTTTGACCTCGACGCAGACCATCTTTCAGGGGCGGACAGGATGTCGTATGCTGAAATTCTGTCTGAAGTCAAAAAGCATACCCAGAGGCTTATTTTCAAATTCCTGATGGATGACCTTGGGTTCGATGAAAAGGACCTCAAAGTATTTTTTTCAGGAGGAAGAGGGTATCACGTTCATGTTGTAGAGGACAGCGTTTACCAGATGTCTTCTGATTCAAGAAGGGAAATTGCCAACTATATCCGCGGTGAAGGTTTCACGACATTCGATGTGAGAAGATCTATGCAGGAAACATCTCATAAACTCAGCGGGTGGAAAAAAACAATTGATGACAGCATCTGCAGCTTCTACTCTGATCTCCTCGGAAACAGCGAGAAGCAGGAGATCCTTCATGGACTGCTCGGTAACATCAGGACAATGCAGAACTACCTCACAGACCTCAACAGGTCTACCCAGGTCGGAGGTAACCTGAAACGCATTGAAGTCATGACCATGCCGGGATTCAAAAAGTACAGGATAATGGACAAGAATGATGAAAAGGTCCTGAACTACATTGTGGTGAAGGTGAAAAACGAAGATCAGTGCGAGATAGACGAACCTGTAACCACCGATATACACAGGCTGATCAGGTTGCCGCACAGCCTTCATGGAAAAACCGGGCTTGCAGTGGTCCCGATAAAATTGGGGGAATTCCAGGATTTTAATCCACTTGAGGATGCAGTTGCAGGGGCATTCAGAAATGCAGAACTCAGGATAAACCTCCTGCGGAATTACAAGATTGACTTTGATGGGGAGACCCACAATTTGGCATCCGGGGAACAAAGCGTTCCAGGCCCGCTCGGAGTATTCCTCGCAGCTGGAAAATTTGCAAAATTGATTTGATACTATTTATAGCAATTATTAATTAGAAGCTGCTATCATAAATTTCTTATAGCTTATGGCAATCTATTCCCGGTGATAATTTGGAACTAAAAAACAGCAAGACTCTAGAAAATCTCAAGGCTGGATTTGCAGGTGAATCACAGGCAAACAGGAGATACCTTTATTTCGCCCAGAAGGCAGATGAGGAGGGACTGCAGGAAGTAGCATCAATCTTCAGGTCAACAGCAGACGGGGAAACGGCCCATGCATTCGGCCATCTCAAGTACCTTGCACAGGTGGGAGACCCAGTCACCGGCGAACCAATCGGCAACACAGAACAGAACCTAAAGTCTGCGATTGCAGGGGAAACATACGAATACACCCAGATGTATCCGGGGTTTGCAAAGACTGCAAGGGAAGAAAGCTTTGAGGACATCGCACACTGGTTCGAGATTCTATCAAAAGCCGAAAAATCACATGCAAAGAAATATGAAGACACCTTGGCAAACCTGAGCAAGTAATCTGATTCTTATGGAGCCAATAAAACCGGAGGAGATCTTCTCCCCGGAAATTTATAAATCAAAGCGGGATGACATAACCCGCGAAATCGTTTCAGAAAAGAAAAAGAGAAGACTGGTCACAAAGACCTTCAGTTTTCTTTTCGAATCAAGAAACACAGTGCTGAACCAGATTAATGAAATGGTCTTCATCGAGAATGTCCACGACAGGGAAGAAGTTGGCAGGCTCATAAGGGTCTACAGCGACCAGCTACCTACCGCGACTGAACTTAGCGTTTCAATGTTCATTGAATTCGAGGATGAAAGACAGATGATCAGGGAAATCCCGAAACTGGCTGGCATTGAGAATTCAGTGTTCCTGACGTTTGATGGCCATGAAGTCAAGGGAACCCCCGAAGAAGGGAGATCAACTGAAGTTCTCGAATCGACACTTCAGTACCTTAAGTTCAAGTTCACTAAAGCAGACCATGAGAAATTCAGCAGTTCAAAGAACGTGTATATTGAAACAAGGAAGGAAGGATACAACGAGGCGGCCAAAATTCCTGATGGCCTGCTGGCAGACCTCAAGAAGGAACTAAAGTTCTAAATTACAGCTGCTTCTTCGTTTCATAATATTTTTAAAACTACCCTTATTGACACTGCACTTCCCCTAGTCGACAATTTATTTATTTTGAGTTAAATAATGATTCATGATTGAAGCTAAACTGAGCCAGGATGAACTGGACATTCTGCAATATGTGAAAGAATTTGCAATGAAGGAGGTAAAGCCCCTTGCAAAGGAAATAGACAGGAACAAGGAGGTCCCCGAAAAGCTCATACAGAGAATGCGTGATCTTGGCCTGTTCCAGAGTTATATTCCCAAGGAATATGGTGGAGCAGGACTCAGCTTTAGTTTTCTGGTCAGGGTTATTGAGGAACTGTCAAAGGCATGCCCCAGTACTGCTTTGGTCCTAGACGGAGCGCTTACGCTTTTCGCTGATCCGTTGATCATGTTTGGCAGTGAAGACCTGAAAAAGCGCTACCTTAAGAGAATTGCAGAAGGGGAAATTGGCGGGCTCGCAATCACTGAAACTAGCGCTGGCAGCGATGCAGCTTCCATCAAAACAAGGGCAGAAAAAAAAGGTGACCATTATGTCCTCAATGGCAGCAAGATATTCATCTCAAACGGCAGGATTTCCAAATTCTTCGTTGTATCCGCTGTTACAGATCCGTCAAAGGCACACAGGGGCATCTCCACTTTTGTTGTGGATTCTGACATGCCCGGATTCCGGATAAGCAGGGACATAGAGAAACTTGGGATCAGGGGAAGCAGCACAGTAGAACTTGAATTCAACGATGTCGAAGTTCCTCTGAACAACATCATAGGAGAGGAAAATTCTGGCTTTAAGGTAGTAATGGAGACACTGGATTCCGGCAGAATCGCAATAGCTGCGCAGGCGCTGGGCATAGCTGAGGGTGCTCTTGAGGAAGCCGTGGATTATGTAAAGCAGAGGAAACAATTTGGTACCAGCATATCCAGTTTCCAGGGCATACAGTTTATGCTGGCTGACATGGCAACCCAGGTCGACGCTGCAAAACTCATGACCTACAGGGCTGCAGAAGCATGGGACAAGCATGAGAATGCCATTAAAATTTCATCAGAAGCCAAGCTGTACGCCTCGGATGTGGCAATGAAAATAACCACTGACTGCCTTCAGCTGTTTGGTGGATATGGATACACGACAGAATTCGATGCCGAGAGGCACATGAGGGATGCGAAGATCACCCAGATTTATGAAGGCACGAACCAGATACAGAGGATTATCATAGCTAGGGAGCTGCTACGGTAGACAATATAAGGATAGGCAGTTCTGGTTGGATTTACCCGGACTGGAACACTGCCTTCTACAGGAAAGGCGTGAAAGACCGCCTCTCATATTATTCCTCAATCTTTAACGCCGTGGAGGTGAATTC
>JAJZOK010000006.1 GCA_021811525.1 Thermoplasmata archaeon | reverse complement strand
ATTTAATTTTGGAAGTGGTAAATTCAATGGAAAATTATGATTCATCTCAGATACAGATTCTAGAAGGACTGAAAGCTGTAAGAAAAGTTCCCGGAATGTATATTGGCTCAACTGATGAGCGTGGCCTACACCACCTCGTCTATGAAGTAGTCGACAACAGCGTTGACGAAGCTAACGCTGGTGTTGCCAAGGGCATTTATATAACCATATACAAAGACACTTCAATCAGCGTTGAGGATGACGGAAGAGGGATCCCTGTTGACCTGCACCCCAAGTATAACAGGCCTGGCCTTGAGATAGTCCTTACAGAACTGCACAGCGGTGCTAAATTTGACAAGAAAGTCTACAAGATCACCGGAGGTCTTCACGGAGTGGGTGTACATGTGGTTAATGCGCTTTCCTCGAGGCTTACTGCAATAGTCAAGAAAGGGAACGAGGTATACTTCGAGACATTCAAGCAGGGAGCGCCTGTAACCAAACTCGAATCCATGAAGACTTCTGAGTTCACAAAGAACCCACCTGAAGACATGAAAAATGTCTCAATCCAGCTTGAAAAATCCCATGGGACCATTATATGGTTCTACCCGGACCCTGAAATTTTTGAAACAGTGGATTTCTCGTTTTCCACCATCCTTGAGAGAACCAGGGACCTTGCATTCCTGAATCCCGGAATCAGCATAACTATAGAGGACCAGAGGACAGAGCAGAAAGAAACCTTGCATTTCGAAGGTGGCCTTTCCGCATTTGTGGAGTACCTGGGTGAAGGATATAATTCCGTCCACAAGGAACCAATTTCCAACAAGGTGGAACTTGAAAACGGGATCGTGGAGTTCGCCTTCCAGTATAATACAGGCGTTTCTGAGAGCATTGAAAGTTTTGTCAATAACATCAACACAATAGAAGGCGGAACACATGTTGCTGGATTCAGGGCAGGTCTCTCAAGGGCTATACAGGACTATGCCAAGAACAAGAACATGGTAAAGGGTGTTGAGGCCATCACAGGAGATGACGTAAGGGAAGGCATTGTTGCTGTTCTGCACATCAAGATAGCTGAGCCGCAATTTGAGGGACAGACAAAGTCAAAGCTAGGAAACAGCGAAGCCAGGGGAATGGTTCAATCGGTTACTGAAACATATCTCAGGGAGTACTTCGAATCCTATCCAAACATTGCCGATCTGATTGTCAAGAGGGCACTTGCAGCTGCTGCTGCGAGGGAAGCTTCAAGAAAGGCAAGGGACCTTGTGAGGAGAAAATCAGCTCTTGAAGGCGGTGGCCTTCCGGGGAAGCTTGCGGACTGCTCTTCCAACGACAGCACCAGAACGGAACTTTACATTGTGGAGGGTAACTCTGCAGGAGGCACTGCTAAGCAGGCCAGGAACAGGGAATTCCAGGCTATTCTGCCCCTGAGGGGGAAGATCCTCAATGTGGAAAAGGCCACAGATGTCAAGACTCTCGAGAATGCAATCATACGAGATCTAATCACAGCAATGGGGACGAGCATCAAGGAAGACCTTGACCTTTCAAAGCTAAGATATGGGAAAATCATAATCATGACAGATGCTGATGTGGACGGCGCACACATCCGAACACTTCTGCTGACATTCTTTTACAGATTTTCGAGGGAACTAATTACAAACGGGAAGATATACTTCGCCCAACCGCCGCTTTACAGGATCCAGAAAGGGGAAAAAGTGGAATACGTCTATTCTGAGAAAGACAAGGACAAAGTTGCCTCAAAAATGGGGGCAAATGCAATTACCCAGAGGTTCAAGGGTTTGGGAGAAATGAACCCGGAGCAGTTGTGGGACACTACTATGAACCCTGATACTAGAAAATTAGTGGAAGTTTCGATCGAGGACGGCGCTTATGCAGACAGGCTCTTCTCCATACTTATGGGTGACAAAGTTGAGCCGAGAAGGAAATTCATCGAAGAGAATGCCAGGTACGTCACCAATATAGACCTGTGAGGTTAAAAAATGGAAAAAAGACCTATTGAAAACGAGATCAAACAATCATACTTAGAATACGCCATGAGCGTTATTGTATCAAGGGCACTCCCGGAAGTGCGGGATGGCCTGAAACCAGTTCAACGGAAAATTTTGTTTGCTATGAGTGAGCTTGGTTTCACTCATGACAAGCCGTACAAGAAGTCGGCAAGAATTGTTGGAGAAGCCATGGGTAAGTATCATCCGCACGGTGACACTGCAATTTATGATGCTCTTGCAAGGATGGCCCAGGACTTTTCATTCAGGTATCCATTGATCGATGGGCAGGGAAACTTCGGTTCGATTGATGGGGATTCGCCAGGAGCCATGAGGTATACTGAGGCAAGAATGGCAAGGCTTTCAGAGGAAATGCTGGAGGACATTGACAAGAACACTGTCCCATTCATGCTAAACTTTGATGGATCCCTTGAAGAACCGGAATACTTCCCCACAAAAGTGCCCAACCTTCTCATTAACGGTAGTTCAGGCATTGCCGTTGGAATGGCGACCAACATGCCGCCGCACAACCTTAACGAAGTCTGCAATGCAATTACCTATGCACTTGACAATCCGGAATACGAGGTCGAGGATCTCCTTAAGTTCGTAAAGGGGCCGGATTTCCCAGGTGGAGGGATTTCATTCTACACCCCTGAACTGGTAGACGCTTATACCAAGGGAAGAGGCAAGGTCGTATCCCAGGGAGAAGTTGATATGAAAGACCCCAAGCATATCATAATCAAGAGCCTGCCATACAATGTGAACAAGGCCGTTTTCATCCAGAATGTTGCTGAACATGTTAAGAATGAGGTTCTCAAGGGTATAACTGACATCAGGGATGAAAGCGACAGGACAGGCATGCGCATAGTAATAAAGGTCAGGGATGAGGACATGAAAGGCCTAATACTTAACCAGCTTTATGAGCACACTGAACTTGAATCATCTTTCGGTATCATAAACCTGGTTCTGGTGAATAACCAGCCCAGGACCCTAAACCTGAAGGGCATGGTCCAGACTTTCATTGACCACAGGCTTGAAGTTATTGTCAAAAGGTCGGAATTTGAACTCAAGAAACTCAGGGAAAGGGAACACATACTTCTCGGACTTTCAAGGGCCCTTGAGGACATAGACCATGTCATAGAGATCATCAGGAAGGCCAAGGATGTACCCGACGCAAGGGCAAAACTGATGAAAGCGCTGGGCATCGACGAAATCCAGACCAATGCCATCCTTGACCTGAGGCTGCAGAAGCTCACTACTCTAGAAGTTTCAAAAGTTCTGGAAGAACTGGCCGAAGTCCGTGCAAAGATTGCATCCTTCGAAGATCTTCTTTCAAATGAGGGCAAGAGGAAGCGAATAATCAAGCAGGAAATGCTTGACCTTTCCAAGAAATACGGTGACAAAAGAAGGTCCAAGATCACCTACAAGCAGATGAAAGGCAGATCTATTGAAGATCTAATACCAAAGGAGGACGATGTCCTGATCCTGAGCGAAGGTAACCTTCTCAAGAGAGTATCACTGGAAGAATACCGTGCACAGCGCCGTGGAGGGAAAGGCATCATAACATCCACAAGAAGAGAGGACAGCATCAAGAGCATTGTTTCTTGCAGTTCCCACGATGACATTTTCTTCTTCACAAACACGGGACGGGTACTGAAGTCAAAGGCTTACGAGATTGAAAAGAAGGGCAGGAAATCTGTGGGCGTTACAGCCTCCACCTATCTGCCCCTGTCTGAAGGGGAGACCATCAAGCAGATAATGAAATCTCCTGAGAACAAGAAATCTGATCTTGTGATAATGACCAGGAATGGCTTCATAAAGAAGACCTTGGCAACCAATCTCTTCATCATGAGGGCATCTGGCCTCAAGATCATCACTCTTGCAGAGGATGACGAAGTAGTTGCAGTTGAATCAACAACTGGCGGGAAAAATGTCGTTGTCATTTCAAACCAGGGCAAGGGTGCTGTATTCAAGCTCTCTGAGGTCAGGGGAACCGGCCGGTCATCCAGGGGAGTAAGGGCAATGCGCCTTAAGGACGCCGACTACGTGATCACTGGATTCATAGCTGATGACGACCAGGAAATCCTCACCATATCGGAGTTTGGGATTGGAAAGAGGACTCCACTGGCAGAATTCTCTGTTCACCACAGGGGATCTTCAGGGATACTGGTGTTCAAGAAGAGTGAAAGAACCGGGAGGCTTGTAAAGGCCATACCAGTGGGAAGAGACGACGACATCATGGTAGTCACAAAGAATGAGAAGACCATCAGGCTCAAAGTCAGCGGCATCAAGAGCCAGTCCAGGGTAACTTCTGGCGTAAAGCTTATTGATGTTGGTGAGGGCGACTGGGTTCTCGAAGTCTCAAGAGTCGAAGGTTCTGATGACCAGTGAAACCATGAAGGTGGCAATCCTTGGCCTGGGCAACGTGGGCCAGAATTTTATCAGGATCCTTTCCGATAGCGGTGGGCATATAAAGGAATCCTGCGGAAGAGACATAGAAGTTGCCTTCGTTGCGGATTCCTCAGTCATCGTTAAAGTCGATCAAGGGCGAACCTACGCAAACATACTGCTGGCCAAGCGTGCACAAAACATCAAGAGCCTTGGAGAGCCAGCCACAATAGAACAGGTCCTCGAATCAGGCTTAGATGCCATAATAGATGTTTCCTCCGCCTCCAAGGATGGCAACAGGGAATTGGAGATTTTCCGTGCAGCCATAGATAAAGGAATCAACATTGTGACAGCCAACAAGTCCCCTCTAGCCCTGCACTGGGCAGAGATAGTCCCCTATGCCAGGAACAGGGGCGTTAAAGTCCTTTTCGAAGCAACAGTTGCAGGTGGAGTGCCTCTGTTCAATTTCACCAAGTACAGCTGTGGGCCCTCGAAGGTCATCAAATTCAGAGGGATTGTGAGCCTTACAGCCAATTATGTGCTAAAAATGATGCACTCCGGAACATCTTTTGAGGAAGCGGTCAAGAAAGCACAGGAAATGGGGGTGGCTGAGACTGATTACACGGACGACACATCCGGGCTTGATGGCGCTAGAAAGACAGTGATCCTTGCAAATGCCTTATTTGACAGAGAGTTCAGCCTGAAAGACATTAAATATTCAGGAATACCTGAAGTAGACCTTACAGAGCTAACATCTAAAGGAGACAGGCTCAGACTTTTTACTTCCATTACCTCAGAGAATGAAACACTTGAAATCAGCACCGGCTTTGGCCTACTCGATCAGGGAGATTTTCTTCTATCTCTGGAAGAATCAGCTCTTGGCTATGAAATCAAGACTGACAACAATGGTGTCCTGAGGGTTTCAAGTGCACACGATGGACCAAGGGAAACAGCGGCCGCGGTTGTCAATGACGTAATGATACTTGCCAGGGAAGGAAAGGCACACTGAGGATCAGAGAAGATTTTACGGCAATGTGCAATACAGGTGTACCTTGACCCAAGTAATCAGGCATGAAGTTCCAATTGCAATAAGGGCACTCAAGACCGCCAATATATATGAAATCAACAATGGCAGGCACATCCTCGTGGACACTGGAATGTCTCCTGGTTCACTGGATTTTTTGCTGGACAGGGGTGTAGATTTTTCTAAGATAGAACTGGTTGTTCTCACTCACCTTCACGTAGACCACATTGGTGGTGCACAGGCCTTCAGGGACAAGTATGGCATTCCAATCGCCATAGGAAGCAATGATGCCCTGAGGATTAGGAAAATTCAGGAAGACAGGGATGGATTTGGAAAATTCCTGTCAGGGGAACTTGCTGCAAACGGCACTCCATCGGACATCCTTTCAAGAATTGTAGACAGGCACTCAGTACTTGACAATATGTCACTTTATCATGACATAGACCTGGACAGGGAGCTAAAAGGAGGGGAAAAGATTGGAAGCAATATTGAAATCATAAGCAACCCAGGCCATTCACCCGGTTCTATCTCTATACACATACCAGATACGAATTACCTGTTCACGGGAGACCATCTGCTTCCAGGCATTACCCCAAACATAAGTTTTTATGACGAGGAGTCAGATATGCTTGGGCTTTACATTGAAAGCCTGAAGGAGACCCTCAAACTCCATGCAGAAAAGATTTTCCCAGGCCACAGGGATCCTTTCACCAACGGAAACAGCAGGATCCTTGAAATTCTCAACCATCACCTGGAAAGGCTTAATGAAATACTTTCAGTTTCGGGGGGATGGAGCAGTGCGTTTGAGGTTGCTTCAAGAATAAAGTGGAGCAAAGGAAGGACGCTGGATTCAATGAACCTCATGGAAATGAATTTTGCAATTGGCGAAGCCATATCACACCTGAGGCATCTTTACTCTTTGGGAATGGTTGAAAAGAAGGAGAAATCCGGTATATCGACTTTCAAGTCTTCCGGTCAGGCCCTCAAAGCACTGTAGTCTTCGGCTTTCAGAGGTATATTTGTAGCCGCGAGGAGTTCATCTATATGAATTGGATTTGATGACTTTGGAATTGGGTAGGCTTTTTCCATAACATACCTCAATGACATCTGTACCGGCGTAACTCCGTACTTATCAGCCATTGCGACGAGGTTCTGGTAAATTGAAGTCCGGCCTTTCATGATTGGAGTGTATGCAATGACATCGATACCATTCTCTTCACAGAACGGTATCAGTTCATGTTCTGGCGTTCTATTGCTGAAGTTATACTCGACCTGGTTTGCACAGATTTTCGTATTTTCTGTCGCTTCAATGGCCTCTTTCAGCTGGGTCACACTGAAATTGCTTACGCCAATGTTCTTGGCAAGTCCTGAAGCAACTAACTCTTCCATTGCCGATATGGTCTCCTTTATGGGCACACTAGGATTAGGCCAGTGTATAAGGTATAGGTCAATATAATCCGTTTCAAGCCTAGATATACTCTTTCTGGCAGAATCTAAGAGGGTATCATGGGTTAGGTGATCACTCCAGACTTTTGAGATAACAAAAATATTCTTCCGATCATATGCAGAAATAGCTTTCCCTACAATTTCCTCAGTATGTCCCAAAGCGTACATTTCTGCAGTATCGATGACATTGATTCCATGGTCAATGGCGTATCTGATTGCCTTAATGTGGTCCAAATCATGGCTGAAGTCTGGGGATTGCCCTCCCCCCATTTTCCATGTACCCAGCCCGAAGCTCGATACTTTCCTGCCGCACAGCGTATCTTTCATGCTCATGTATAAAGGGTCACCCTAAAATAAGTTAGGTTTCGCCTAAGCTACACCAGTTTCCAGATAAGAATGGTCAGGGAGGCTTTTTATGTTCAGATCAGGGTGTGCAGCCTGCCATTCTTCCAGTGATTCTTTTCCATCCAGGCGGATCGGATCAAAATTGGTGGAACCACAGCTTGGGCATGTCATTGTCAGTTTATTGAATATATGCGGCTTGAAGAGATCTGTAGCGACAAAGATGTGTTCGAATTCAATACCACAGTTCTTGCATTTAATTTTCCATTTGTGCACTTTTTTCTCCATGGAATTTGATCTTCTTATGGCATAACTATCTTTGCAGCAATCAATGGCAATATAATTATGTAAAGTCTTACGGTATTGCACTTATGTACAACCCTAAACCCTTTCCAGTTAACGATACAGAAAGACTTGTCAAATTTGCCAGAGAGCATAATTTTGGGCACCTTTTTTCATCTGGCAACGGGGAGCCGGCAGTAGCCTCTATTCCAATGCTCGTAGATGATGAATTCAGAAGAATTCGTGGTCATATGGCGCTGGCCAATGGACTATGGAAAGGGCAGGAAGGAAAGAAAGTACTTGTTCTGTTCGCTGGTCCGAATCATTATATTTCACCAGGGTGGTATGAAGAGGATCATGCTGTTCCTACATGGAATTATGCCAATGTGGCTGCATCAGGCCAATTGAGGCTTATAAAAGACACGGAAAAGAAGATAGAAATCCTCGATGAACTGACCCGAATTCATGAGCAAAGCTTGGGTAGAGACTGGTGGGCTGACTGGAGTGATCCGCAATACAGCGGGATGCTCAAGGCAATCGTTGCCTTTGAAATTGAGGTAACAAATGTTGAAGGAAAATGGAAACTGAGTCAGAACCACCCCAAGGAAAAATGCTTCAATGTAATCGGGAACCTCGGGGCCCTGGGGACGCCGGAATCAATGAAAATTGCGGAAATGATGGCCTCAGCCTGGATGTAGTCCTCCCTCAGCCAATGATTGAAGCTCATTTTCTCATTTGTCAGACAGACAAAAAACAAGATATTCCAGTTTTTTCTGTTCATTCATGGAATTTCCAGCAAAAGTAGGAAAAAAATATGTCATACAGATACCAAAGAACATTAGGGATTTTGAGGAAATAGCTGAAGGCGATGCAGTTGTTGTTACACTTCAGAAGAAGGACAGCATTGAAAGGGCCAAAGTCAGGCTGGAGAGCGTTTGGGCCAGAATGTGAAATAAAGCCCAAATTTTCATGATTACATAATACTACATTATACAAGTTTTATTACAATGAAAACTTCGTGGCTTTAACCGAAGTAGCATTAACGCAAAAAGATGTATATTCACATTAAATCGACATTAGACAAACCTTTGAGCAACTCAATATTTCTAACCTCCGATTATGACTGCTCCAGTTTGAGGGACAAACTGTCAGGAGTTATACGGGGCAGAAGGATTTTTATCATACCTTTCAACAGGAAGAATGGAGACCGGAAAACGACCCTTGGTAAAGCATACGTAAGTTCCCAGTGGCACTGCATAGAATTGAATGAATCGATTGAGTGCGATTTTGAGGACTTTGACGGAATAATGCTCAAAGTGAGAACAGATAATGCCCATCAGCTCCTGTTTGCTTTAAGTGATATAAAGGACTTATTTGTTGAGAAGGCTAAAAAAAGGTCAATGCTATAACGCTCCTTTCACATCCTAATTAATCATTTTAAATTTGTAATAGAATTGCAGGTTCAGTTGCTGGACAAGAGCAAATTGTTATAGGAGATCAAAAGGAGGCTTTGTTTTCGATAGAAGTAGTGTTCTTGTAATATGGGGCAGTATTTAGAAGAGTCTGTGTCGAAGATTATAGTTGTTTCAGTTTTTCAATGCAAATTTTTCCGTCTTCCATCGTAAAGACAACTACATTGTCATCCTTGGTCAATCCTAGTTTTTCTGCTACTTTCCTTGGCAGGGTTATTCTGAGGGAATTACCATCCCTGCTCTTGATATGGGCAACGTCAATGATTGCCTTCTTTGCCTGTTCCATTTTGCTTCGATATTTCAAGTCATAAATACGCTTTTCGGAATGATTAGTACATAAGAAGCACAGTTCACCAGAATAAGGGGATTTATTTTATCAGGGCTGAATTGCATTTTTATCCGGTTCTGAACAGAAAATAAAATGGGGC
>JAJZOK010000021.1 GCA_021811525.1 Thermoplasmata archaeon | reverse complement strand
TCTTTGCCCGATTTCTATTTTCAATTCACTGACCTTGCAAGTATAGAAAAAACTGAATTATTTAAGCTTTTTCTGTATGTTGCGTATTTCAAAGAGCTTATATATTGTCCTGAAAAATAATGAAATGGCATTTCTGCCATTAAAGGTTCACTCTTCGCTTTCGAGTAGTTTTATATTCAGGAGCCTTTCCAGTTTTCTTGCTGTCTTAATTTCCGGAAGCAGGTCACCCCTTTCTATGCTCGAAATGACATTCTTCTTCTCAAGAAGTTTTGCTGCAAGTTCATCCTGGGTCAATGAAAGTTTGGCCCTTGCGCTCCTTATGAGTTCAGCGTATTCAGGAACAACATCCAGGTTCTCAATGTTGTCTCTGGGCCTCTTTCTCGAAGATGGCCTGGAGGGGGGAACCACAATCCTCTTTTGCGGAATCTTGATGGGTTCCAGGTTAGTATGGGCACTTGGTGTTGAAAACCTTGTCCTGATACTTTCCGCGGGCGTTCCCATTCTTGCGCATGCATCGCACACACTCAAAACAGCTCCTTCAATCCTGACCTTTTCTAGATGTGGAACCTTCTTCCCGCACATTTCACAATCCATTTTGATCATAAACATATCAAAATCAGATTTAATAAGTTAATTCAGGTGTGGAGATCCAGGGACGCATATCTTTTTTAGCAGACTTATCCTACTTGTGGCATTGGATATAGCATCGCTGGGCATTGCCAAAGTACACGGAAAACTTTACACTGTTACTAGGTACAACGATTCCGTATACGGTGAGGACATAAAGAGGATAGAGAAAGCTTACTTCCGCGAGTGGGAGCCCAAGCGAAGCAAGATCGCAGCAGCAATTCTGAAAAGAGTCAAGGAACTTCCGTTCAGGAAAAATTCCAGCATTCTTTACCTAGGTGCATCGACAGGCACAACGACTACCCATCTCGCCGATATCTGCACTGAAGGTAGGATATATGCCGTTGAAAAAGCTTATGATCCATTTGTAAAACTCATTTCCCTGGCAGAACGGAGAGAAAACATTTACCCAATCCTAGAAGATGCTTCCATTCCTGAAAGATACGCATTTTTCATGGACAGTATAGATATAATATACCAGGATGTGGCCCAGAGAAACCAAGTCCAGATATTTAACGCAAATGCAAAGGCATTTCCAAAGGTGAAAGATGCCATGCTCATCCTCAAGATAAGGTCCATCTCCGGCAAAGGATCTGAAGAGGAAATCCTCAAGAGGGAAATGGCAAAGATCGAGAACTTCAGGCCATTGGAAGTCGTCAACCTCCAGCCGTATTCCAAGGCGAACTATCTGATCAGGCTAAAGCGGACCTGAAATCAATTTATAAAAAATTAGTATATCTCAGGGATGTCAGATTTTAAGGAATTCTTTTCAAAAAACGCCGATTCCTATGCAAACAGCGATTCACATAAAAAAGGCGAGGATCTCAACCAGCTTGTCAAGGAAATCAAACCATCCGATACAGATGTGGCCATAGATCTGGCATCAGGCACGGGTTTCACAGCCATGGGACTGTCACCTTATGTGTCGAAGGTTGTTGCCATAGATGGTACAAAGGAAATGCTGGAGAAAGCAAGGGCTATTGCAAATGAGAATGGAATCCGGAACATTGAATTTGCCATTGGGGATGTAATGCTACTCCCATATGAGGACGGCACATTTGACATTGCAACCTGCAGGCGTGCAGCACACCATTTCACAGACAAGAAAAAATTCCTTGCTGAAACATTCAGAGTGCTGAAGAAAGGCGGAAGGTTTGGCCTGGTTGATATGGCAGTGCCGGAGTCTGACCAGGATAATGTGTTTAACCACATTGAAATTATCAGGGACCCATCCCACGTTGCAGCAGAAAAAGTTGGAACCTGGGAGGCATTAATGGAAGATGCAGGCTTCAAGATTTTAAATGTACTTACTTCAGAGGAAGAGTATACTGTTGAGAAATGGCTTTCTCCAGTAAAGATGGATAGCTTTGAAGGAAGGGAGTTGCAGTCTTATATGAGTAGGACCGCTGAAGAAAAGCTGTTTAAAGGCAATATTAACAGGAAGAAAGGCACTATCCTTAAGGAAAGGTTTGTGATAATTGCGGAGAAACCTTGAAAATAATGCTATCAGATGGGGAATAACATGTCATTCAGCACAGGGGAACTTGACCTCGAATTTTTTAAACAATCCGGCTTCCAAAAGAAGTCTTGCGTATCATGCGGCCATTATTTCTGGACTCTTGACAGCAACAGGACGACGTGCGGAGACCCTCCATGTGATTCCTATACCTTTATTGGAAACAGCCCAGCTAACAGGCAGTATACCCTCAAGGAGGTAAGATCACTTTTCCTCGATTTCTTCAAGGAGACCCATAAGATCATCAGCCCTTACCCGGTTGTACCAAGATGGAGGGATGATGTGCTACTTGTCAACGCATCAATATACAATTTCCAACCCCATGTAACTTCAGGCCGGGTTTCACCTCCCGGGAACCCCCTCGCAATGTCGCAGCCTTCGGTAAGAATGCTCGATACGGACTTGGTTGGGGAAACGGGCCGGCATCTTACATCATTTGAAATGATGTGCCATGATTCCTTCAACTACAAGGATAAGTATGTTTACTGGAAGGAAGAGACTACACGGTACTGCCACAAATTCCTTACCGAAGCAATGGGAATAGCCCCTAAACTCATAAGCTACAAGGAGAAACCATGGTCAGGGGGCGGAAATGGCGGAAATGCCTTTGAAGTTCTCATTGCAGGTCTTGAAGTTGCCACACTGGTGTTCATGGATATGACCGTCGACCCCGAAGGAACCGTAGAAATAGATGGAAACAGGTATTCCAAAATGGACATGATGATCGTGGACACCGGCTATGGGCTTGAAAGGCTTGCCTGGCTTTCCAATGGAACTGCCACAGTATACCAGGCGGTGCTGCCATACGCAATTGACCACATCGTCAAGAATTCCTCCATCAGGCAATGGGAACCCGAAAGCCTTGCGCTGCTGTCCAGACATTCTGCAGAAATTGAGCCGTTTGAGAGGGATATGGTGCTTGACAGAAGCTTCCCCGAATTAAAGAACAAAGGCCTGGTAAACAGTCGTGACGAACTGGAAAGGCAGTTCGATCTTGCAAAGGCCGTATATACAATTGCAGACCATACAAAGACCCTCATGATACTGTTTTCAGATTATGTTATACCGAGCAATGTGAAGGTTGGATATCTTGCGCGGCTCCTTATCCGGCGGGCGCTCAGGGCCAAGGCGGAATGCGGCTACACAGGTTCTCTGTTTGACCTAATCAAGCTACACCACCATCACTTGAAAGATGTAATACACAATTTCCCCGAATCGTTCATACTGGAAGCACTAAGCGAGGAAGAAAGGAAATACTCCGAGCTCGAACAGAAGGGTGAGAGCCTCATACTCAGAACCTTTGACAGGAAAGGCACCCTTTCCACAGAAGACCTGGTAACTTTGTACGATTCATCCGGAATTATTCCAGAAACAGCCGCAAGGATTGTGCTGGAGAAAAGAAATACAAGAATAGCCATACCAGGCGACTTCAACTCCCTCATCACATTGCTGCATGAAAAACCAGAGGCAGCTAAGAAGAAGGCTAAGAATTATCCAGATATCTTTACAAGGCCGCTATACTATGATGACACTTCCATAAAGGAATTCAACGCCCTGGTGCTTTATTCTGGCGAAAAGGAAATTATCCCAAACCAGACTGCTTTCTATCCTGATGGCGGTGGTCAACCAACTGACCTGGGTTATTTCACTTACAAAGGCAAGAGAGTAGAAATGCTGGGCGCGTCCAAGATCGGGCGCTCCATCGTGCACAAAGTCGAAACGGAAATACCAGAACATTCGAGAATCATAGGGCATGTAGACTACTTTAGAAGGCACAGGCTGATGGTTCACCACTCCTCGACCCATCTTCTGCTTGGGGTACTGAGGGAAGTTCTAGGAGAGCATGTCTGGCAGAGTGGGGTGCAAAAAGGCGTAGACAGGTCAAGGATCGATGTGACTCATTTCAGGAAGCCATCAGATAGTGAGCTAAGGCAGATTGAAAAGAAATGCCTTGAATATATAACACAGGGAAGAACCATCTCAGTAAGGAACCTGGAATGGAACAAAGCCATCACCAAGTATGGGTTCAGGCTTTTTGAAGGTGGTGTGCCGGAGGGCAATACTATCCGAGTAGTGGAGATCGACGGGGTGGATGCTGAAGGATGCGGTGGCACCCATCTGAAAAACACTTCAGAGATTGGCTTTCTGAAGATTCTGAAGGTAGAAACCATTCAGGAAGGTATCCAGAGGTTCACATTTGCGGCTGGCGAAGCAGCCCTTGACTATGTGCAAGAAATTTACTCAAACGAACAGTTCATCGAAAGCGAACTCACCACAGTTCCTGAAAAAGTAGTGGGTTCAGTTTCTAAATTGGTTGAGGAAAACCTTGACCTGAGGAAAGAGAAGGACAAGCACTTGAAGGAAACAGTCGAGGCTGCAATAGCCAATGCACAGCCACTGGGCATTCCAGGCACAGAATCCATTTTTATTGAGGGCAGGTTTGGAGAAGATGAAATGAAGGGGATAATCAGTGCTCTTTTCTCACTGAAAAAAGAGCTTTCTTTCGTCCTGAGCAGAACGGCAGAATCCACAGAATTAAGGATTGTGGCTTCAAAAGACGATGCAATTTCAATAGGCAAAAAACTGGCTGCAAAAGTCGGGGCTTCTGTAGAGGGAAACAAGAGGCATGCGCAACTTTCCGGGCAATTCAACATTGATAAAAGCTTAATAAGGGCAATTTTGGATCAACGTTGAAGCCGGAGCTAACCGATGTCTGATCAGGAAGATCGCAAAGTCATTCTCGACACAGTCTCAAAATATTACGAGTATACTTCCTATGAAAATGGAGAAGACACTGTTACCCTAAGGGTTCCTGAGTTCCATCTGCAACCTGAACAGAACTTCATTAAGTTATCAAGGGAACTTGACAAGCTTGGGTATCTTAGTTTTACCAGTACAGGCGATGTAGATGAAATTATAGTAATGCACAAGCCAGTCAGGAAGACAAAAACGGATTCAAGGATAAAGCTGGTTCTGCTTGCCGCCACCATTGCTTTCGCCCTTTATTATGGGTATCAGTACCAGGTCAGCTACGAGGGTAATGGTGATTTCCTTGGAAACCTTGCAACTTCACTACTCTTCTACATGCTTCCCCTTGCAGTAATACTTGCAGGCAGGGAGGCTGCCAAATACGTTGCAATGAAGAAGAATGGAATGCAGTATCCTCTACCCATATTCATTCCAAATCCCCTCGGCATCGGCTCAATGGGCATGATCAATTCACCTAACAGGCCATATGTAAGCAAGCGCGCAATGATTGAATCTGGAGGATATTCCATAATCGCCGGGTTTTTCATATCCCTGATTTTTCTCATAATAGGTTCACTGACAACATATAATTTCCCACCATCTGCACCCATTGTCAATTCACAGGTCCAGACGGTGGGTTCCCCGCTAGTTCTGCAGTTCATTGCCAACCCGCTTATTCCTTCTAATGGTATCCTGGACCCCCTTGCACTGGCGGGATGGGCTGGAATTGTCATCACTGCATTCAATGCGCTTCCATTGGGATTCCTTGATGGTGGGCTTATTTCAGCAGCCCTGTTCGGGAGGAGGTCTATTTACCTGTCGTATCTCTCCCTTGTTGTCATTATAGCATTAAGCGTGATTTACACTCCCTGGATTATACTGGCTGTGTTCGCGCTCCTTGTTGGTCTCAAGGGTCCGCAACCTCTGAACAACATAACCGGAATACGCATGAACACGAAGGCAATAGCAGTGGTGGCATTTGCCATAATCATCCTTGGGCTTGCCCCGTTTCCATTGCATACAAGCACTAACAGCTTCAACGTTGATGTATCACAGCAATACTTCCTATTATACAACGGCGGCCAGAACAGTGTCAGTTTCAATATTTCAGTGAATAACACCGGGCAATCTACAATAGTTCCAGCCTTTGAAATTTCCCCCACAGTTGGTTACAATATGTCGGGCGAAAGCAGATCTATTTCTCCAGGAGGGCAAGTTAACTACTCTCTGAAAATAGATCCTCCAAACAATATGCCGCTTGGTTTCAGTAATTACCAATTGACGGTGTATTCTGGAAACTACTTCAGCACAGTGGATTTGTCCATCTTCAAGGTTAACACAAGCAGCCTGATGGAATTCAACAACTATAACCCATTTACAATGAAACCGGACCAGAACGGCTCCATCTCTTTAGCACTCACCTCCAATGAACCAGAGGATATACACATTGTATCAATTGGGGGACCAAACATTTCTTTCTCATATTATCTGGAAAATAAGCTTTCAAAAATAACCTACAACTCCAACCTTGCATATCTTCTGCTGTCGCCTACACCATCAAGCACTTTCACCATTGAACCTGGCAACGCCACGATGATAAACCTGTCTCTAAATTCATCACCTCAATACTGGTATATTGTGGCATTCAATCAGAATTATACTGCAGCAATTGCACAGTATGAAACATGAAGGGATTATATGCTGAAAGTTGCATTTTTGGTGAACCCTGTTGCAGGTTGTGGACAGTTTTTTAATCTAAAAGGTTCAGACACTCTTCGCCTGAAGGACTGCCCGAGATCAATATCATTGGAAAAAGCAGTGGAGTTCCTTGAGGAAGTGAAGGACATTCAGGCAGAATTTATGACGGCATCTTTAAAGATGGGTGAGGACGCTTTCCGTAAATCTGGACTGGAAAAATTCCGCATTGTGTATGCATACTCTGGTGATTGCAGTTCGGCAGATACCATCAATGCTTTAAAATCCATGATAAAAGAAGGAGCAGACCTTCTGGTATTCTTTGGTGGGGACGGTACGGCGAGAGACATCGTTGATTCAGGTTTTTCCAAACCTGTTATCGGCGTCCCCCTGGGAACAAAGATGTTCAGCTCGGTATTTGCAATCAGTATTTCAAGGGCTGTACAGTTGTTCAGGTCTATGGCAACGGGCCATCCACAAGATTTCGTAAATGCCGACGTAATCGACCTTAACGAAACGGCATATGAAAGGGGGGAAATGGACGTATCTACATACGGCACACTTCTTGTACCTAAAAGTGAATTCATAATGTCGGAATCCAAGGCTGAATACCCTGCATCAAGTTCTGAAGCCATAGCCCAGTATATAATTGATGGAATGCAGGACGAGGTAAATTATCTAATAGGGCCAGGTTCCACATGCAAGACCATAAACAGCCTGCTTAATTTGGACAGCAGTCTGTTGGGCTTCGACCTTGTGCGAAACCGTAAACTTCTGGCAAAGGACCTCAGTGAGGAGCAGATAAACGAAATTTCAGGTCATGATACAAGGATTGTGCTGTCCCCAATCGGTGGACAGGGTTTCCTCTTGGGAAGAGGGAATAAACAACTGACAACCAGAATCCTGGCTAAGGTGGGGTTCAAAAACATCATCGTTGTGTCTTCTGAGGAAAAACTGCAATATCTCAAGGGACTCTACATAGATATCTGGGATAGTGAATCACTAGAAAAGCCAAAATTTGTAAAGGTCCTCTTCAGCTATGGCAGGTTTAAACTCATGCCGGTTATATTCTGAATACTCGAAAAATATTCGGCAATTGACAATTTTTTCGACCAAAATTAGCAAAATGTTTAATTAAGAAGAACATACCAGTTCAGTGAGAGAGCAGGAACAGGAAGGCAAAGCATTTTCCGACCTCACGAAAATGGTGAAAAAGTCACCGCATTGGAGCATTCTTGTAGCATTGACAGCATTGGTGCTCTTTATTGATTACCTATTCATTATGAGCTTATTCATAATCATTGTCGGCGTTCTTGGCTCATATTTACTCGTTATTTCCCTCGACGTACTGTTCGTGAGAATCACAAAGACCCATTTTCCGGCAAGAAGGATACTTTACCTCAACTTCATGTCATTTGCGCTCGCATCTATTTTCTTCTGGATCATATCGCTGATTCATCTGTTCCAGAGCCTCGAATCACTTCTTATGGTTTCAATATCTTCGGCTACCCTGCTGAGAGTGCTCATTTTCTACACATATTACTCTGACAAGTTATCGAAATTCTTTATCCCTGCCTTGAATTACACTTACGCTGCAATTTTCGCCCTAACTATCGCTTTCAGGGACCTGGCCACAGTAATTCCTTTCATAATTTCATCCATAATTTATGTCATTGGCGGCATCGTTTTTGTGAAAAGTTCTACCAAGGAATTCTCAAAAGAATATGGAGAAAGCGCCACAAAGATCATTCAGATGTTCCTCAATTACAATAACAGCCAAGAGAGCCTTGAAGTGGGAAATAAGTTCTTTGCTCAACTGTATGCTCACAGCCGGCGTGTGCCTGTAAAAGTCATTGATGTGGTCAGGAAGGACGATGGAAGGCTGGTAACCATGGTGTTCCCGTATGTGCATCCTGGCCCATTTGGGACACTCGGGTCCAGTGATCTCCCGCTGAGGCTCCAGCACAGGCTTTCAGATCTTGGCACAGATCTAATGGTATTCCACACAACCACTACAAACAGCAATAACTGCTCCGGTGACCAGGACATTGATGAGATTGCTTCGGGCGTGATGCAGTGTCTGAATGGAATGGAGTACGTTGACACTGTTTCAAGATTCAAGAGGATCAACGTGGGAAAATATGTCATTGGAATGCAAAAATTCGGAAAGTTTGGCTTTGGCGCAATAATTCCGGAGAGGGAGCCTTTTGATGACGTCAAGCTGAAGGAAGGCCTCGATATTATGCATCATGTTGAAAAGACCGCGTTGAAAGAGTTTGCGGTTATTGATGCCCAGAATTGCTTTGTAGAGAAGGCGCCTGAACTGGATAACTGTGAGGGCATGGAGAAAGCTTTCTCCCGTGAACTAAAAAGGCTTGAGACAAAATTCCCTGCCCGTATGGGTTATTACAGGATCCATGAACCAATTTCTGAACTAGGCTCCATGGGAATTCAAGCATTCGTGACAGAAACAGGCGATAAATTCCAGGCCGTTGTTCTGACTGATTCGAACAATATAACCCGGGAAGTAGTAGAACTTTCAAGGAAGCTTGTTGAGAACGAGATTAGCAACCTAGAGATATACACCACTGATAATCACTACGTGAATGCCAACAATCTTGATATCAACCCGTTAGGCAGAAGTGGAAATCCCGTGCAGGCCGCTGAAATGATAAAGCGTACAGTCCTAATGGCGAAGAACACAATCACTGATGTGAAAATTGGCATGAAGAGCCACTTAGTGAAGGTCAAGATGGGTGAAGAAAACACTTACCAGAGGCTAATAGACTCGGTCTTCACTTCTCTAAGGATGGCAAAATACACCATACTTATCACAATTCCTTCAAGCATAATAGCCTCCATAGCAATATTCAGATTCGTCTTGCCTGTCCTGTGACTATTATTCAATACATAAAAAGTAAACAGGAAACTGGCTGACATGTCAGATGTTGTCTGACACCTTATGTAGGTAAATATGTGGCGGAACGTGTAGTTAGAGGTACATGTATGTTGTCTGCCAACAAGTTTTATATATATCCATGCGAATTTGATGTTATGGAGTTAATAGCAGATGGAAACATCATTAGATCTCTGAACCGAAGCGAATTGAGGCGCAAGGTT
>JAJZOK010000128.1 GCA_021811525.1 Thermoplasmata archaeon | reverse complement strand
GCCACATTGGCAAGGAAAATATTCCTAATCTTGAGAAGTTCTATGCTGATGAAGGGCATTTTCACCCTTTTTTCTATTGAAATAAATGCCACAAGGCTTATGAAAGACAGGAGGAACGATCCAAGGATTGCCGTTGAAGTCCAGCCCCAGTACTGGCCTTCCGATAGCCCCAGTATGAGCAATATCACCGATATGGAGAGTGTGGCAATACCAGCGAAATCTATGGTTTCCTTCCTCTTGTACGGGCTTTCCTTGACTACTATGATTGCGGAAATCAGAAGGGCAATGGCCACAGGTATTGCGGAATGGTATGACCATTGCCACCCATAATACTGAGTTATATAGGCTCCAGCAACTAGGCCAATTGCTGCCCCTCCTGTGAAAGTAGAACTTATGATTCCCTGAGCTAATGCCAGTTTTTCCTTTGGCACTTCATCATTTAAAAGTGCATAGGCAACCGGAAACATTCCCATGCCAAGTCCCTGGATTGTCCTCACAAGTATGAACTGGCTCAGGCTTGTGGCAAAACCCCCAAGCGCAACCGCAAGGGTGTAAACGCCTGCGAGGATGATGAATATCTTCTTCTTTCCGTATATATCGGCAAGCCTGCCGAAAATAGCCGCAGAGACTGTCCCGGCCAGTATGTAAGCAGTGATTACCCAAGATAAGCTGTCATAATTGGTATCAAAATCCTTGACGAGAATGGGCAAAGCCGGTGTTACCATTGTTTCCACATAGGTGATTAGGATGCCCATCATGGCCATGATTCCTATGGTCAGTTTTGCATTTCTTGTGAATGCCATGTAGTCACCTCCTTGCCCAGCTTCATGAGCCTGTCTTTGAGTTCGCCCAAAGATTGTGTATCTTTGCCTTTCTTCATCTGGAAACCTGCAATGACTATTGTCATTATCTCATCGCCAATGTCTTCCAGCAATTCGCGGAAAAGTGTAGCATCATCAAGGTTGGAAAGGAAATCCAGGAAGATTACGTTTTCATTCAATGAATCCACGAAAATCTTCTTTTTAAGGGTGTTTCGTATGGACCTTACTTCGTCGACATACCTCTGGCCCTTCTCTGTCAGCGAGTACATCTTTCTCCGTCCAGAAACGGATGAAAATACCAGGCCATTTTCAACAAGGTGCTTCAATACAGGGGCTACTGTGCCATTTGAGATTCTCTCATCCTTCGTGGAGATATATTTGGTAATCTGGTAACCGCAAAGGTCCTTGAAACTCAATGCAAAGAGTACCCGAGTGGCATAATCCCTGTTTACCATATGTCGAATTCGACATATTGAATCACTATAAAAATCTGACTTGGGGCTCAATACGAGCCTTGCATTAAAAGTATTGCGTAAATGTGAACGGCGTAGCAAAATACAAAAGTAGTTATTTTTTAAAGGCAATCAGGAAAAGTAATGTTCTCAAGGAAGATTGAAGAGATAAACCCGGGCGAGTTGTCAGAATTGCTTGAAGATGGTGGGAAGAATGAATACACCATAGTTGATGTGAGGGAACCAGCAGAATATTACGGGGACATGGGACATATAAGTGGCTCCCTCCTTATTCCGCTAATGGAGCTCAAAGACAGCCTTGACAAGCTCCGGGAAGAGAACAGGAAACTTGTGTTTGTATGCAACAGCGGTGAGAGGAGCTATTATGCCTGTTCATTCCTAAAGGATCAGGGCATCGAGAAAGTCGTAAACCTGAAAGGAGGTATGATCCAGTGGCACCTTTCAGGCCTGGACGTAGAGTATGAGTAGTGTTGATAAGGGACTGGATATAGTCAACTTTGCGGACCTGAACAGCACAAGCGTGAGAGGTGGACTCCTTACTATATTGGAGCAGGCATTTATTCAGCTTGATCCGTTGAAACTCCTGGATGCCAGCGTAAAAGAAGTGTTGGCTGATTCGCGTGATTTCAGGAATGTTTATGTTATTGGGTTTGGCAAGGCTGCACTTAAGATGTACAGAGGTGTAAGAGGCAGGACCATCTCCATTGCCAGGTATTCTGCCATTATAATTCCGACAGGTGAAGCAGTGCCTGAAAACTATCCTGAACTTGAGATTCTTGTGGGAAATCATCCCATACCATCTACTGAAACACTTTCTTCTTCCCGAAAGATCCTGGGACACCTTGGCAACTTAAGTGAAGACGATCTTGTGATAGTTCTGATTTCTGGAGGAGGTTCTGCCCTGTTCGAGATTCCCGAAGGCGGTTTCACCATTAAAATGATTGGTGATACTGCCAAATGCCTCATGGAATCCGGCGCCGACATCAATGAATTAAACGCAATCCGCCAGGCAATGTCCTCTGTTAAGGGAGGAAAGCTTGCAAAGATTCTCTATCCTTCTGAGGTTTATGGTTTGATCATATCAGATGTACCTGGCGATGACCCGGCAGTTATAGCCTCTGGACCGCTTACAAGACCTTCCCTTGAACCAGGCTTCTTGGGAAAAGTTGTTGAGAAATACCGGGAAACATGCATGCTTCCTTCAAAAGAAGAACTTGAAAGGCATTTTGGAAATATAGAACCTGGCTCCTTCAGGCATGTCACCACGCGGATCATATTAAAAAATAGCGATTTTGTTAATCTTATTTCCACTTTGATTTCCAAAAATGGAGATACTGTGGTAACGCTTGCAGACTCAGTAACCGGTGACGTGGTTGATGCTGCCAAATGGTTTGCTGAACGGATGAGAAAACAATTCGCCGTTTCCAGAAAGCCAATTTGGATTGTGGGAGGGGGAGAAACCACTGCAAAAGTAAGGGGAAATGGAAAAGGAGGGAGAAATTGTGAACTTTCCCTGAGAGTTGCCATGAATATGGAAAGTGATGAGGATTTCCTTTTCGCTAGTATTGGAACCGATGGCATAGACGGGGCCAGCCCGGCTATGGGCGGAATCACCGATAACTATTTCCTGGAAGGGCTTGGGAAAGACGAAATATTCAATTCACTGGCGATAAGTGATTCCTACACACTCTTAAATAAATACAACTCTGCTATCATTACCGGCTATACGGGCACAAATGTTTCGGACATTTACATTGCGTATTATGGGGGCAAAAGGAATAAGTGATTAGATATGCCATACTTAATAGTAAAGTCACAGAATGAGGCGGGTCTGCTGGATACAGCCACCAATACAATAAGGCTGAAGGGAAGGGAGTTGCAACTTGAACCAAACCTTGTCCCTGCCCCGGGAGATAGGATAAGGATCAAGGGCGAAGATTTCACTGTATTAGGTCCGGACCCCATATTTTTCCCTGATTTTGCTGGTAGGACCGCTCAGATAATACAACCATGGGACGCAGCCATAATAATACATTACTGCTCTATTTTTCCAGGGAAAAGAATTCTTGAATCCGGCATAGGGTCTGGTGCCCTGTCCTTGGCCATTTTAAAGGCTCTTGGCAAAGATGGAAAACTGACCACTGTAGAAATTAACAAGTCATATATTGAAAAGGCTTCCCAAAATGTACGATATGCAACTTCTGCCGAAAACTGGGAAATTGTCGAAGGTCCCATAGAAACTTATAGGTCTTTTGACAAATTTGATGCAGCCGTGCTGGACGTACCTGAGCCCTGGTCTGCAATCCCCAATATGGCAACACTGCTGAAAAAGGGGGGCAGGATATGCACATATTCCCCCACTTATAACCAGCTTGAGAAGAACGTGGCTTCATTGAAGCAGAATGGTTTCCTTGTGCACAGCAATGTGGAAATACTGAAAAGGGAACTGCTTGTAAGAGATAATGCCACCAGGCCCGATAATAACATCATTGGCCATACTGCTTTCATGACTTTTGGAGTGAAGCTCAGTGGAAGCACTGTGAAAGTCTGAAGGCACATCAAGGCTTTATAACAATTCTGCATGGATAAATTGCATTGGAAGAAGATTTAGTATGCCAGAGATGCAATGGGCTCGGCAGAGTCAGGGACCACGATGGGAGAACCGATGTCTGTGATACATGTTACGGACTGGGCTATGTAAGAGAAGTGTATGCTCCTGAACCTCTCAGCCGGAGCAAGATAAGGCTCAAACGGGCACTTATTGGCACATTTGGAGGCCTTGGCCTCTTTTACGCTGTATTCCTTTTTGCCTTGATCAGGTACAGCATTGGCCCCATCATGACACTCGCGGTACTCCTTGCTGGCCACCTCGTGGCTGTGACATTTCTTGTTCTATACATAATTTACAGGGCAGTGCACGACACTTAGTGCCACATGGCAAATTTTATTCTTCGACAAAACTTTTCTTAACTGTCTAGGAGAGATATTGTGAAAGGAATGAAATTGCGGTTATTGGCCATGGGAGTAATTTTGATGGTACTGTCGCTCATCCTGTACTTCAGTCGTGGTATGAATGAAATAATGTTTTCATTGACAGGCATCGGCGTCTTACTTTTTGTGGTGGGGTTGATATTGAAATAACTGGCATGCCTGACTGCCACTTGCATGGCTGTATTCCAAACTGTAATCACAGCCTCCTGTAACAAAAGAAATTGCTTTGCATGCTATGAAAATGCTGACTCATTCTTCTAAAGATTTGTTTGCTTTCCTCCAGGACCTCATTCCTCCCTCAAGATGGGAAACCCTGTGGAAGCCATTCTTAATAAGGCTGTTTGCAGCGGCTCTGCTCCTGTGACCTGTAGCGCAGATCAAAATAATATCAGAGTTTTTCTCATAGCTATGGGAGACTTTGTGGATGGAGCCCAGCGGGAGTGAAACTGCCCCAGGGATATGGGCACGGTTGAATTCATACTCTGACCTGACATCAATCAGTACAGATCCATCTTCCCGATATCTAGTGGCAACTTGATCCGGGCTCAAATTTTCCAGTCCTGGAGGCTGCCTAAAATAATCAAGAATTCCCATGCTCCGCTATTCCAGAATTCGCTATAATGTTTCCCTTGATCATTGACCTAATTTTACAGGCGAAAATTCCAGATTATTTTGAAGCGAGGCAAAGGGCCCTTACTGAAATTGTATTGAAAACCAACCAAAAATCATATATTTGTAGCTGGCAATTGTGAACTGCAAATGAATCGCAAGCAGATCCGGATCAGTAAAAAGGAATTGAGACCGGATGGGCCAGGGCTCCTTTCCTATTTCAGGAGACCATTGAATGTTATTCTGATAGTTCTGCTTGCCACAGGTATCATCTGCACTGTAGCAGCAAATTCCATTCATCCGTCTACCATTTACAAGAACCAGTTTACTCAAAAATATCAGGTCAGCACAGACATTTCATTTGTATCCGGCATAACCATTTTTCCAAATGAGACTACCAACATTTCATTCTCTATGCCATCGAATTCTGAAATGCATTTCTATCTATACGGGCTTGTTCCAGTTAAGGTGACTCCGAGCCTTAACGCTCCCAACGGCGTAGAGGTAGTTGACATGGCATTTGCCTTTGGCAACGCATCGGATGGGACAAGCTTATCAGTAAATCCACCCAATCTGCCTTTTCCAATAAATGCGTCCATGATTATCTATTCACTGAGTGGAAATAATTTCTCCACAACAGTAAATGCCTTGACTGAATCGGGTTTCATACTTGGTTTCTACCCGCCCCTGGCTATTATGGGCCTGGCTATGTCAACTGGATCTTTGGTCCTCATATCTACGATTTCAGGTGTCAGAAGGGAAGAAGCATAAGGGCCGAACTACGTTGGCACTGCTCAACGGTTCTTTGGGTTGACAAAGTCTCTGAGCCCGTTTCCGAGGAGGTTAACTCCAAGTATGAAAACAATAAGGAAAACACCGGGAATAACAATTGGCCACCATGTTCCGGATATGAGCCAGAGTCCGGTGCTTACTCCACCTCCAGCGAAATATGTTGGATAAAGTATAACACCAGCTTCGGGAAAACCCACCATCATGTCCCCAATTTCAGGCAGGAAGGCGTTAACTGTGTTTAAGCTGGAAAACAGGTAATTTACGGTTGCAAAAATGGAAATTACCATGCCTATGTCAAGGGTTATCTGAACAAAGATGAAAGACATTACATTTGGAAAAATGTGTTTTCTAATTAATTGAAACTTTGAACATCCCGATGCTATGGCAGCTTCCATGAATTGTGTCCGGTTAAGCGGGAGAGTTACGCTCCTTGCAATCCTGGCATAAGTCGTCCACCATATGAGGAGAATTCCTATTGACATGTTGGTATAGGTCCAGCCCGCCACTGAATCATATATTATGACCATTATTATTGCTGGAAAACTGATAAAAATATCTGTAAACCTCATGAAAAGAAGATCAGTTCTTCTTCCATAAGAGGCAGAAAATATTCCCGCAAAGGTTCCTATAAATGCTGAAACAGCAACTATGAGTGCCGAAAACTCAATGTCAGTGGCAATGGACGCAAGCATTAAGGGCAAAATTGGCAGCCTGTATGAGGTAGTACCGAATATGAACCACCATCCATCTGAAAATGTCGGGGGCGATGGTTGAAGGGTTACCGTATTCTGCAAATCTGCAAATGAAAACAGAGTGGAAGCGTTGCTGACTCCCAGATAACCTGGAAAGGCGAAATCAAGTACTGTTATTGCGATGAAAAATAGGGTTATGGTTAGGCCAAAAAAGACGGAAGGGTGGGAAACTGCATAACGGAGGAAGTTGGCCATGATGCCCGGAATATAAGAATGCACTGCCTTTGGCTTACTTTTATTTATCTAGACACCCCGTTTTCCTGTAAACACTTCAGAATATGCCCTTGCCTTTAACTTTCTGGATTTCTTCATCTACTGTATCCACTGTAGTGCACTAAGAAATTGATGTCATTATAGTTTAAATTTGTTCTGCTGGTGCCACATCCCTTCTATGTTTCTTAAGTATTCATTTAATCTTGGTATAAACATACAGCAAATTTTTACTATGTTGTTAAGTTTCAAGATTGGTCACCAGTGGAACTGAGATATTTCATTCTGAGGCGCCTGCTGCTCATGATTCCTATGTTCATGGGGATAACTGTTTTTGCGTTCATTCTTCTCAGGTCCTTCCCCAACTCAGTGCTGGTTGCAGATTTCATAAACATCCATGGTACCCAGGGTGGAACATCTTCCCAGACTCTGTTGCAGCAGGCAAGCGAAAGCCTCGGCTTGAGTTATCCTGCTCCCGTCCAGTATTTCCTCTTTTTGGAGAATTTCATAACTGGCAACTGGGGGTACGTCACTAAGCCACTGGTTGGATCCACCATACAGTTGATTTCAATATTGCTTCCAAACTCCCTCCAGTTGCTCATCTTATCCTTCTCCCTGACCCTTTTGATAGGGATTCCTCTTGGCACCTACATAGGAGCGAGGCCCCTGTCGGCCTCTGACCACGCAATACGGATGTTTTCGCTAGTGGGATTTGCAATGCCTCAGTTTTTCTTCGGACTGATCCTAATGCTGGTCTTTGGAAGAGGGGTTGCAAATTGGCCGGGTGCAGTCTTCCCTATTTTCGGCACTATTAGCTTCAGCGGTTTGCCTCCAAGCTGGGCCTATAATCCAAATCTGGGTGCAGTTATATCAACGCCAACACACATGGTCTTATTCGATGCGCTGCTTCACCTGGATTTTCCCATGGCACTTAATGCACTGATGCATCTTGTTCTACCAGTGCTGACTTTGAGTTATGCGCTTCTTGCCACTGTGATCATTTATCTTAGGGCTGGCATGATAGATGCGTCCAGCCAGGAATACGTCAAAACTGCCGTTGCAAAGGGTGTTCCCAGGAAAATACTTGTGAAGGTCCACATACGCAGGAATGCCATCATTCCCACATTGACAAACATAGGTTTCTTCATGACATACGTGCTTGGCGCACTTGTTGTGGTTGAGATGCTGTTTGGCTATAACGGCATTGGATGGTTCATTGCCCAGGCAACCATATATTCTCAGGTTTACGGAATAGTATACTCCGGCATCATCTTTGGAGTTATTCTTATGGTCATAAACTTCTTCGTGGACATCCTTTATGTCTACTTTGATCCGAGAATCAGATACTGACCTCCACACCGAATGACTTGCACAGAGCCTTTCGCTTCAGGCTCCCTTTGAGACAAATGCCCTATTTTACTGTATTTTCCATTATCAGGGAAACCTTTATGATAGAATTCCAGTTCGTATTACAGGCTTTCAACTTTGGAAAACGACTTAGAAGAAATTATTTCAAATTCAAGAAAGGAACTCCAGAACGGGTCAGTCGTGTATGATTTAACTGACGGCATTGATTTAAAGCATCCTAGAAGACTGGCCAAAGCAATTTCAAAAGTTATTTTTCAGCAGGATATCTCTAAATGGTTCAAATTTGGCGAAAAAGAGTTGGAGTTTGCACCGGGTTATAAGTTGGAAATTCGCTTGCAGAAAGATCATCACAGTGCCATTTTAAAGACCCTGAAAGATTTGTCAGAAGATTTAAAAAATGATCAGGTAAAAACCTACTTCAAGGCCCAGATAGACACCCACGTCCATTCGAACCTTCAGGAAAATCTCACAAAGACATATTTCGCAGGCGCTTCTATGGCGATGGCCCTGGATGCCGCTACCGAAATTACCTTAGAAGGTGAATTTCTGGGCAAGCTTATGTCGGAAATAGCTGAAAACATTAAGGTTGTCGCAGTATAATATCAAATTCACCAGATTGTTCTTTCAAATTTCTCCATTAAGTCAATAGATTTTGGTTTGAAAATAACGGGTACCAGGGAGAGTTGGAAAACTACACCAAGGTAACTATCCCGGCTTCCGGAACTATTGACTTGGTTGAGTTCCTATAATTATATACCTTATTGTCTTACAATTTATCATGATGCGTAAAGAATTTCAGGCGGGCACCAAGGAGTACTACAGGGAAGAAGTGAGGAGAATGCAAGAATCACAACTCCCAGATGACGTGAAGGCCAAAATTCAGGCATTCCTTAATCATTTTCAGCACAGTGAACAGGAGCTATCTTTTAATCGTCTCAGGTTCCATACAAGCAACTTGAGGATTTTCTTCACAGGAATGGCTAAACTGGGTATCGCCGACAAGATTCTTAACCCCTCAAGTGAGGATATTGAGTCAGGGTTCGCATTCCAAAGAAATAGGACACCCTACGGAAGATCTGATGGCGAGATAAGTGAGTGGACGCTTGAGGGATACAAGGCAAGCCTCAAGAAATTCTACAAATGGTTAGGGAAACCTGAGCCTGTCAAGGGCATCAAGTATAAGACCAAGGTGAATTACAAGAGAAAACCTGACTTCATCATTTCGCAAGAACAGGTTGATCTGTTGGTTCAAGCTGCAGACAACTCAAGAGACAAGGCGATAATATCGATGCTTTATGACACAGGTATCCGGGTGGGTGAATTGATGACACTCACGATCAAGGATGTCGAATTTGACGACTATGGTATGCAGCTCGTAGTCTCAGGCAAGACAGGAGTGAGGAAAGTAAGAGCCATCGGTGACAGCGTTGGATACACAAAGGAATGGATGAATGTTCATCCTGACCCCTTCAACTCAAGAGCTTGGTTATTCTGTGGAATTGGACATGATATGAGGGGAAAATCAAATCTCAAAGAACCAATGAGCCATGCCCAGATTTACGAGATGCTGAGGAAGATAAAGGCACGGGCCATCAAGCTTGGATTTCCCACCGATGTAAAGGTCAATCCTCACAAATTCAGACATAACAGGGCTTCACAGCTTGCACCAAAGATTTCTGAATCGATCCTTGAAAGAACCATGGGATGGGTGCCAGCAAGCAAGATGTCAAAGATATACGTTCATCTTGACAACGAGGCAGTCGATAATGCAATCCTTGAGGCAAATGGCATCAAAAAAGAAAAGAAAGCACCACTGAAGTACAG
>JAJZOK010000068.1 GCA_021811525.1 Thermoplasmata archaeon | reverse complement strand
GTGCATTGGCTCCAGTGCCTTGCGCAGAGCTGTTCAACAATAGCGTGCCTGATGTTGCCATAAAAATAACGGCCACGGCAATCACAGAAATTTTCGATATTTTCATTTTTTTGCTTCCTGTCACTATTAATAGATAGTGCGATACAATAACTCTCACGCATTTAAAATAGTAATGTTAAAGAATTGAAACATTGATACAATTTTTGTAATAAAATGGCACATTAAGGTACAATGGCCACTGGAGTACACATATCAATTAATATTCAAGCTTTTCTTTTGCTTTATAAATTCCCTTGCAGTTTTAATTAATTCAGCCTCTATGTTCCTTTTTGTTTGAATTAAGGCCTCTATATTTTGCTGCAAATTATGGAGTTCATTTAGGTTTGTCTCAACATAAGAATCCGGGCAGTATTCTGCCACTGGTTCCCCGGACTTTAACTTGGCTCCGATGTAACGGTAGGCATCTTTCCACTTTCCCTCTTCACTGAACTTAACATAAGCAGCCATTGTAGCGTATGTCGGATTTTTCATCAAGGACTTCGCCTTGTCACTATCTATCTTAATTCCTGCGAATAAGGCGAGGAGAGCTTTCAGGATCTTAATTGCCCTTAATGTGAATGCCATAGTTTTATCCTTGGAAAGTTGAAATTCCCGATGGTAACCAGAACCCTTGTTAAATAGTACTGAAAAAGTAGTAAACATTGTTCCAGATGCTTCAGCGGCATATCCCTGAAGCATTTCCAAGAAATCTGGGTTCTTTTTGTTTGGCATAAGGGAGCTACCAGTCGTGTATCCCTTTGGCAACTCCAGAAAGTTAAATTCGTCAGAACTGTACATAATGAGATCCTGGGAAATTCTAGAAATTGCAAGCATAATTTTTGATATCAAAAAGGAGACTTCAACGTCATCGAGACCTCTGTAAAATGATCCCTTCATTGGATTTCCAAAGTTACCCTTGTATCCAAGAGACTTCCCAACCTGTGACATGTCTACCGTTACCGGTGAACCATACCCTGAACCATAACCTAGAGGTGAAGATATCGAAAGTTTACCATACAAAAGAAGGCAGTCTTCTGCAAGATCCGCGAATATTCCAGAGAGATAGTCGAAGTAAGTCTTGAAAGAAACAGGCATTGCCTGTCTGTAGTGTGTGTAGCCAGCCATAAATCCTTCTGCATTTTCAAACCGTCTTTTGATTGTGCTGGAAATTTCCACCAGGCTCTGGCCCATCTCGAGCAGCCTGTCAAGGTAAAAGGATCTGATGTCAAAGTGACTCTGGTCATTCCTTGACAGGAAAATTCGGAGGTCGCTGCCAAAACTGGTTGCACTGTTTATTTCAGAATCGACCAGGGAATGCACATCTTCAAAGCCCTTCACGCTTGTCGGAATGTTATCGTATAGGTTGAGGAGTGCACTCAACAGTTCCTCAGATTCCTGTCTCGGGATAACGTTGTTTTTGGAGAGTTCTATATGATATGAGATGAGGCCAAGTATTTCGTATCCGATCAGGTATGAATCTGCCTCATTGTCCTCTGTTATCATCAAGTCCTCCAGATGCGGGGTATCCTCATCTGAAAGGCCTCCTCCCCAAATTCTCGCCATAACTATTCAATCCGGATCTCTGGCTGTTCTTTTATTCTGGACCTGGCTTTCCTTGTGAGGACTGTCTCATTGCCGAAGACATAGATGTAACCGGGAGACTTTGCCTGGTCAAATGTCTGGCCTTTTCCATAGCTGGAGAGAGAAATGTCATATACTGCTGACTTGCTCTCTATACCCATTGGCGTTACACTCCCCTTGTACAGCTTGAGATTGACTGTTCCGTTTACATTCTCATTCAGGCTTTTCTCCATTGCCCAGATATGGTCCATCACCGGATCAAACCATAGGCCTGAGTAAATATACTCAGAGAGCTGGTTGTCAATATAGGATTTGAGGCTGAGCTCCTTCTTGTTTAGGACTGCAGATTCAAGGTACTTGTGGCCCTTGAGTATAGTTATTGCCGCGGGGCATTCGTAGAATTCATGGCTCTTAATTCCAACCACCCTGTTCTCTATCACCTCAATGGATCCTATGCCATTTGAGCCTGCGATGGTGTTCAGTGAAATGATTATGTCACGAAGGGACAAAGAGATACCATTGAGTGCGACAGGGAGCCCCTGCTCGAAATCTATCCTGACAATGTCCGGGGTTTCCTTTGCATTTTCCGGATATGTAACCCATTGGTATGCATCCCGTGGTACCGGCAGAGAGATGTGCTCTATGGTAGAACCTTCCACTGACCTGCCCCAGAGATTTTCATCAACTGAATATTTTCCGCCAAAAGGAACCTCAATCCCATGGGTTTTGGCGTATTCTATCTCCTCGTCCCGATTCATGTTCATATCCCTCACTGGTGCTATGACTTTCAGGCTCTCATCAAGAGCGCGGATGGAAACCTCAAACCTGACCTGATCGTTTCCCTTCCCCGTGCTTCCATGGACGATAGTGTCACAATCCAGCAGGTGGGCTACATCAACTGCCTCCTTTGCCATCAGTGGCCTTGCCAGGCTTGTTGAAAGTGGATAGGAGCCCTCATAAAGGGCATCTCCAAGGATTCCCAGTGAAACGTAGTCTTCAGCAAACGTGCTGGTAACATCTTTTGTAATTGTCTCGACTGCCCCCAGGCCACGGGCCTTCTCAGCAATCTGTTTAAGGTTGTTTTTCTCCTGACCAACATCCAGTGTCAGTGTTGAAACTTCGTACCCAAGTTTTTCCTGTAGCCACTTTATCATAACCGAAGTGTCTAAGCCACCCGAGTAAAGCAGAAGTGCTTTTTTCTCCATGCTTCGCCTTCAGGATGAATTTAATATAAAGAAAAGCATCAATCTGTATGTTTTTAACATTAGTTATGTTATTCTTGATGTGAAAATGTTAATTTAGATATATGCTATCACTTTTTTGTGGTTAAAGAAGGAAAGGGAGGGCCGAAAGACGTGGAAGAAGCTGTACAAATTTACCTTAGGGAGAACCCTGAAATATTTTTGGCGCTGGAACAGAACTTGCTTAACATAAGCAAACTCTCCAAAAACATCACAGCCGAAAACAGGCAATTGAACCCCATCTCCGTCAGGGCAGCCCTTAATCGAATGAAGGACAGGAAAATAGGGGTCAGGACAAAAAACAAAGCTGACGAACTCTTGAGAAAAAGCAAGATTTCCTTGCAGGACAAGGTCAGTGTAGTAAGTGCAAATAAACCACTTCACCTCAAGTATATTTCTGCCACATTTCTGGAGGGAAGCGTGGTTTACATAGTGGATGAGATGGAACAGAAACTCCCGCAGGAGAGTGAAGAGGTCAGTGTGGATAGCCATGTCAGCATGATCCATATATACTCACCAAGTGAAATAGAGTCAACCCCAGGCTTCATAATGAGGATAACCCACAAACTTTATGCAAGGGGCATTAACATCCTGCAGTTGATTTCCTGCTCCAACGAGACCATATTGATACTCAAGAAGGATTCCTGCATACCTGCTTATGAAATCCTAAGTGCGGCGTAGGGTGTGCAAGAGTCATTGCCTGCTTCTTTTTTTATATACTAGAATCGGAAGTTAAGACTGCCAAATATACCCGGGGAGACGTCTCAATGTTTTCCTTTTGCGCTATAATGGAAAGTAATATTTCTTCCCGTACCATTTAACAGACGTTCTACATGATTAAAGTGGCCATTAACGGATACGGAACCATAGGGAAAAGAGTGGCAGACGCTGTTTCAAAGCAGAAAGACATGCAGATTGTGGGTGTCGTGAAAAGAACACCTGATTACCTGTCGAGAATAGCTGCACAGAAACACAAGCTATACGTTTCTGATGATGGTGGCGTGAAAACTTTCGAGGAGAGTGGGATAAAGATCCACGGAACAGTCAAGGATTTGCTCAATGGCTGCGATATTGTAGTTGATGCCACGCCGGAAGGGATGGGGGACCAGAACAAGGAGCTTTACAGGAAGCATAATGTTAAGGCAGTCTTTCAGGGCGGAGAAAAGGAAACTGTTGCCGATGTCAGTTTCAATGCCTATGCCAATTATGACGAGGCAAGAGGGAAGAGCTTTGTAAGAGTTGTTTCATGCAACACCACAGCCCTTATGAGGAGCCTTTACCCCATATACAGCGAACTTGGCATAAGGAAAGTTAATGCAACTCTTGTGCGGAGGGGTACCGATCCAAATGACCACAAAAAGGGACCAATGAATGCCATAGAGCCTAGCTTTTCATTCCCTTCACATCATGCCATTGACGCAAAGACCATAATCAGGGACTTAAACATAGATTCCATGGCATTAAAGGTTCCAACAACACTGATGCACACCCATGTTGTACTTGTGGACCTGGCAAAAGAAGCCTCGGCCAAGGAAGTTCTGGAGTTATGGGGAAAATACAAAAGGATAAAACTTTTCAACTCTAAAGACGGATACAGGTCTACGGCGCAAATCATGGATTTTGCCAGGGAAATAGGACGAGAAAGATCAGACCTGTTCGAGCTCGCCATTTGGAAAGACAGCGCACACGTCAACAGTGGTACACTTTCCTACATTCAGGCAGTCCACCAAGAGAGCATTGTTGTCCCTGAAAATGTGGATGCAATCAGGGTTATGACAGGCAATACCTCAAAAGAAGAATCCATTAGGATCACCGATTCCACACTTGGAATCGCGTGAAACCTTTAAAAAAGATTAAAGGCCGCCGAAAACTTTTTTCTGCATTGACTTTGGCATGAACTTTGCCATGGTCATCAGCCTGCCAATGGATTTTGCACCGTTTTTATTCATGCGCCTGTGAAGTTCGTGGTGTTTCATTAGCCAAGGCCTGATATCACTATCCCAGGTGCCCTGATACAGAGACGGGTTATCCTGGACTATTGCCCTGCCTGCTGCCATTCCACTCCAGAATGCCCCCTGCAAGCCACCTGCAGTTGTATTCAGGACAGCATTTACCATGTCGCCAACATAAAGGCGGTTTTCCCTGACTACGGTCTCAAGAGGTGGACCCAGCGGTATCTGGTGGGCTATTGTGCTGACCAGTTTGCCATCCACTTCAGGGAAATTTCTCGTAAATTCGGAAAGAACATCCTTGGGCTTTGCTGGAGTCTTCGGGTAATAGCAAACACCGATCTTTCTTGTGCTGTCGGTGTCTGCAAAATCCCAGAAATATCCGCCAGGAGCTTTGTCACTGAACCAAAGGATCATTTCGTAATCTTCCCTTTTGGGAAGTTCCCTCACTTCCTCATACGCAACAAGTACATTGTCCCTCGAGAGTTTTTCGCCAAAAGTTGACTGGGGGCCAGCTGCCATCACAATATGCTTTGCAGTGAGCGTTTCCCCATCGGTGGTAACTTCGTTGCCTTCAACTGATGTGACTCTCGTCTTCATCTGTATATCTAGGTCACCCGCCATCTCTTTTGAAAGAAATTTCTCGTAAGTCGTAAAATCATAAACCAGGCCAACAGGATGTTCGTACTTAAGGGAAATGTCCTTTCCTGTATCTGTCCTGAACCAGATTGATTTAATCAAAGACCTGACGATATTGGGATCGGTAGGCATGCCTATCTTCTTGACCCATTCCATGGAAACTGCTCCGGTTGATCTTACTGGTAGCCCTATTTCCTCCTTCTTGTCAAGAATCAAGTACTTTTTTCCGCCCTGCTTAAGAGCAATGCCGGCAGCAAGTCCTCCTGTTCCAGCACCTATCACGATTGCATCATAGTCGAATGTCATTGGTCTAATCTGGGCTATGAGTAATGGATTATTAAGGTTAGCCTGCCAGCAATGTAGTTTAGAACATTTATAAAATAGGAATGTTTCATATCAGCGCTTCACTTCAATTAGGGTAAGTTTTTCCTCTTTCAGGAACCCCTGCAGGGCAGAATCGAATTCCTTCTCACTGGTGCAAAGTTCGTGATGGATTCCAAAGCTTTTGGCCAGCAGCCCGAAATCAGGATTGTTAAATGATATATTGGAGGGCTTGAAGCCATTGTCAATCTGTTCCTTCTCTATCAGGCTGAATTTTCCGTCATTGAATAAAACCACCGCAAATTTCAGGCCCAGCCTTGTGGCAGTTTCAAGTTCCTGAACATTCATCATGAAACCACCATCTCCGCATACTGATACCACTGTATCCTGCGGGCACGCAAGTTTTGCAGCAATCGCCCCCGGCAGTGAGCCGCCCATGGAGGCAAAGCCATTGAAAATGATTGTTTTTCCTGCTTTTGAGGGATGGTACCATCGGGAGACCCAGACCTTGTGGAGCCCAACATCAGATATGAGAACAGTATTTTCCGGTAGGTCCCTGGTAAGTGCCTTCATCACCGCTTTGGGCATAACTTCTGATTTATCCTTGATCTCTGTCATTTCCCTTAGTCTTCTTTCCCTGATTTCATCGTGAACAGTAGTATCCTTTCTCTTATCCACAAGTTGTGCAAGTTCCCTGATGGTCAGGGCTATGTCCCCGGTCATGTCCACTGAGACTGGAAAATGCTCATCCAGTTCCGCGGCAAAACTGTGGATATTGATGATCTGCCTGGACCGGTCTGCGTTCCAGGTTATAGGGTCATATTCCACGAGGTCAAATCCAATCGCTATAACCAAGTCTGAAGAGTGGAGCGGCCTCATCCCGGGAGGATACGGTTTTCCGCCGACAATGAAGAGATTTCTGGGATGGTTGAAGGGCACTATTCCCTTTGCCATAAATGTGCCTACAATAGGAACATTAGTACTGTCGACTAAATCTCTGACCTCTTTCCATGCCTTGGAACGAATGACTCCGTTTCCGGCCAGTATAATTGGGTTTTTGGCTTTATTGATTGCTTCAGCTGCCTCTTTTATGAGAACTGGGGATACAGTCGGCACTTTCTCAGTGGGGATATGCAACATCTCAATTTCCTCCACTTCCGAAGCTGCAACATCCTGTGGAAGTTGTATGTGCGATGCACCCGGCGTCTCCCTCATGGATGTGGCAAAAGACTTCCTTACGATTTCAGGAATTGTCTCCGGCAGAATGACTGCCTGATTGTATTTTGTGATGCCGGAGAATAATTTCAGGGTGTCGACATTCTGATGAGATTCCTTGTGAAGCTTGTTTCTGGCAGTCTGCCCTGTGAGGGCAACAACTGGAACTTTGTCAAGATGTGCATTTGCCACCCCTGTAACAAGGTTAGAGGCGCCAGGGCCGAGAGTGGAAAGGCAGACCCCAGGCTTCCCAGTTAACCTGCCATATACATCGGCCATGAATGCAGCTCCCTGCTCATGCCTGGTGGTGATGAACTTGATTCCTGATCCGTTCAAGGAGTCCAACAGATCGATATTCTCCTCTCCCGGAAGGCCAAAAATAAACTTCACTTCCTCATTCTCAAGGGCTTTTACAAAGAGATCGCTCGCTTTCAACTATATCAATTTAACATTGACCCACCCCTTATTAGTGTAATGGTTCTGGGTTCCGGGAGGAGAAATTATATCTCTTTTCTTACAAGTAATGTACTTCGCCCAAGTTGGGCAACAGTCTGGAAGCCTCTTTCCCTATACATGGAGATCAGGCCGAACCACACGCTTACCGCTTTGAAATTAGTAACAGGGAACGCCTCAACAATCCCCCCTCCCTGTGATTTAATTCTCTTCAGTATTTCATCCAGGGCGAAGCTGGAAACACCTTTTCTCCTGTACTGTTTGTCCACAAAAAAACAAGTGATTCTCCAGAGCCTTTTCTTTGCCTCCGGGAGGTTCAGGCCCCTGTAGTTCCTGCCGTTTCCGGGGCGGGGAAGTTCTTCACTGGTCCCGTACTGTGCAGAGGCAATTGCCTTGCCATCATGATATATGATGACACTCCGGTTCCTTCCGGTAAATACAAGGTCCCTGATGTCACGGTGGTTTCTTTCAGTCCTTTCTTCCTGCGTTTTTCCAGGGCTCCCGCCTGTCCTGTGGTAATACATGCACCAGCATCCAGCCTGGACTCCCCCATACTTGTTGAATAAGGTTTCAAAATCCTTCCAGGTTATGCTGTCTAGATCCTTCGCCTGGTATTCTGCCCTGATCATAAGAACACCCATACAGGAATATTGGAGAACTTTTACTGTTCCCCTAATCTATTCCAATACTGTTTATTACGCCGCCCGAACTTGCGTCAAGTACCAGGACGATATTCTTCCCTTTGTGCTCATACCTTGCAAACCAGATAGGTGCGTGCAACAGTTCAGGCTCTCCTGCATCGGTCTCGGTGTTAATGCTCCTGATCATATGGTGCTGAGCATGTGCCTTTGAAGACTGCACCTGGCTCACATTGGTCTTGGCTTCGTATTTTGATGAATCTTCCCCAACATCACCATTGAGTATCTTGAAACCTTTCGGGATTTTAGCCGTGTCAAAATCCACCCTCTTGGATAGGTCAAAGGCATAATCCCTCGGCTGGTACTGGGTAAGTGCCTTGACTCCCACAACAGGGTAATTGTAATTTCCATTGAGCTGGTATGCCCTAATTGTGTTTCCTGAACCCATTCCTCCCATCATCATTCCACCCATCATTGTCCCTTCGACCATTCCTAATCCCATGCCTCCACGGCCCCTTCCGCCCATGGCGCCCCCTGCAAGGCCCATTATTGCTGCTGTTGCAGCTATGGTACCTACCTCAGCTGCTGCATCGACGGCGGTATAGTTCGTTCTGGCGGATACGGGAACAATCCAGTATGGTACATAACTGAGATTCAATTCCTGGAGAGTCGATTGTTCCTGCAGGTGCCTGTGCAGGAGGCCTCGGTCCATTTTATCTTTCAGGTCTGAAACAGCCTGATCCTTGCTCGCAAGGGATAATGGAAGCATTGTGTGTTTCGCGATACTCTTCCAGCCCGCATCTGCAAGGGATATGCTTGATCCACAGTATTCACAGGTAATGACCATTTCGCCGAACTGTGGCTTAATCGGGGCACCGCAGCCCGGACATTTCAATTCCGTGACACCTGAACCTGCCAGCACTTTTCCATTGTTAGTCTGCTGCTGTGCAGGCTGGTTTACAGTTGCCGCGTTGATTTCCTGCTTAACGCCGCATTTAGGGCAGAACACTGCATCATCCGGTATATTTGATCCACATTTTTCACAGAACATTATATCACATCTTGTTTCCACAGTTTGGACAGAATTTTACTCCCTGTTCAACATCGTTACCGCATTTGGAGCACTTAATGGTTTGAGGCTGCTTCTGAGCCATTGTATTTCCGCAGTTAGGGCAGAACTTAGAACCTTCAGGTACTTCTGTTCCGCAATTCTGGCACTTGACAGTTTTAACCTGTTGCTGTTGCATATTGAAGCCACAGCTTGGGCAGAAGTTGCTGTTCTGAGGCACAAGGGTTCCGCACTTGGGGCAGTTCCTTCCCTGCTGTTGCTGCATGCCGGAAAGCTGGTTTGAGAACGCGTATCCCATCCCAGCCCCAGCTCCAAGGCCAACTCCAAGCCCAGCTCCCACTCCAGCTACACCTGACGGATTCTTCGAAGCATCAACCATGGCCTGGCCAGCCTGGTATTGGATATAATTGACTCCTAGCACGGACATTTCCGATCTAGTATCCACTGCTTTCTGAACTTCTTCGGGAAGTGAAATGTTCAACTGCTGGATCTTGTTGATTTCAACGCCGAACTGCCTGAAATGGTCCTGTGAAGTGGTAATGACAACCTGTTCTATTGTTGTAAGATTAGATGGCAGGTCTGTAACCTTGAGTCCCTGTTCCTTCATCTTTCCAAGAGCATTGTATACCAGGATGACAACCTGTTCTCTGAGTCTCTGCTCCACATCGTCAGAGGTTTCCACATTGAATGTCCCAATAAACTGGCTGACGAAAACGTTCACGTCAGATATTTTCCACCTGTATTCACCGAATACCCTGAGGTTTACCACTCCAAATGTTGGATCAGTAAACTGGTATGGTTCCTGGCTTCCAAACTTCCCATCCAGGTATCTCCTCTGAAGATAGTAGACTTCGGCCTGCTGCTGCACTCCAGACAATGCTTTGACAAGGGGCCCAACTATGGGGGCATTTATGTCTGTCAGTGCATATCTTCCGGGTTGTTCAAAGACGGAAAGGATCTTTCCATCCCTCATGAAAATTGCTGATTCGTCTTCCCTTACCACAATGTTGTCATTGAGGCGAATGAGCCTGGGAACTTTCCACATGGAGTTGCCCAACTTGTATTGAGTTTCCCAGGTTACCGTGGTTGAACCGAACAGACTTCCGCCTGATGAAGGTATCCCTGTTGATTTCTTTCCAAACATTAGCTTTCACTTCCGCTTTGAATAAGTATGTTCTGCACTTTCTGGATCCTTTCTTGCCATGAGGTTCTCGCCAGGTCAATCTCTCCATTCAGCTTTGAGAGATTTGTGCCAATTTGACCGGATTCACCACCAAAGCTTGAATTCTTAATGCTCTCGCATACCTCGAGGAATTTCAGATCACTTTCATACAACGCGTTCAACGTTCCCTCATCCACCCTTATGCCTGGTGAAATGCCTGAGTATCCCTGTGTGGCATGGAGAATATCTCCCTGAAGCTCCTGCGTCTTTGATATAACCGATGCGATGCTGGTGAGCTGTTCAAAGGTTCCGTTGTTCACAAGGCTTACCCTCTGATCCTGGAGATTCATCAACGTCTGCTGGAGTATATCTGATAATTGCTTCCTCAGAAGTTCATCTGCCTCCCTGAGATCTTCAAGTTTCCTGTAACCCTTGAACAGGGGCAAAATGAGTTGAATCTTCTTTAACAGTCCCCTGCTTCTCTCCACTTCCTGACGGATGTCAGGGTTTCCGGGCTCCATCTTACTTCATGTGTTAATGTATTAAAGATTGTTTTTATTAAAGGTTCAGCCACTCGAACCGGGTTCAGGTTGCTTAATGCCCAAAATTGCTGTAAGCAAAAGACGAGTTTACGAATTTCATCATTGACCTTTTGACGAAAGTGCCCTTCCAGTTAAATTTTAGCCAGAATAACTTGATTTTTAGCCTTTTTAGGGCGTATATCTTGATCCTTGCTGAAGTTTTCAGGGAAATTATACTTAACAATTAGGTAGCTTTTTAATATAATTTTACAGACTTGTTTATGCATGTCAAAGGTACTGGATCATAAAGTTGCAATTATCACGGGTGCTGGATCCGGCATTGGAGAGGAAATGGCCAAGCTTTTTAGTTCTGAAGGTGCAACGATAGTTGTTGTGGATGTAGTTCCTGAAAGGGTTGACAAGACTGTTGCAGCAATAAGGTCCAAGCACGGCACTGTTTATGGGATGGTCCTTGACCTCACAAAGAGAGAGGATATCAAGAAACTTGTCGACGACTCAGTCAAGATTTTCGACCACATAGACATTCTATGCAACAACGCGGGCATAATGGATGGTTTCTACTCGCTAGAGGAAACAGAAGAGGAATGGTGGGACAAGGTTTTGAACGTGAATCTGAGGGCCCCTTACCTGACAACCAAGATGGCAATTCCGCATATGATGCATAATGGCGGGGGGTCCATCCTGAACACTGCTTCAGTTGCGGGCCTTTATGGGGGCCGTGCCGGACTGGCATACACTGTTTCCAAGCATGGGCTTATCGGCTTCACTAAACATGTGGCAGCTTATTATGGTGATAAAGGGATCCGCTGCAATGCAATGGCGCTAGGCGCCGTCAATACCCAGATAGGGTATGGATCGGGCAAACCGAGCCCTGTGGGCCTAAAGGTGCTGGAAAAAACCACTGGCAGCATGGGAAGGCCGGCTGAACCTCAGGAAATTGCCAGGACTGCGCTATTCCTTGTCTCAAAGGATTCCAGCTACATCAACGGATCTGTACTTTTGGCGGATAATGGCTGGACTGTTTACTGATAAACTTCGACTTTTGCTTTTATTTAAAAAATCAGCCATTTTATTGAGTTTGCAGACTGTGTCAAAAGGTGGCATGCATAGCGAAGCCGCATTATGAGTGCTTTTTAAAATACACGGTAAATGCCGAAGTGCACTTAAGCAAATTATAAATATCACAGTTGGCTCTTTGATTTAATGCCAGAAGTGCACATAAGAAAGGATGTATTTGAACAGCTCCAGGGAGAAGGGATAACCACATCGGAACAGGTTAACGAGATCCTGAGGAGTTACCTCAGTTCAAGAAACATGGGACAGAGGTTTGGAGGAGAAGACCACCACCTGAACCAGTACCATGAACACGGAAACGCTGACTGATCTGTTCTTATATATTTTTTGACCTCGTGGGAATTCCCACATTTTTGTTCTGCAATTCTTCAAACTTAGGTATCGATATTCTTTAAAATCCCTATGAATTTACCAGGATTGCTGAAATTGGATTCTGGTACCTTTGGAAGAATTGTAGCCATCCTGACAACATATGCTCCATCAGGTGTCGCTTATGGTACACTGGCCACGGCCTTACACATTCCATGGTACTATACAGTGATACTTTCGATTGTCGTTTATTCGGGCGCTGTACAGTCCACTTTCGTTGGTCTATGGGCCATCGGGTTTGAGCCCATAACAATGATTCTTACCGCATTTCTTCTTAATCTTAGGCATACGTTCTATGGGCCGCATCTTGAGGAAAAATATCCACTTATGGCTTCCAGAGATATGTACTCAATCGCCCCGGTACTGACTGATGAGATTTACGCCTTAGCAGTGAGCGACCCACCAATGAAAGTCCCAGATGTGAGGAACCTTGGATATTTTGCATATTCATGCTGGGTCGTGAGTTCAGCCATGGGCGTGGCCTTGGCCGGAGGGTTGCCACTTTTCCTTTACCCTATACTGTATCTGGCACTTCCTGCACTTTTCCTGGCTCTGCTGGTTCCAAGGGTGAAAGGTGCCAGCACAGCGCTTTCTGCTGCAGTCTCCATCGCAGTCGCTATTGTGATCAAGTTTTACGGGCTTCCCGAGTATTCTATTCTCATTTCAATAGGAGCTGGAATTCTGGCGGGCCTCCTTATGCTGAAAGCCGGAGTGGGGAAATGAATTACTTCCTAATCCTTACTGTTGCTTTACTTAGTATCCTTAGCCTACTTCAGAGGCTTGTGCCTTGGGCAGTTTATAAAAGCCATAGGGGAGAGACCATACTGACCACTGTATTTGACTATGTTGCAATATCCGCATTCGGGTCACTAATGGTAGAGAACATACAGTCATTCACACCGGCATCCTTGGTTCCTCTTATTCCAGCAGTCTTTGTTGCGTACTGGACTAAAAATGCAGGGGCGACGGTCCTTGTCGCAATGCTCGCTTCACTTCTGCTCAGTGTGTAAGGTTTATGACTGCACTAACTAACCCTCGATCATTCCATTTCTTTCATGAGGGTTACCAGGCCTTCCTGCAATTCATCGAGAGCCTGCTTTGAATAAGGATTGTGACGGATAGTATCGTTGAGGACCCTACGAGACTCATTGGCAGAAATTGATGCAAGTTTCTGGAATGCTTTATGGGATGTGCAGGTGGTTTTCCATTGGACAGGCTTGGAGATCGCAGAAGCCAGGATTGAAGTCATGTAGGGCTTAACAAGCAGTTCAACCATCAGCCTGTCGTGTTCATCAGCAGACATTGATTCAATGGGAAAATCTGGGAAAAGTTCCTCAATTATGCTTATGGAATTAGGCGGGCTTATGTCATCAACGTAGATGATACTCCGAAAATCGGGATTTCCAATGCTACTTGGGCCGAACATCGGATGTATGCTGATCACTCTGTTCCTGAATCTCGTCATTGGTGTTTTCACTGAACAGATTTCTATAATCTTGGGGTGGGAATTCGCTTCAATGAATTCAATAGCCTCCTTAAGCGGAATAGCGAGAAAGCAAGCATCGAATTCATCTATAGGCGCGGGAATCCTCTGACCCCGTTCCATGCCAGAGACCTGGTGGCCATTCTTTCTAAGGTAATCGACTAATGCGGAGCCAAAATTGCCTGAACTCCCCAGCACGAGGATCTTCAATGTTGTCTCACCACTATTTTCCTAGGTTTGGGGGATTTGAGGCAATCAATATCGAGCCGCATTGTTCCACTGGAATCAATTGCCACGCCGCACGGTTGCTTGATCCCAATGCCCACAACTAGATCCGGGTCTTCAATGTTCTCAAATATTATATGGCCCCCATTAGCCTGTATGCCTATTTTCAGGGGTTCTGGAATCTGGGCCGATGTGTAAATCTCAACGCCTGGGGAAGAAATTAGCAGTCCAGCAAGAAGCATGATTTGCCCTTTTTCGCCTGACAACTCTATTGATTTTTCACTGATGCGGCTGTTTCCCTCCAAAGACAATGATTCGTTTACAATTGTGAATTCAAAGAGGGATGATATTATTGATCTTGAAACTTCATCCAAATCGCGAAGTGAGTCAAGAAGTTCCTTTTCCCTCTGGCGGATGCGGATCGGTATTGAATTCTCTTCCTTGAAATGGCCGATCTCCCTTGCTAAGGTGGCTCTTTCCCTGAAGAGATCCATAAGGTTCCTTGTGTTTCGCTCAAGGCGCTTTCTCAATTTATCCAACTGAGGTGCGGATTCATTAGATAAAAAACGGATCACTCTCCTCTTTTGGCATGACACTCATTAACATACTATACATAATAAGCCTTTTCATTGGCTCTTTTCTCATAGCAATAAAATCAGGCATGACGGTTTCAAACAAAATACCGTAGTGGAGCGGCTTAAAATTAGATTCTGCTTCTTATCAGGTTAGCATTAATGTTTATTAAGCTTTTAAAAATATTTAGATATGAAGCCCCTGTTTAAAGGTTTAATTATCACTCTCATCACTGTCGCAGTTGTTATTCCAGCGGGTTACTATGCAATTGAAAGTTTTCAGCAGGTCAATGTTGCAATGTCTCAGCTGGTACCTGGAAATTCCACTTTGGTTGTTGCCGGAACCTATAATAACACGCCTGGATACATTTACAACTCCTCAAGTGCAAATGGTGTAGTGCTAGGAATAGGTCTTTCTGTCTTCAGCCAGCAGATAGCCATCGCAACAAACACTAGCGGAGGCATTCATCCCGTAGTTGAGCCTTCGCTTTACATAGCTTATAGAGGATATAACGTCTATCAGGTAAAGAATGTATCATTGGAGGGGCTAATTCCCCAGAACATTACAGGCCTTACCGCCCAATACAACCTGACACTGGATGTCACCAAGTACGTCCAGAACAACACCATCTATGTTGCAGACTTTTCCAATGTTGTCACCCTTGGCTCATTTGATTCGGTAGTCACCTCCATAAACACATACCTTGACAAGACCTGGTTCACACAGCTCTCATCGACTTATTTCAACAGCACTGCCAATATTTCAGTTTATTATAATTCAAACAGCCTGCCAATCAAGCAGGCTATAGTAAACGTCTTTGACGAGAAGACCACATTCAACCTCGAATTCAACAGCACGGAGCTCACTACAAATGTAACTCGTGGCATAAGTGCGCTAAACGCACTTTCCACCAACTATACCTATTTCTACCTCAACCCAAGCCAGGGAAATTGGGTTAACGGAACCATGGAGGTCGGAATAGGAAACTACTATCTGCTCCAGTACCTTTTAGATGATCTGGCATCTTACAATCTGACCCAGATAATCTCGGGGCAATTACAATGAACGCAGGAATGACAAAATTTGCAGCTTCCACCTCATATTATTTCAGAAATTACTACAGGTCGCGCAGCTTTTATCTCATGCTGGCAATGTCCCTCCTAGTCTCGGGCCTCATGACTTTCTTCACCCTCAGGTATGTTAACAGCCTGACCGGGTTCCTGCCTAGCCTGAACCTGACCTCACTCAGTATGCCAACAAAGGAATCTGTTTTCGGGTTCCTGTGGTCATATGTTCTTCTTTACCTCCCAGTGTTTTCCTCAGTATTCTTTGGCTCGTCGGCCATATCCAGTGAGATAGAGAACAGGACTGCATTCCATATTTTCTCCCTGCCAATCAGCAGGAGCAGCCTTCTGATTTCAAAGTATCTTGCTGCTGTTATGGTTACTGTTGTAATCAGCATGATTTATATCTTGATGCAGGCAGCGACTTTCATTTATGTGTTCCAGATTCCCCTGATTTCAGGATTTTTCTATTCACTTGCACTGCTCATAATCTTCATCTTTTCCATGACTGCCTTCACTTTTATGCTAAGCAGCATTTTCAACAAGAACACATATGCTTACATTTCCGTGTTCCTTATCTATTTCCTCATATTCACAGCTTACCAGTTCATAGCAGAACTACTCTACAAGACCACCCCATTTTATCTCTTGGACAATGCGGCCGGGATTATTGAGAAAGTATACGTCAATATCTCACTGTCCCCATTCAATTTCAATTTTTCACTGAATCCTGTGGGCTTTGGTGAGATAACCCAGTCTGTCCTGGTTATGGCCATATATGCAGTTGTGTCAATTGCAGTGTCACTAATCATATTTGAGAGAAAGGAGGTGAAGTAATTGCCTTCAATCTGTCTGAACGGCATCACAAAACGTTTTGGCAATGTTACTGCACTGGACGCAGTTTCGTTCACTATTGACGGGCCGGGATGTGTTGGCATTCTGGGACCAAACGGGGCAGGAAAAACAACAATGCTCAAGATCCTGACAAATATTGTGAAACCCTCCAAGGGTGTCGCTACACTGGATGGCATTTCAGTATCAGAATACCCAGAAAGGGCCCTTGCAAAAGTAGGCGCACTGGTTGAACAGCCTGAGTTCTATCCCTACCTCACAGCCCGTGAAATCCTCAGCTTTGTGATCAAGATTAAGATGGTGAAGGAAGAAAAGGAAGAGATCAAACGGGTGAGCGAGCTTACCTCTATTGAGGGATACCTGGACAGGAAAGCTGGAGAGCTATCCCGTGGAATGAAGCAGAGACTTGGGCTGGCGGTTGCTCTGGTAGGTGACCCCGACATCATCATACTTGATGAGCCTACATTTGGGCTTGATCCAAGCGGAATGAAGAGGATCAGAGATATCATTAAGGAAATCAATGCCCGCAGAAACAAGATAATCATACTTAGCACTCACCTCATTTATGAAGCCCAGGAGGTTTGCGACAGGATTATCATCGTGAATAAGGGAAAAATTGGGTATGACCTGAATAACGGCTTCGCCGACCATCTGAAAATAGAACTAGAACTGCCTGGAAAAAACTTGGATTTCCCGAAGGAAATGGCGAGCCAATGGAAAGCTGAGGGCAATTTCATCTATGTCCAGAAAGCGGATGGCACAAGGAATTCAGAAATAATAGAGCACTGCAGGAAAAACGGTCTTGAGGTTAAATGGGTTACTCCATACAATGACATTGAAAGCATATATGTTTCTCTGACCAAATAATTCACCGAACCATTTTCAAGCGTATCCAGCAGCCCTTTTTAGCTTCCAAAAGTGCAACAATTTTAACTATGATCATAGCCTATTCCATAAAAGCGTGTTTTTTGGCAGGTTTATTCCATGGCAGATTTATCAGGTGATTCAAAAGGAGCGGGAAAGGTATTCGCAGTTTTTGGGCCACTTGCCTTTGGGCTTCGTTACCTCTTGGACCGAAAATGGATCCTAGCCATTGTAATCATTTCATCCGTTATCTCCACACTCTTCAGGCTTCTGGTCCCAATATACATCGGAGACGCGGTTACAGCCGTACAGAAAATACAGTATTCTGATGTGGAATATTATTCACTCCTCATCTTTGCGGTTTCAAGCATATCCGGTGTTGTACAGTTCGTGGTGAACTATGGCTCACAGTACATCAGCCAGGCTTATGCGTACAATCTTAGAAAAGACGTTTTTTCGCACCTGATCAGGAAAAAATTCAGTTTCTTCGAAGAACAGACTTCAGGAGACCTCCTTTCCCGTTCAACCATGGACATCGAGGCGTCGAGGAACTTCATTCTCAACACAGCGTCCCAGCTTATACCCACTCTATTTCTCATAATATTCGCCTTTGTCTTCCTGTTCACCATCAATCCATACTTTGCAGGGATATTCACCATTGCTGTTCCCATTCTCATCTATATCGGAATAGTATTTCAGAGGAAGCAGAGAACCCACTGGAGAAGGATAAGGACCTACTATGGGCAGATGAACGAACAGCTTCAGGAGAACATCGTGGGAAACAGGGTAGTCAGGGGATTTTCTGCTGAAGAGCAGGAGATGGCCAAATTCTCAGGCACAACGGGCAGCTATTACGATGAATACATCATTGTAGCCAGGCTCCGGGCGAAGTACAACAACCTTATGCCTCTTGTTGTCAGCGCCGCAGCCACTGGAATTCTACTTTACGGCGGATACACAGACATCGTTGGCGCAAGTGTGGTGGGCCCCCTTGTTGCCGCCGTGAATATTTTCAGCCTTATCAGTTTCCCGGTAAGTTTCCTGGGCAGGCTCATAGTGTTCTCAGAAAATGCCAGGGCAGGTATATCGAGAATTCAGACTGTCCTTGACCGCGATAAGGACGAGGACCTGGAATTGGGAGAGCAGAAAAGGGTTGGCGGGAATCTTAAGTTTGACCATATCAGTTTCAAGAGGGAAGATTTTGAGATACTGAAAGACATCTCTTTCGAGGTAAAAGCTGGAGAATTTGTTGGGCTTACCGGAAGGACTGCTGCAGGAAAAAGCACTCTAGTAAACCTCATTCCAAGGTTCTATGATCCAGATTCGGGAACCATAGCTATCGGTGGGATAGATGTCAGGAAGGTGTCACTAGCCATGCTGAGAAACAGTGTAGCATTTGTACCTCAGGAGATTAACCTCATATCCGGCACCATAAGGGAGAATATTGCGTTTGGTTCTACCAAGGGAGATCTGGAAACAATCATGTGGGCTGCAAGGATTGCAAGGATATCAGATTTCATAGAAGCCCTCCCTGATGCTTATGAAACCATGGTAGGGGAAAGGGGAATTACACTTTCCGGTGGCCAAAGGCAGCGAGTAGCCATCGCCAGGGCCCTCCTGACAAAACCGGAAATTCTCATTCTTGATGATGCAACCTCAAGTGTGGATCCGGAAACGGAGCTTGAGATTTTCCGCGGTATTCGTGAGAATCTTTCTGGAACCACTGTAATAACTGTGACCCACAGGGAGTCTGCCCTCCGGTTTTCTGACAGGGTCCTCAGCCTTAATGACGGGATACTTACCGAAGAGACACCTGCGGAACACATTCCCGTGGTTCCAGACAAGTATAGGGATGAAGAAGGGGAGGCTGATGCCTGATGGCCTATGAATATGAGCAGGAGGAAGAGAAGTTCATACCCATGCAGAAAGGTTCCAGGGCTTTTGGGAGACTTCTCAAGGATATCTTTTCAATGAGGCGGGAGTCAAGCATCTTAATCGGAGCCGTCCTCACAACTGCCATTACAGCGACATTGTACCCGCTCTCTCTTGCTTTCGCTATAAACAGCGTTATCTCAGGTGATTTTGAATACCTCTACATCTATGCAGCAATTTTCTTCCTGCTTTATGTTGTACAGTTCTTCTCCAACCGTGAAAGGACCATAAGCTCAACGGTACTTGCACAGTCAGTGATCAGGAGCTTGAGGGAAAGAGCCTTTGAGAATCTTCAGTACGTTCCGGTCACATTCTTTGGGAAAGTAAAAACAGGATATCTTATCAGCAGGATAACAAATGACGGAGAGACACTGAGTGAATTCCTTACTTTCCAGTTGCCTCAGGTTGTTTCAGGGGTTGCCACAGTGATAGTGTCAATCTCAATCATGTTCTATTACGATTTCAGCCTCACACTATACGCGCTTATTGTGATCCCGGTACTTATGGGATTCACCCTTTCCCTGCAGGGGAAGGTGCGGAGGAATTATCTCAGAACGAGAAGGTCCATCGCAGCCATTACCGGCAATCTCAGCGAAAACATCAATGCCGTAAGGACCATCAAGTCATTCAATGTGGAAAAGAATATGGAAGACCGCTTTGACGGCCTCAATACCACAAACTTTACTGCAAACATGAAGGCTTCGCTGCTCTCATCGTTATATGGCTCGTCCATTAGAGTCATAGAAGCAGTAGGGATCGCGATTGTTCTTATCGCAGGTGCGCTCCAGCTTAAAGCGGGCCTTGCGAGCGTGGGAATACTGGTCGCGTTTGTAGTCTATGTCCAGGAATTCTTTGAGCCTGTGGTCCAGCTTTCACAACTGTACAACTCATACCAGTCGTCCATGGTCGGCGTTGCACGAATATACGGAATCATAGATTTTCCAAGGCAGTCTTCACTTGAGAATGCAACCATGCCTGCAGACTTCAGAAACCACATAGAACTTAGAGGCGTATCATTCTCATACGGAGAGGATGATGCACTCAGAAACATAAACATCAAGATTCACAAAGGGGAAAAAATAGGCATTGTTGGCCACACAGGGGCTGGAAAAACTACACTTTCAAACCTGATCATGAAGTTCTATTCTCCTACTGAAGGAGAGATTCTGCTGGATGGCCAGAGCCTCAGAAGCATAAGCACAGGTGATTACAGGAAGCTTATTGCTCCTGTTCTTCAGGAACCTTTCATGTTCAAGGGCAGCATATATGACAACGTGCTGTTCTCCAATCCTGGCGCCTCTAGGGAACAGATAGATTCCCTTGTAAAGAGGTTCTCCCTTGGGGAAGTGTTCAGCAACCTTCCGGATGGCCTGAAGACAAATATCGGTGAGATGGGAAGAAACCTGTCGGAAGGGCAGAGGCAAGCAATTTCCATCCTAAGGGCGTTTATCAGGGATCCGGAGATTCTCATACTTGACGAACCGACCTCCCAGATTGACCCATACTCTGAAAAACTGATAATAGATTCACTGTCAGACTTCCTGGAAGAGAAGACCCTCATCCTGATTACACACCGTTTTTCCATGGTCGCCCTGGTTGACAGGATAATAGTTCTCAATGAGGGCAATGTTGTTGAGGAGGGTAAGTTCAACGACCTCCTTTCATCAGACGGGATATTCCACCACCTTTACTCAATCCAGTATGGGAACTCGGACGGGCTCTGAAATTATACAGCGCGCTTATATCCTGAATTTTCATAGGCACATATGGACCTGCTTTCCGCAAAGTTGAGAGTCGCCTCGCTGCTTGGCGGCATAGCAATTGCACTGGTTGCTGCAGCGATCATTATTTCCGTGATCCAGTACTTTTTCGGGACAGGTTTCTCACTGTTTATGCTCTCCTTGATCCTGCTTTTCATCCTCGCTGTGGATGTGATCCAGTGGCTGTTCTCCCCTTACCTCATAGGGCTTGCATACCGACTTTCCCCAGTTCCTGAAAATGATATAAATTATTCATGGCTTCTGGAAATGGTCCAAAGGATTTCAAGCCAGAGTGGAATAAGGACACCCCGGATATACATTGCAGAGGTCGGATTTCCTAATGCCTTTGCTTATTCGTCCCCTATTGCTGGAAGAAGAGTGGCAATCACAAGACCTCTTTTCAATATTCTTAACAGGGAGGAACTTGAAGCTGTTCTTGCACATGAACTTGGGCATCTCAAGCATCGCGATGTGGAACTTCTCTTTGCAATCGGCCTCATTCCGTCTCTGATTTTCTATGTAGCATACGGCCTCATCTTTTCCAGCGACAACAGGCAGCAGTCAGGTTATGCTTTCATCATTGCCCTTGCCCTGATGGTCCTCAGTTTTGTTTTCAACCTCGTCATACTTGGAATAAACAGGATGAGGGAAACCTATGCTGACATTAACGCGACCAAGTATGCCAGCGAAGGCGCAGCCAACCTGCAAACAGCTCTCGCCAAAATTGTTTCTTACAGTGGAACGAGGTTTCGCAGGAAAAAGACCGAGGCCACAAACAACATTACAAGCATGCTCCTATTTTCTGACATGAACACCGAAGCAGATGGGAACATCAGCGCATTGTTGGAAAAATGGAGAGGCATGAAGGTTTCTTTTCTCCACTCAATTTTTAGTTCCCACCCCCACCCTGCCAAGAGAATCCAGATGCTTGAGAATATCAGGAGAGGGTCAAACTGACCTCTGCTTCAAACAACCCTGCCTGTGAGTATAGTTAACCTCCAACTGCATCACGGATGAGGAAAACTATGGGCCAAAGAAACAACAAATTCATCACTTCTTTGAAACCTGGAAATTGGTCGGTGGCATTTCTGCAATTCACAGTTGCTTCGGATTATGGTGTCAGAATGCCATTTCAAGGGAGTCGCGTATCCTCATGTCCATTTCAGTGGCAGGGCTTTTTGTTAACAGTTTTCCAATGAACATTTCCGGATCATCCATATAAGTCAGAAATTCGGAGAGGCGCCTTTCCACTACATCTGTTCTGATCTTATTGAATTCCCTCAAATCCAGTTCTGAATCTAAACCCCCTGTATCTACAGGTTCCCTGAGGCTCACATACATGATAGCGCCTGAGATCTTTTCCGGCTCAATGCTGAATTTTTTCTGGAACATCCTTGTATAAAGCCATAGCTGGTGCCAGTACTCTGAACCAGTTGACTTGGACGTCTTATAGTCTGCAACTAGGAATTTGCCTGTTTTTCCTTCATACACCGCGTCTAACCGACCTTCCAACATGATCTCCTCGGGCACTCCAGGATTCTCGAAAATTACGTTCAGAGGAAGGACTATTTTGTACTCGCTGTACTTTGGCGGAATCCGGTATTCCGGCCTGATCTGGTCCAGAAGCTGGTCAAAGTTCCCGAAATGCATCCTGAGTTCCTCTGGTATAGCATCTGTTGGCAGCGTTCCATTGGCGTAAGACTGGGCCAACCGGTGAAAGTTGCTCCCGGTTGACGCGGCGGGAGAATAATCCCTGATTCCAAGGATATAATTCTTCAGGAAGCTGTATGGATCATTAATGGAGGTTATTGTTGAATAGGACAGGTGGTCAATGGATCTGAAGTAGTCCCTTATCTTCTGCGGAAGCCAGATCTTAGACCTGTTGATGAGTGCCGTTGCATCTTCCTTTCTCCCCGCAATGAAGAGGCTGTATGATTCGTCATATCGTCTGCTGCTAAAGGAGGATTTTTCAAAATCTGACTCCTGGTAGGAATAATTGTCACCGTCTACTTGATACCTGGAGACCAGCCTGTCAGAAGCCATTACAATGAGTTTCTCCCTTGCCCTTGTCAGCGCGACAAAATCTATCCTGATTGGTTCTTCCTCGAGATCCTGCATGACATTTACACCGGTGGTTTCAGAAATGATTGATGTCGTGAGGTTGTCCATGAATTCAAGGTTCTTCCTTGGCTCAGTTGGAACATAAATCACAGTGTGGAATTCTAGCCCTTTGGCCTTGTGGACTGTCAGGACATTGACCCTTGATTTTTTCAGGTCTTCCTCCGCAGAATCACTGGCCAGTGACATGAAGTCAGTGAACCCAGCCATGGAGAAATCAGTAAAGTTGGACAGGTATTCCCTGGAAGAGTTTAAAACCGATAATGCAGAGGCAACGTATTCCTGGGACATTGAGGAACAGATTGGGAGAACCACAGTTTCAAATGCCTCTTCCATCAGATTTGTTCCAAATTTCAGGTTTCTTAAAGACTTGAACTTCTCTGGGAACACCTCCTCTTTCAGATCCCCTTTTGCCAACTCAGAACCGGTATTTACAGCTTCCTGAAGTGTGAGTCCCGAAAAGGGCGTAAGGAGGGCCTTTGAAACCACAATTGGATCACTGGAAACAAGGCCCTTTACGTAATCAAGGATCTCGTTGATCTGCTTCTGATTGATCCTGTTCTTGATTGTGGATGAAAATTCTATGCCAGCTGAATGGAGCTGTGCAGATATCTTTTCAACCTGGCTGTTAGTCCTTGCTATTACTGCAATGTCCTCGCTTTCGTTCCTGTTTTCTGACAGGAACCTGCTTACTAGGGCAACAGCATTTGACTCCGGGTCAGGAGAGGCAATAAGGCTCACTTTTTCCCCATCCTGCTTATCCGGATTGTTCAGGTTCTCCACCTCTTTCCTTGATCCTTCATCTGTGGAGTATGCCATGTAATATTTCTTTGCAAAGCCCAGTATGTTGTTTGTGCTCCTGTGGTTCCGGCTCATTCCTTCCACCGTGAATCCAGAATCATTGAGGAACCTGTGGAATGAGCTGAGGCTCCCACCCTGGAAGCCGAATATTGACTGTTTCCGGTCGCCCACAAAGAACCTGTTTTCAGCCATTCTGCTCACAATGTCTGTTTGCAGCCTGTTGAGGTCCTGGAACTCGTCCACGAGGACATAAGACCTCCTGGGAAAATTCTCCAGCTCGTTGAAATCCCTGAGCAGGTCATTGAAATCCACCACATTATGCTCTTCCTTGTATTTTTCATAGGTGGCAAATACGTCCACGAAGTCTTTCACTAGTCTTTCCATGCCTTCCTTTGAGAGAGACATATTCTTAGAAGAGGACATTTTTTCCTGGGTTAACCTGGTAACTTTGCCAATATCGATTCTATTAGGAAGTATTCCAAAACTTTTCAGGTACCTTATGGAGTTCTCAAATTTAGGCACCAAATTTTCCATAAGGTAGTCCCTCCCATAGTTGAACGTGTTGAGCTCAAGAAGCCTCTGGTATATCACGAACCTGAGTGTCGTATTTGATGTAATTTCAGAAGTTTTGCCCACAGCCTGAAGATGGGCCATAGCATACCCGTGAATTGTAGAAACTTCTATCTGGAAAGCTTCATTTATCAGACTGGGAAGATCTTTCCGAATCTTCTGGAAGACCCTCTTCTTCATTTCGTCAGCAGCTTTGTTGGTGAATGTAACACATGCAATATTTTCTCCCTTAATGCCTGATCTCAGGAGCCTGGCAACCTCTTCCACAATTTCAGCGGTCTTCCCTGTGCCCGGGTTTGCTACGATTATCCTGTCAGTCACGCATTGAATATAGCAAAAGGATGTTTTTATTAGTTTGCAGCCTCGTTTTAGAAATCAACGCCATTGCTGCATGAGATGCCATTTGGATATTGGCATGTGTTTTCCTACGCCCAGGTAAAAAATTTCGTCACCCGCATTACCTTATACGGCACATTGTCGCAATTAATCAAAACTTCATTGCTATCATTTCTCATGTTCAGGAAATAGCCCGGATTGGTTAATGTGACTCGATCCCCAACGCGTGCATCAAGAAAGCAGGCGTCAGGCTTCAGTTTTTCACCTTTCCTTCCTCCGATAATCTGCAACCAACCGTTGCATCGGCCTTATCTTATTATCCTATGGTCGATGCATTTCTTTTGCTGAAGACAGTTTTAATTGTTGCACTCAATACAGGTGCAATGTTGAAGATATTAATCGCCGATGCTGAGCTAGAACTCATACCGGGAGATATGCTCGACGATTACTCAATCAAGCTTCACGCAAAGAAAAGGAAGAAACCTCCGCAGAAGATCATATTGGATTCCAATTACATGCATTCTGCCATAGACCGGCATTACCCAGGCGAATCTAACCGCAGGGGAAGGCCAGATATTGTGTACCATCTCCTGGCTGTTGCTATGGAAAGCATTTTGAACAAACAGGGGGGGTTGCGGGTTTGGATCCACACAAGAACCAATTCCATCATAGAAGTATCCCCAAATACCAGACTCCCGAAATCCTTCAACAGGTTTATCGGGCTTTTTGAGGATCTTTTTGAAAAGGGCGAGATCAGGTACGAGGAACAGACCCTACTGAGAATCCACAATGGGGATGTGAGGAAACTTATAGAACTGGCTGGTGCAGAAAACCTGAAGATTCTTTCCCCTAAAGGTAACATTGCAACGGTTTCAAAACTCGTTGACCCAGGGCATAATGAAGCTTCATTCATTATTGGCGGCTTTTCAGAGGGAGATTTCACTTCAGATGTATATGGGCTGGCAGAATCTTTCTCAATATACAAAGAGGAGTTGACCATATGGTCAGTTGCCATGGAAATAATTGCCCAATATGAAAGGACTTTCGACATTGTGTGAGGATTGCAGTCTTAGCAAACAAAAAAGTAGATTAATACTTTACAGATTAAGGACAACTCAAGGGTAAAGATCAAAATGGCGCGAATGCACACTAGAAAGAGGGGAAAATCAAAATCAAGAAGAATTTACAGCCAGGTTAAACCGGACTGGATACAGTTTTCCAACGAAGAAGTGGAAAAAATGATCGTTGACCTCAAGAAGGCAGGCACAAGCAATTCAGTTATCGGCGTTAAGCTCAGGGACCAGTATGGAATTCCGGGAACAAAAGCCGTTCTCGGCAAGAAGCTTGGCAAAGTACTCCAATCAGCCGGAATCAAGGACGATGTGCCTGAAGACCTTGTTAACCTCATTAAGAAATACAGGAATGCCACTAAACATATGGAGGCCAACAGGAACGACATGAGCAACAAGAGAGGGCAGGCTCTCCTGATGGCCAAGATCCTCAGGCTTGTAAAATATTACAAGCGATCCGGATCACTGGCACCAGAGTGGAATCTCTCCAAAGTCCTCTAAGATGTTAAAGGACATTATAGATCCAGAATTTTATAAACTACTGAAAGAGGGTGCAGAACGCATCCTTAAAAACCAATATGTCAGGGTCCTGGCACATTTTGACGGAGATGGCAGCAGCGCAGCCATTATTCTCACCACAGCCTTGAGGAGAGTTGGAATCAAGTTTCATCTTGGATTTATCAAGAGCCTTGATGGGGAAAGCTTCAGGCAGAGGATCCAGGAGTTTTCGGATATTTATACCATAGTAGTGGACGCCGGGTCAGACCAGGCGAAATTCATTGAAGAATATGATAATGTCTGCATCCTAGATCACCACTTCTTCCAGGAGAATTCTTTCAAGGGCCTGAACATCAACGCTAGGCAATTCGGGATAGACGGGACCAGGGGAGCATGCGGTGCAACAATGGCTTTCGTGATGGCACTTGCCATGGATGAGAAGAACTCGGACCTCCTGCCCTTCCTCATATCAGGCGTAATAGCTGACAAACAAGATATCGGTGGTTACACGGGATTGAACCAGGTTATTATGGAACATTACGCAAAGGACCTGAAAACAATACGCACACTGAATTTTGAGGGACATAACCTCACAGATGGCATTACTTATTCTACAGATCCTTTCTTCATGGACCTAAGCGGGAAACCTGACAATGTCAGGAAAGTGCTTGATAACCTCGGTATTTCTCCTGATAAGAGCATATTTGAGATTACTGAGGATGAGAAGCGAATACTTGCTGAATTTTTAGCATCTAGGCTTCTTGAACAGAACAGCGGATCTGAAGCCATAAAGTACCTTGAAAATGACATGATCAAGTTTGACCAGCTCGGGTTCACCTCAAAGGAAATCAGTACATTGGTCGATGGCAATGCAAAAGTGGGAATGAATTCAGTTCCAATCATTTACTTCCTTGGAGACAAGACCCAGAGGGAAGAAATGGTGAACAACTGGAGAATATTCAAGACAAAACTCATAGAGTATACTTACAGAGCTTTCAAGGAAATCTACGAGGAGCCAAATGTAAGATACTTCTATGCCCCGGAATCAGAAATGGCAGGGGCTATCAGCGGCATCATGATGCTCTATCTCCTGAAGCAGGACAAGCCGTTAATTGGATTCAACGTGGGGAATAACGATACAAAAGTTTCAGGACGCGGTTCCAGACGCCAGGTTCAGAAAGGGCTAAACCTGTCCCTTGTTATGAGGGAAAGCGCAAAGGAAGTTGGGGGATCCGGTGGCGGACATGACATTGCTGCAGGTGCCGTTATACCCCGAGGGAAAGAAAAGCAGTTTGTTGAAACCGCAAACAGGCTCATTGGAGAGCAACTGGGAAAGACCACCTTATAACCTAGGAAAAGCTTTAAATCTATTGCGAATTATGACTTGAATGGCTCGTATAGGGGTCTTCACATCTGATTTCAAATTTTATCGGGACGTGATTCAGCTGCTCAAAGAGTGGAATCTCCCCTTCCTGAGCATTGAATCCACAGACTCCGTGCCGGATGATGTATCTGTAGTCCTAAGTTCAGCCAGGGACAATTTCTCAATTATAAATCAGGTGAAATCCGATACTCCCCTTCAAGGACTCAGGATGTCACTCGCAAAACTTCTCCTGAAGGAGAAATTCGATGCTGTGGTCATTGGGATAGATCCTGGCCCATATCCAGGTGTCGCAGTATTTGGAGACAATGTCCTGATGGAGGCCTTTGAATGCCCTTCCATTCAGCAGGTAGGCCAGGACGTGGCTGCCATTGTTGGCTCATATGCATACACTGACCTCCAGGTGAAACTGGGCAACGGTGATGCCCCTAACCGCGATTACATTCTCAATACCCTAAGGGGAATGGAACTGCGGATTAAAGTCGTGGATGAACAGAATACAAGTTTCCCGCACAAGATTCACAACAACGCGCTTTCAGCTGCCAGGATTGCCCAGGTGGAACACCATTACACCATTGCCCCTGTGTTGCAGGCACAAAATATTAAGAGAAAGGAAGCCTACGAAAAGGAATTTGTAACGTTAAAAAGTATAATTGGATAAGTAAAAATTTATTTCTGTTTTCTCCACTTTGGCGCCCTCATTCCCGGCGTAGTTTTCCTTCCGGAAGAAAAGGCCATGAAGACCATGAATACAACAACAATTGCGGCCACGTAGAATATCCAGTTGTAATTGGGTGGAGTGCCATAGTAAAAGGTCGTTGTGGATGACCCTATGTTTCCATTTATGCTGATCAGCTGGTTTCCTGTGGAGACCCTGAGAGTGTGCTCTCCATTTCCGAGGTACTTCGCAGGATCTAGCGGGTAAGTGAAATTCACATTTACCGCCTGATTAGGTGCAATAGACTTTACCGTAACGTTTCCAATCGGGTTCGCAGAATTGTCCAGGTAAAAGTCCACAGTGAGGTTCTTTACGGTAGACACCCCCGTGTTCTGTACCACTGCATGGAATACTATGGGATCTACCACAGTAACCTGGATCGTCTTTGATGTTTTCACTGAAGTTGACCCATACTGTGCTGCTGAAATTATGGTTATGTAAAGTGTTTGAGAAGATATCGGGCTAGTAACGCTGAATTTGAAATCTGGGTTGTTCGCCTGGAAATTGTGAATGGATGAAGTAGGAGAAAGCCCGGTCAGGTTGTTTCCTGCGATATAGGCAGTCACGGTGTAATTTGCAAATCCATTTGTGTCGTTCACATAAATGGTGAAATTCTCTCCTACGAAGCTGTATCCGGTTGTTGAAATAGACTGGCCAAATGGCTGCACATAGTTGTAAGCTGATGCTGTACCCATTGCTGCAAATGAAGATAGGAGAAGCAATGCCAGTACTCCAATGAGAAATGGCTTACTCAATTTTTTCTCCCCCTGTATGCTGAAACGCCGAGACCTGCAACAACAGCTACCACAATTATCACAATGCCCACTATCAGGTTTTCAGTAGGGGTTCCTGTATAGTTTGAGGTAACCAGAGGACCTGTGGGGTAGGGAGTGACACTTGCAGATGGTGACGACTCAAGTGTAAGGAAGACAGCTTTTCCAGGCAAACCAGGTGAAGTTGCATTGACGTTGAAGCTAACTGGATATGGAGGATTGGTCACTTTTGGAGTCAGAGTCACATACACAGTCTTCACTTTATTATATTGCAGAACCACAGTAAGGTTTGTAGAATGGGTTCCATTGAAGAACCCTGACCAGCCATTCTGGCTAAGCACTGTTTCATTGAATGTTAAGTTCACCGTTATCTCACTGTTTCCTGTGTTGTTCAGGATAATTGGAAGGAGCGCGCTGTTTCCTAAATAGACCGGACTGATTCCGGGTTTCAGAGTGTAATTAATGCTCTTGGCAATCTTTACAGGCAGTGAAAGCTCAGTGGAACCACCGGTGTAGTTTACGTAGAACGGAATTGAACCTGCCCCGTATTCCTGGTTTCCGACAAGTGTTGCATTCATCGTGTAAGTGGTGTTTCCACCAACGAGGATAGTTGAATTGCCCACAAAGGATTCCTGCCACATGTTGCTTCCTGATGCCAGTGTAACTGTTTCATTGCTGTTCCCATTGTTGTAAAGTATGAACTCGTAGGTCAGGTTGCCTCCCCTGTTAATGGTTGCAACACTGGACAGTAATTTGACCTGGAAAGAGTGCACCACAATCTTTGAAAGTGTAAGTGGCACCACCTGGTTAGATGAAAGTTGCACATTCACGGAACTGGAGTATGATACAGACAGGTAACTACCGTCGGCCGACTGTTCAGTCGAGGAAACCGTGGAAGTGAATTCATATCCACCCTTTGGAAGAAGCAGCGAACCAGAGTTTGGCATAACAATCAGCAGTGAGTTTCCAGAGGTTATATTCACCGGGTTATTGATTGTCTGCGATGCCATGTTGACGCTGAATGAAACTGAATATGCCTGTGTCAGGGTCAAATTCTGCCCGTATGAAGAGGTATAAGCAGGAATGCTTATAACGCCGAGATAACCCAGCCTGCTTCCATTATTCACCGCATAAACGCTATAATACCCTGTAGGTGAGTTGATGGTGTATCCACCTCTGCTGTTGGTGAGACCTGAAGCAACAATATTGCCATTGGAATTTACATATTCAATGTAAGTGTTCTGGTAAGGCATGTTTCCATAGGCAACAGTTCCAGTAACTTTGGCAAAGACCTCATTCTTTGAAACTGACACGCTCAGGGCCTGGTTAGAATTCAAAGATACGCTCCCAGAGCCAGAATAGATGAATGATCCGGTGCTGTTTGACTGCTTTTCGATGTAGCTCACTGAATAGGTGCCCTGAGGCAGCATTATGTTTCCCTTGGAAGCGTTTATAGTCCCAATGCCTGATGTGATACTATAGGTGCCTGAATTGAGACTATAGCTGTTGGTAAGGTCCAGCCCATAAGCAGAAACATAGGTAGGAGAGATAGTAGTTGTTGAAGTTATGTATACCTTGCTCAGGTTGACCAGCCCAAGTGAGCTGTTGTAGGCATAAAGAATGTATTGTCCTGTCTGGACATTTCTCAGTCCATCCACAGCAGTTCCATTTGTATAGTAAAGTTGAGCCAAATTGGCATTCTTAACACTAACATTGACGAACTGTACTAGATTCAGCGACATAACTGAAGGGGTTCCTGTATCAATTGAAGCATATCCGGGATAAATTGTGGACTCTATGCCAGACTGGTTCACAGTTGCACGGTATACGCCTATGGGAACTTTCACTGAGCCAGTTCCGTGAAGTAGTGTAAAGTTATATGTTCCAGACGAAGAAGCAAGCGTGAGTGCCTGCAATGAAGTGAACAAAGGTGTAGAATTCAGTGAAACCGTAAAACTCTTCTCAACTGGTGAAACTGGTACTGTGACTTGCTGGCCTTTAACATTAACAGTTGAACTAGTGTAGTATGCTCCTGCAAATGTAACAGTGAAGCCACTGCTCGAGCCGGATTGGTAATACAAGCTCGCTATTCCGGACGAGCCAACAGGATTGTAATAGACCGGGATTCCACCGTACTTGAGAACCACTATGCCGGAAGAAATTGCACTATTGGAGTTATAGCTGGTGGCACTGTTTTGGTTGTAAAGCAGTGCAGATACAGTGTAATTTGAGGTCAGACTAAGGTTTAGGCTCTGGTTTCCAAAAAGGTTGACACGGTCATATGCAGAGGATGTCCCACCCGTGTAGACCCCGATGCCTGCAATTGAGTAAACTCCCTCAGGGATTTCAAGGCTTAACTTGTGGATAGATGCAAAGTCGTATGAGATCATTGCAGAGGCGTTGAGGATTTCATAAGAGCCAGAATATCTTGAAGCACCAGGAAGGTTGGAAGTTATTGTAATGTTAGAAGAAGGCTCAAGAGAAATGGTAGATTTATAAGTTCCATTCAGGACAAGAGTTTTCATGTAAGACATTTGGCCATCGGTTGCATAAATGGTGTATACACCGTATGGTATTGAACCTGTGAAAGCCCCATTGACAGAACTCAAAGAAATTGCATCAGAAAGCAATCCATTGGTGAAAAGCTTCACACTGGTACCTGCACGTGACCCAGATACGCCAATGGATACCTGAGCTGAAAGTTCGGGATTCAGTTGCAGAGTGGTGTTGCTACCCCATTTTGAAAAGGTTGCCTGCTGGCTGAAGGAGCCTATCCCGTTCCCGGAAGCAGAGACTTCGTAACTTCCAGGAGTGACCCAAATTATTGCGGTGCCATTCCCGTTTGTTACTGTGGAACTTTCCACATACCCGTTAGGGCTGGTAACAGAAACTCCTATCCCACTAATGGCTTTGCCTGCAACAGTAAGGTTAGCAAAAATTACGTCAAATGGGACCTTGACGTTATAAACCACGCTGCCACCATTGCTGATGTTTGAAAGCTGGATGTTTGTAAATGTGTGTCCGCCGGTTGTTATGGAAACATTGTAGGATATAGGCGGCAAATTTGATATTGAATAGTTCCCGCCAATGATTGGTGCAGAGTAGGACAAGTTGTACTGGCTGTTGCTGTACGTAATTGTTCCATCTCTGATTTCAGAGGTGATTGGCTGTATCTGTGTTGTACCCTTTCCCGGATATGACTGCTGGTACTGGAATGCAGTGCTTCCTGAAGCAGTTGTGTTAGAGAGCTGCAGGTTCTTTTGAATGTAATAGTCAGGAAGCCCGGTAGACTGGTTGTATGATGTGGGTATCCTGTTGGCCTGATTCATTGAAACGTACACGCTCTTAGTGCCAAGTGTGGTGGTTCCTATGAGGAACTGGTTATTTGTCGATCCGAATGAGTAGAATAGGGTATCGTTGCCTGGAAGGCCTGAAACATTGTAGTACCCTTGACTGTTTGTGTCCACAACTCCATGAGGCACTCCGTACTGGTCAAATAATGTTACATGAACTCCTGGAACTGGCTGGCCATCTGGCATAGTTACTCTTCCGTGAATGATAGCACCAGGATAGTAGGCTATTATGGGGTCTGAAATGGAAAGCGAAGTCGAAACTGGAGGTGTCAGGTCAACAGTACCCATTCCATGCTGCTGGTAATAGTATGCCTGAGAAAGCGGCACCGTGGTCCATGCAGAGGGATGGGCTGAGTAATCGGTGTATGGATTGTATGGAACATTCTCATAAATGACCATGAAGTTGCTCATGTTCCAAGCAGGTTTGACAGAGTACTGAGAGGCCCCGAAGGAAATGCCAGGTATTCCATTTGTCTGGCCGAGCACGTTTGGCGGAAGCCCTATTGTAAATCTGTAGATTGAAGTGTTGTAAAACTCAGAAGTAAACTGTATGTTGTAGGCAGTTGGTATGTACCCCTGTGGGAGATTCTGAAGCGAGAATGTCCCATTGTTTGTGTTGGCGTATATGTTGTAGTATTCTGTTGGGATAATGCCTCCACCTGCTGAGCTGTAAGAGGGTGAATCTGTAAGATAGGCAGGTGCATAGAATATGCCAGTGTTCTGGGCGGATACCGGCAGTAGTGATGCAAGGCTCGAATCTGTTGGAACCTGGATATATTTTATACTGTAACCAGTGTCGCCCATTATAGCCTGATAAAGATCCACTAATGTGGAAATTGAATACTTGCTTGCAAGTTGTCCTTTGACATACGCAAAGTACACATTAGCCCCGCTTACTTCCTTGATGTACTGACCGTATATTGCAGGGTTTGCGAGCACTACACTGGTGAAAGATGATGGGTTTGAGGAGACTTTTGTTATGTTCAGGTATTCACTATACCCCAAATATTGAATGAGGCTCGCCTTAACTGGAGCATTGAAATCGCCATTTGTGAAATTGGCCTCAATCAACCTGCTAATGAACAGACTGATGATCTGGGACTCATTCTGTGCAAGCAGGGTCTGACCTGCCATTTCAACTGCCTGCTGGAAATCGTCTGCAACAGTGGGGTGCTGGCCCTGATACCTTTCCTGGAAACCGTAGTCCCACCATGAAACGTAAGAAGGCTTATCCTGAATTGGAAGGTTGGAATCCTGTGTGCTAAGCCACGCAAGTGACTTGCTCAACGGGGTAGAACCGTTTGAAATTCCGCCGCTAAGGCCGCCAACAAAGTTTGTTGTGTTATTTGTCTTGAGGAATCCTGGAAGCGAGTTTGCTATCTGGCTCTCGATCTGTGCCTGTGCTGAACTGCCTGCTGGTACCGAGGCCGAAACCATTGATGTGGCAGACGGCAATACAACGAGAACCGTTACAAAGATGACAAATACTGCCTGGATCCACTTGATATTCCCCCTAACAGCCTTTAATGGGGAAGTTGAAGCAGATGGTTTCTTCTTCCTTACCTCTTCAAGCCTGGAGATTCTTGCGAAGAGCAATAGGACTCCAGCCCCAAGAATGGCGTAAGCAGGGGCCGCGGTAATGTTGAAACGTGCAGCTGCAAAGCTCATGTAGATGGATACTACTGAGAATACCAGAATGAGAAGCAACTGGTCAGTCTTCTCCTTGAGGAAAAGGTATGCACCGTAGCCGACCCCTACCATTCCCAACAGGAATTGGGCTATTCCAAATCCCCCAATGTAAGAACCCAGCTGCGGGGCTGCTGCTTCAGCGATTGTGGCATATACTCTAGTCTTGATGAAATAACCGTCACCACTGATGAGCCTGTTGAAAAGGGCAGGACTAAGATGGGCCATGCCCTCAAGTCCAGCAATTACGGCAATGATAAGAACAGGTATGATGAGCACCCAAGGCCTTCTTCCGACTAGGCCTATGAGGGCACCGAAGAGGATCATGACAAAACCGAGTTCGAGCTCAGCGTTGTACCATCCGTTCAGTTCGTTCACCCCCATGTAATAGTAGAAGCCCATTGCAAAGCCCAGTAAGACAAACAGGGCGGTGTAATATGTGATGTATCCAGTGGGCCGCTTGAAAATAAGGTTAACAATAAGCTGCACTGCAACATATATGAGGAGGATTGCCTCTATGTAAGCATATCCCTGCCATGAGAGCATAAGGCCACCCAGCGAGGCACCAGCCAAAAGGCCGTATATGGTTGCAATCCTGTTTCTGTTGAAGAACTGGTAAACTTTGATATGATAAGACTTGAAATCCCTGAGGTTTTCAATAATCCTTGTTTTTTCTGAAAGCTTGATCGCCTTGAGGAAGAAATAGACTGCAAAGAACGCGAATATAAGTTCGGGAGTGTGCATCCTTCCGCCTGAGAGGATACCTGCAGAAAGGTTACTCGGCATGAGGGTGTAAAGCAGGGCACCTATTCCAGCTGCATTCTTGCCAAAGATTTCCTTTGTGATGAGATATACTGGGATTATTAGAAGAGCGCCGAAGACTGCGTTGAACTCTTCAAAAGCGTAGAAAGCGGCATTCTGTGCACCATAGATTGGTGACAGTATTTCAGCCACCAGCGCTATGAACCAGTGGAAGAATGGATTCCTGGGGTTGATTGTGCCAAGCGGGTAATTTAAGGTTGGATCATACACCAGCTGCGTGTGCTGATTCAAGATGTGCAGTATTGCAACAAAGTTGTAGTAAGGGTCGCTTCCTCCAGATGTAGGAAGAGCAGCTATCCCCCCGCCGTATACGAATGTGGCAGCCCAGTAGAAATAATTCGATAGGAAAAGGTAGACTGCAACCAATATGCCTACGATTATGACTTCTGAGTAGTTGTATATCCTAGATAGTCCGTTGAATTTAGGCTCAAGCTGTAATTCCATTGGTGTCGTTCCTGAGGTGCTCTAATATAATCTAAATATAAAAAACTAATCTGAATGCAGTATAATCCTATTCTGCTATTATCTTAAAAATCAGGCGATATAGGTTAGTGTCTCATCGTCCATGTCATAATCAAACAGCTTAGAATAGCGACCCCAGTTAAGCAGGACCCTGAATGTTATCTCTGGATCCTCAGATGGGAAATTTCCCCCAAGGAACTCATCGAGTTCCTCCTTCTCCATTGCTCCATCCCCAGCTTTCTTAAGGAGCCCAATTATTGATGAAAATGGTTCTATGCGGGACAGAATTTTCCTCAGGATTACTTTCCTTTGTGTGAGATCAGCTCTCAGGAATATGCTACCTTCCCTGGTAAGCGAAACATCTCCGTCTGCAACATTTACAAGCCCAAGAGCCTCGGCGTCATTAAGAAGATTGAGGAGAGTGGTTCTTTCCTCATCCAGAGAATCGTCAAGGGTTGCAATGTCAACAGGTTTACCTAAATCTTCCAGTATTTCTAGTAAACCAACAATATCTCCTATGTTTTCAGTCTCTAAAAGGTGCATTTCAGATTTGTTCTCCATATTTTTGTTAGCATATAGTTTTTATGCTTGAACCTAAACCTGACTCATGGGGGGTAAGGCAGGCCCTTGTTCCTTTGCTCTGTGAGTGCAAGCAGGTATAAGATCTGTAGCATACTCTTAATTTCCCATACTGTTTTACCAATTGTGGCACTGGGAAAACCCACAAGAGTGAGGAGCCAGATCATCGACCTCCTTGTTAAAAGGGGGAAGGAGGGCATATACCAAAAAGACCTCCAGGGATTACTAGGCATATCAAAGTCATATTGTTCCGAACAGCTAGCTCTCCTTTCAGAAGTAGACCGAGTCATAGCAAGGCGCAAAGAAGGTGGATTGGTAAAGGTGTATCACCTAGATTTCTACCCCGGGCTAATCAGCGGCGTCCTGAGGGTAGGAATGCTAAAATCTTCTGAGTACGCACCAGCCATAGCAGTTTTCGAAGATGTGCTAGCAAAGGCCGAATTCAAGATGCTCTATAGGTTTTATGATGGAACGAGGGAACTCTTTCAGGACTTTAACAAGAACACACTTGAATTGATGCTTGCACCTACCCAGGCGGTAATAATGTCAGGAATGGTGGAGGAAAATCTCCTCGTCTTGACAGGCCTAGCATCTGGGGGCTCAGGTATAATTTCGCAAAAAACAGGCAAAGAAGCAATCTTAAGCACTGAGTTGTCCTCTATGATTTCTCTCGCTTCAGAAACCATGCTGGAAAAACTGCCAAAGGATATAGATAGCTATGATAACCCCAATTCTGCCCTCTTAGATTTCAAGGCTGGAAAGTGCAATACGATTGCCATATGGGAACCTTATTTTTCCCAGTTGCTTGAGATTCCCGGAAACAACGTTGCATTTCATTACAGGGATGCCTTCGGTGATTTTCCGTGTTGCAGTGCGGCTGTTAACATGAACTGCTTCAGTGTCAATAGGAAGAATATTGAGGCATGGGTATCTGAATATACCCGGTTGATGAACCTTGATGGAACCAAAAACATTAGGTTAAAGGAAGCGGAAGAGAGAGTTGCAAAAGCTACTGGAATTAGGCTTGATGTTGTGGAAAAGAGCCTCCTGAATTATAACTTTTCTAACAACAAGATTAGCCTTGAAAAGCTGAAAAAAATGGGGATAAACCTTTCTTTAAGGCAGAGTGAGCGGCTATTCTTCCCCGGAGTTTTAACGCACTAACCTAGAAACAACTGACAGGTTCATTTCGACCATTGCCACCGGGTTTTTCAGCTCAAACTGATCTAATGTTTCAGGGTGGATTTCACCAACATAGCCGATACATTGACCCATTGCAATAATCTTACCTGTTCTGCCGTTGACTAAGTTCTCGTGGTCGGTGGGCTGAATTACGTATTCTCCCAGGGATATCCTAGTCATTATTGCATCAAGAACTTGTTTCATATCAGAAAATGCAGATTTTGAGCTTATCCTAGCGACGCACAAGTTTGTCTGCTGTTCAGCATCTGTGATGATTTCGCCTAACTCGAAAACTGCCTGAGGCAGGTTTCTCCTTTTGTTCAGCTTGAGAAAATCAAGCACCCCCAGATATAACCTGTCCCTAACTATACTGAAATCCAGGCTCTTGGGGTTCCTGATGTGGACTGCACCTTTGTATTTTGCAAGCTTGTAGTTTTCCTGGGTAGTAACTACATAAGTCATGATTTCCTGATAACCAAGGCCAGTCATGATGTTTCTGATATTGTTTGCCAGCTGGTTTTCCGTCGCTTCTGCACCTATAATGTCCATATCAGGCATATGAAGCTTCAGGTTTCCATACCCGAAGGCTTTGGCAATATCCTCGATCACATCAACAGGGCCCATGACATCTATTCTATTTCCAGGGACTATTGCTACTAGCCCGATTTTTTCAGCCTTGGCGCCATAGCCCATTTTCTGGAGCAGAGTGACGCATTCCTCAATACTAATTTCCTGTCCCAGGATCCTCTTGATTTCATTTAAGGAAACTGAAATTTCCCTGCCATCCATGTTCAAGAATTTCCTGATGTCTTCTATATTTGACTCCGTAATTTCATAATCAAGGCTGTTGAAGTAATACGAGAGGAGAAAGAAAGCGTCCTTTAAGGCCTTCAGTTCTGTACCAGTAATGTCTATAAAGAAGGCACTGGTATCTTCAGAAACAACTGTTGCACTGCCGTTTACCACCGGGGGCATGGAGAGTACCCTGTGTTCCGAATCCTCTATGATCGGCACCAGGTCCTTGGAAGGAATGAGATGTGCGTAATCAACACCCTTTGGGTGCTTTTTCAAAATATCAGAAGCACTGGCAGTTAATGTTTTATCATAAGTTGTAAACCTGGTTTCCCCTGATTTTCTCGAAGAATATTTTAAAGGAAACTTGAGGTCTCTCACATCGTGTATGCCAATGGATACTTTTGATCGATCCTTTCCTATGGAAAGATGAAGTTTTTCCTGGTAGTCTATGAGTTCCCTGTAATGGTCTCCTATTCTTGGCCCTTTGCAGTGAAATCCGATAGCATAAGGCCTGAGAGCCCTTACATCATTTTCAATGTTAAAGTCTAATGTCCCTCCCCCAACCCTTATGGGTTGCCATTCCTTCTTACCGTGATAAATATCAATGCTTCGTTTCAGAAGGCTGAAAGAGAATAGGTCCGGCCTGTCAGGATTGAACTCAACTCGGAATTCATCATTTTCCTTTTCGATGCTGAATCCTATAACGTCAGACATCTTTTCAACTTCATTTATGAAGCTTTTTCCGTAAATTTCCCTTAAAGCAGGCACGGTCTCCTTGATGACGACCATTATTTAGGGTATAAGTGGAAGTTTAAAAATTTGGGTCATGAATAGTCCTCTTCCAAAAGTCTATTATTAAAATTTAAGCAATAAAGAATATTTATATGGTATATTGATAGATTAAATCCGGCAAAAAAGCTCAGTTAGCTACTTTACATTCTCTTCCTTAGAGATTTCCTTGATCTCCTTGTTGATCTTGCTCAGTGTGTAATCCCTGAGAATGACCCGTATAAGGTCGTCAAGCGAGATGGCAGAGCCCTGGTCAATCTCTGTCTCTAGTTCAGCTATCATCTTCTTGGGCAATACCAGATCTATCTTTGAGGTGGGCCCTTTCCTGTAGTTTCGCTCTATGAATTCGTCAATAGCCCTTCTTACAACATCCGACACTGTCTCGTACTGGAAGTTTTCAACCAACTCCTCAAGTTGGCCCATGGTTTCCTTTGTCAGCCTGACAGTAATCCTAAATGGTACAGACAGTATTTTCACCTCTCATGCAAAGAAACCAGTGATCCACGCTGGGAAGATTGGCA
>JAJZOK010000090.1 GCA_021811525.1 Thermoplasmata archaeon | reverse complement strand
GTCAAATAGATTTAAATCAGTTGAGGAGTTTTTAGGAGAGGCTTCATGGAATCCTCTAAACTGCTGGGCGCTGAGGGTGAAGAGCGTCAGCTATGGAATAATCTTTACGAGATATTCAGGGCGAATGTTGAACCTAACAGGAGTGACCCGCTCATCATCTTCCACGGAAAGCACGTGTCATATTACTCAGTTCTTTCAATGGTTGATTCCATGGCAGAGTCACTGAAATCCAGGCTTAACATCTCCAAGGGGGATTCAGTTGCCATCTGCCTGCCACTATCACCTCAGTTTTTTGTTACATTCCTTGCGCTGCAGAAAATAGGGGCAGTGGCGGTTCCTCTTGATCCCGACATCAAGACTTACGAGCTGCATAACATATTGGGGTTGCTCAAGCTGAAATCGGTGGTATGCCTCAGCACTACAGGCCTGGTGATCGACCAGGGCCATTATATTGAATCTGTTGTCCTCGTGAGGCTTCAGGACTTCCTCCCATTCGAAAAATCCGTTGCTGTCACTGCAAAATCCCTGGGAAAGTCCGCATCTGGAATTTCCAAGGAGTTGAAGGTGTTCAGGTTCACTGACCTGATTTATGAAACTAAGGGGGAGGCCACTTTCATTGATCCTGAAAAGGACATCTCCGTTGGGCTCATCTCTGCCTCCCGGTCCGGAGATCTTCAGGCAATGCTTTTTACAGCCTCCAATCTTCTGGAGTCTGCGTCTTCCATATCAAAATCTCTCCCACAGGCCAAAGGACGGTTCAAGATTGCTTCTTTCCTTCCTCCTTGGGTGCCTGCTTCCTTCCAGTTTTCAGTTACGCTCCCAATTCTCATGGGAGGCACAGTGCTCACGTCCATCGCAAGGGAAGATTATTACACGGCCTTCTTCACCAGCAGCCTTTACGACTGCGAATACATGATCGCTTCCCCATGGGATCTCAGTGAGATTATCAGGGAGAAAATCCCAAACATGGCAATCAAGAGCCTCAGGGGGATCATAACAGGAACATATCTTCTCAATGGGGAGATACGCCAGGGAATAGAGAAGATATACGGCACAAGGGTCCTGGAGTATTACGGGATACCAGAGATGCTTGGGGTCACTCACATGCAGCCGAACGACAGGGCAAAACAGAAACCAGGAAGCCCCGGCATCCCCATTCCAAAGGTGGAGGCAAGGCTGCTGGAGGAAAAGTCACACCAGGAGGTATCTCCCGCTGCAATTGGCGAGCTATACCTCAAGGGCCCCGGACTTTTCACTTCACTTGTCCCTGAGTTGCCAGGCGACAGCCAGTACTTCCTGGACGGTTTCTTTGATTCCGGTGATCTTGCAAGCATGGATGTGGACAGCCTTTACCATATTGAGGGGAGAATGAGGGAAGCAATCACATCACACGGCATAATGGTGAGTTCCCATGAGATTGAGAAGCTCATTGGTGGGGTCGAGGGAGTCAAGGAAGTTGCCGTGGTAGGCGTAGCCGAGAATACGGGAAATGAATACATACTTGCGGTGGTGTCATCGGAAAGCGAAGGTGACGGACTTTCCAATAAAATCATGCAGGCATGCAGGAAATCACTCTCAAAATACAAGGTGCCACGTAAGATAGAATTCCGGAGAGAGTTGCCAAAGAGCATGTCCGGTAAGGTGCTTAAGAGGCAGATAATAGATGAACACCGCAGGCAGGAAGCCAATACGGCCACAAAATAAAATTTCCTTCTAATGCCATATAGGTCAATGAAAAGGTTTTTCAATTGCACCGCCTGAAGAAACTTATGACAATGGGGCATAGAGTTCGAAAGATCGCAGTCATAGTCGCCCTGATAGTAGTCCTGTCAATACTTGCTGCAGATTTTCCAGGCAATCCGGGAGATAATGGCTCTTCCAATATCCTTCAGAAGAGCCCTGGCCCGAATTATTCCCTGAAAACCGTGCCTTTCCTGGGAGGCACCACTGATTTCAATTCTAGCGCCTACACCGGGAACATGGGCGTGGATATCATATTCAACTTCAGCAACCAGGATTCCCTGAACTCGCTGCTGAACAACCTTTCCAACCCTGCAAGCACCCAGTTCCAGCATTACCTGACAGCTTCTCAGTTCAATAGCCTTTATGACCCCGCGCAGTCAACATACTCATCATCCATTTCATATTTCAGCCAGTATGGCTTGCACATCAGCGAGAAATTTCCAAACAGGCTTGTCCTGGCACTCACCGGTTCCGCAGCAAACTTCTCTAGAGCCTTCCACACAAATATAACAGGCTATAACAGCGGTGCAGTTCCATTTTTTGCACCAAATTCATCTCCCATGCTCCCTGCCTGGCTCTCCACATCAGTAAACACCGTGATTGGGCTAAACAGCCAGTACAGCGACACTGCTCTTAACCTGAACATTGCCGGGCTCAGGCAATTCACGCCCAATCAGGCAAATGCCACTGGAAAACCTGCGCTTGCGAGCCCATACAGTTATCCCAAGGTGCACGTCCAGAACGGAGTGCAGTTCTTCTATGGATCGCAGCTCCAGCCAGCTTACAATGAGACACCCCTGCTGAACAAAGCGCTTCCCACGAACGAAGTCATAGCAACACTGCTTTGGGGAGGCTCTTACAAATCTGGCGGGAACACCATTTATACAGGTGCATACAACCCTTCCGACCTGTCTTATTATTTCAACAATACCCTCGCGTCAACAGGTGAGCCACTACCAAATGTGTACGGTGTCCCCGTGGCCAATGCAGTGGCTCCTGGAACTTCCGCCCAGAATGATACTTCCGGCGCTGTGGTGGAAAACACCCTCGATCTTGAAATGGTTGGAAGCCTTGCGCCCGGAGCTTCAATTTACAATGTCTATGGCCAGAACAGCACCCTTGCAGATGTTACGCTGGCCTTTGAAGAGGTGCTCAGCCCGCAATCCGCGTACTCAGGTTTGAACAATGTGTCTGTGATCTCAAATTCGTGGGGCTCCAATGATACTGTCGTGACACAGTGGAACCAGTTGCTTGAGGAGTGCCAGGCAAGAGGCATCACGGTTCTTGCCAGCACTGGAGACAGTGGAAACGACTACAATAGCGCAAAGAGCGTAAGCAACAGCGAATATGTGCAGTTTCCCTCTACAGCAGCATACAACTCATATGGTGTCGTCGCTGTTGGAGGCACCAATATATCTGTAAACACAAACCAGTTCAGCAACTCGTACCTGTCGCTGGTAAGCCAGCAGGCCTGGTATGAGCCAGCCCCGCAGTTCTCGTCTGGAACACTTGGCACCGTGGGAGGCATAAGCAGCCTTTACACAGAGCCAATTTGGCAGCTGGATTCTCAGGCAAACAGCGTCATCAGGGGAGGTGGAAGGGCTGTTCCCGACATTTCAGCAATTGCCAACAATACAATCATCTACTTCTCAAACACTTCTGCATCCAATTATTACGTTGTTTCAGGCACAAGCATATCCGCTCCTGTCACGGCAGGCATTATCGCTGAAATGAACGCATACCGGTCGACTGAACACCTTGGCAACCTGGGATTCCTGGACCCTTATTTCTACTTACTCGGCACACAGCAATACGGTAACTCCCTCATTAAGCCATACCTGACTCCATTTTTTGATGTTACAACAGGCCACAACATGGTTTACAGTGCCCTCAAGGGATATGACCTGGTCACTGGAATGGGCTCTATGGATGCATACAATATGGCAATTGACCTTTCCCAGAATACATATAACGTGTCTTTCAGGGAAACGGGCCTGGTTTCCCACACCACATGGTATGTACAGGTAAATGGCATTGAGTTCAACTCAACCGGTACTTACCTTAATGTGAGCCTCATAAACGGCACGTACAATTTCCAGGTCAAGAACGTCGGAAACAAGGTAGCCGAACCCACGGGTGGTTACGTTACTGTGAGCGGTTCATCTGTGAACCGGGACCTTGTCTTTGTCACCGGTTATACAGTTACTTTCTCCGAAAGCGTGCTTCCTGCCGGCACTTCATGGTATATCCAGTCGTGGAATTACACCAGGACAACTTTCTCCAACCAGATTTCTATGCTTTTCCCCAGTGGTGCATACAATTATACCGTGCATTCCGGAGACCCAAACTATTACGGCTCAAGTGGCTTATTCAATGTAGGGACCTCATCCAAAACAGTGAACGTAAACTTCACACTTGGCACCTTCAATGTTTCCTTTGTTGAGACTGGGCTTCCTGCTGGGCAGAACTGGATGGTCAAGACCAATAACATAACTCAGGAATCAACTGGCACTTACCTGAATTTCTCACTGCCGGGAGGAGAACACACATTCACTGTTCCCGCTTCAGGAGCCTATATAGGAAATTACACAACGCTCACAATGAATACTGACGGGGCCAACAGGACATTTTACATAACCTTTGGATATGGATATTTTGTAACCTTCAACCTGTCGGGCCTTCCAGCAGGTTACAGCTGGAACCTTCTCATCTCTACGTACAACGTTTCGAGCACAAACCACACCATTACGGTTGTACTTCAGAATGGCACATACGTCTTCCACGCTTACTATTTCAACGGGTTGCAGAATATAAACTACGATGGCAACGTCACGGTTGCCGGCAGCAACAGTACAGTAAACCTTACTGCCGGAACACAGCTATTCAACTATGAATACTATGCATTCTACGGTGCGCTTTTCATTGTGGGGCTGGCTGTGCTAGGCATCGGGCTCGCATTGCTGAGGAAGAAATAGTGCCTGAACGCCACTCCAGCCAATATTTTTATCAAATATTTCCTTTAAATCAGTTAAAGCTGTGCTTTCCCCTGAATATATCTTAAGGGAAAAAAGTCTAAACATTAATTAGCTGAGAAGGGCTTCTAGAGAAACAGGCGTATATTATGGCTGAGACACATGAAGTTCAATTTTCGAGAGGACTTGAAGGCGTAATTGCGGCCGAAACAAAGATTGGCTTTGTCGATGGCGTTGAAGGAAGACTTGTTTACAGGGGATACGACATAGGTACCCTCGTGGAGCAGTCAAATTTCGAGGAAGTTTCGTACCTGCTTCTATATGGCAATCTCCCGACCAAGAAGGAGTATGGGGATTTCATTTCCAGGTTGAAGAAACACCAGGTCCTGCTGAAGGATGAACTCGATCTAATCCAGGAAATTTCCAAGAAGGCTCACCCAATGTCCGCCCTCAGGACTGTCGTATCATATATCGGCGCAAAGGACAGCAGGACAGTGGAGCCCGACACTGAAGTGCAGGAAGAGCTTGGGGTAGAGATCATTGCTAAGATACCAACAATTGTTGCGGCAATTAACAGGGCACATGAGGGCCAGAAGATACTTGCCCCGGACAATGATCTTTCATATTCATCAAATTTCTTCTATGGTTCGCTTGGCAGGAAGCCAAGCACCATTGAAGCAAAGATGCTTGACGCCGCCCTGATTCTCCATGCCGACCATGGAATGAATGCCTCCACATTTTCAGGCATGCTGACCATTTCCACTCTCTCTGACATGTATTCAACAATAACATCTGCCATTTCAACCCTTAAGGGCCCCCTCCATGGCGGGGCAAATGAGAGGGCACTGGCGCTGATTCAGAAAGTCGGTACGCCAGAGAACGCAGAGAAGGTCATTGGCGGCATGGTTGATAGGAAGGAGAAGATCATGGGTTTCGGCCACAGGGTGTATAAGGTATACGACCCAAGGGCAAGGATCCTGAAGCAGTTCGCTGAACAGGTTACAATGGCACATGGCAAGGAAGAGCTCTTCTATGCCGCAAATAAGATTGAGGAGGTCATGATCTCAAAGCTCGGATCAAAGGGGATCTTCCCCAATGTAGACTTCTACTCGGGCTTGATGTACTATTCCATCGGTTTCAACCCTGAGATATTCACGCCAATCTTTGCAGTGAGCAGGGCTTCAGGCTGGGTAGCCAGATCCCTTGAATATGTCAAGGACAACAGGCTCTTCAGGCCAAAAGCACTTTATGTGGGTGAAAAGGGTCCGAGAAAATATACACCCATGAATGAAAGGGAATAAAATCCCAAATCCATTTCTTATTTTGAATTGACCACTGAAATATTTGTAATGGATACTTCTGCGATTCTTTCGAGGAAATTCAACCTCAACCAGGAAAATCTTGTTGTGCCTGAATCAGTTTTGGACGAGATCCGGCTGGGCAAGATAGCCAGAAACATGGAATGGCAGCAGGGAAACCTCAAAGTTGTCCAGCCCCTTGGCTCCAGCATTTCTCGTGTCAAGGATGCAGCAGGGGAGACCGGGGACCTCGAGAAACTGAGCCTCACTGACATTGATGTGGTAGCCGTTGCATTTGAACTTGGGGGAACCATTGTTACGGACGACTTTGCGATTGAGAATGTCGCCTCCAGGCTTGGCTTGAAATTTCTTGGAGCGGATCTTAAGCCTATCTCCAGGGAGGTGAAATGGCAGTTCAAGTGCACTGGATGCGAGAAGAGGTTCAGCACGCACATCAGAGAATGCCCTGTATGCGGGCACGAAGTGAGGAGGATCGCAAAGAGTTATAACCGGAGGGATACTGGTTCCTCATGATTGATATTTCCCTGCCTCTGGACAGTAGGCTCATAACATACCCTGGCGACGCCAGGCTGGAGATTTATGATTACAAGACCCATGAAAAAGATGGGGTGCACATTACGCGGTTGTTGCTTGAGACCCATACCGGTACACATATTGATGCCCCTTTCCATGCAATGAGTGACGGAGTTAAACTTTCCAGCATCCCCCTTTCAAGGCTGAATGGCCCTGCCACTGTCATAAATGTAACAGGCGATGCTGTTCACGCAGCAGATATACCAGATAACACCGAGAAGCGCCTCCTAATCAGGTCAAAGAATTCCGGAATGTATGGCGGTGAATTCAGGACTGACTTCTGTTACATAGCAATGGATGCTGCAGAGAAGATGGCCAGCATGAAACTGGACCTGGTAGGGCTGGACTACCTGTCCATAGAACAGTTCGGCACAGAGGGGATGCCAGTTCACAAAAAACTCCTTGGAAATTCGGTGGTTATACTTGAAGGCCTGTCCCTTCAGGAAGTAAATCCTGGCAAGTACGAACTGGTTTGCCTACCCATGAAGCTGGATCTGGACGGCGGCCCATGCAGGGCTGTACTCAGGTAAAGACCTTTTCAAGTGGGGAAAATTTAAGGCATTTCAAAGGTATTCCTTCCAAAGGTCTCAATCTTGGTTGAATCAGAACAGGGATCCAGCATATTGGAACTTCTCGATCAGTTGTGCAGGGAAGCCCTCCAGGAGGATTCATTACAACTTGTCAAGGACAAATTCAGGAAGGTTGGGCCTGCTAACCTGGAGCAGCTTGACAGGATTACCAGGGTAGCCATAGACAGGGAAATTGGGCAGATCCTGTCATCAAGAACAATTGAGAGGGCAAGGTATTATGCCAAGAACCTTAGGAATGGCCTGATGAGCTTTTCTGAAGCTGAGGGGGAAGCCATTAACCTCAATCTCTGGAAAGGATACGATCATATCATCACAGACAGCCTCTGGAATTTTGGCGCAAGAGCAAAAGAAGGGCAGCACAAAGCCTGGTACTGGGGGAACTTCATTCCTCAGATTCCATTTCAGCTCATTTCCAGATACACAGGCCCGGGAGACTGGGTTTTGGACCCATTTTCTGGTTCGGGGACAACACTCCTTGAGGCCATGAAACTTGGAAGAAATGCATTGGGGGTGGAACTTAACCAGGAGGTTTACAACAAAACATCAGCCATTTTGAAGGTTGCATCTGAAAGGGAACTCTCCCGGGTCGTGCTGGAAAACTGCGATTCAATGGACTTCAATTTCCCTGGATTTGTGAAAAATGAAGGAATACCTGGGTTCAAGCTTGCCATTTTGCATCCCCCCTACTGGGATATAATAAAATTCTCTGAGAACCCTAGGGACCTTTCCATGGCCCATGATGTGGATGATTTCACAGAAAAGCTGGCAAGGCTGGCCAAGGGGTTCCTTCCAGCCATGGCTGAGGAAAGCCATATTGCACTGGTTATAGGTGATGTCTACCGGAAGGGTGAGGTAATTCCTCTTGGATTCAAGAGTATGGACGCCCTCTCCAGCCTGGGCCTCAAACTAAGGGGTATTATAGTCAAGGATATCCAGAACACCAGGGCCAAAAGGAATTCTGAAAACCTGTGGAGGTACCGCGCATTGAAATCCGGCTTCTACGTCTTCAAGCACGAGTACATTTTTGTCTACCGCTATTGACTTAACGCTTTTGAGTTTCCAGTAACTTTGTGAATCCTTCCACAAATTCATGGAGGTCTGCCACTATCCCATAGTCGGAAAACTGGAATATTGGCGCATTAGCATCAGAGTTCACCGATATTATCTTTCCAGCGTACCTTATGCCCACCACATGGTTTGCCTGGCCCGATATGCCAAGGTCAAGATAGACTCCTGGCGAAATTGATACACCAGTAAGGCCTATCTGCTGCTGCCTTGGGATGAAATTCATATCCACTAGTGGCCGGGTGGCACCCAGAGAAGCATCAAGCAGATTTGCAAGTTCTAACAGTTCGTTGACTTCTTCCCTCTTTTTCACGCCCCTGCCGAATCCCACAACAACATCCCTGGATCCAAGGGGCACGTACTGGGGTGGAACCGGATTCTCCTCGTGCTTCTGGTACAAGGTACTCGGCGAGTACTCAATGTCGAAAACTCTTGGAGGCTTTGAGGGGGGAATGGCTGTGAACATTCCCGGCCTGACAGTTGTCATCTGCGGTTCCGTCTTTGAATAGATTTCCGCGATTATGCCGCCACCAAATGCCGGTTTATACTGGATGAGCCTCGAGTCCCGTATCTCCAGATCAACGCAGTCGGCAGTCAGCCCGGCCTCAAGTCTTGCAGCAATGGTACCTGCTGCTTCCCTGCCTTTCACAGTAGACGGGAAGACCACATACCGCGGCTTTTTCTCCTTAATAAAATCGGTGAGTGCATCAGTGAATGCCTCAACGCTGCGTGTATCATAGAAGTAATACTCATGCCCTACCAATTTGGCCCTGGACGGGTCAATGTTCCCGAAAACCACTGCAAGGAGGCTGTGGTTATCCGCAAGCTGAGAAATCTTGGTTGAAACTTCTTCACCAAGGGAAGGTTCATCGAGGGCAACACCAAGGATTATTGGGGCGTTTTCATCCGGCGCCCTGAGGGATATCTTCTCACTGTGGCCGCCACGCTTCCTGTGCTGCATTATGATTTCATAAACCTTTAGGTAGGCACTTTCGTCAAAGGGAATCATTTCCACCTTCCTGGTACTCTCCAGGCTTGAAGTCCCTGTAACAACAGTGGGGCTGTACTCGCTACCTTTTATTGTGAGGCCAAGATCAGAGGAGTTCATTTCCTTCACCAGTTCTGTCCTGTCAGGTTCGTCCGGCTTCACGGCCCTGGCCCTGTTGATCTTCTCGCTCACAGATAGGACAGCTGGCAGCGGAATGGTGTAAACCTCGGTTCCCCTCTCATTCTCATGCTCAACCTTGAGTGTTCCTTCCTTTTCCCCTGCCTCTATTTTAGAAATTGATGACTTGAAAGCGTACCCGGAAAAAACTGCAATCTCAGGGGGGACCTGTGCAGTCTCACCATCCAATGAATACTTGCCTGTGAGAACTAGATCAGGCTTCAGCTTGCGTACGAGCGCGGAAAGGATCTTTGCAGTTGCCAGTGTGTCAGAGCCAGCAAAATTCCTGTCTGTAATGAGATATGCATTGTCAATGCCCATGCGCAGGGAGTCATTGAGTATTTCCTTTGCCTGTGGCGGCCCCATGGATGCAACCGCAGTCTCCCAGCCGAATTTTTCCTTCATCCTCACCGCTTCCTCAACAGCCTTCCTGTCGAATGAGTTCATGGAGAGCGGGACATTTTCCCTTACAATTCTGTTGGTCTGCGGGTCAAACCTTACCTGGTTCACATCAGGGATCTGCTTTGCAAAAACAAGGACCTTCAT
>JAJZOK010000098.1 GCA_021811525.1 Thermoplasmata archaeon | reverse complement strand
TGTGCCGAACCTGTCACGGATGGCCTGTGCACCACCAATATGATCAACGTGCAGATGCGTGAGCACCACGAGATCTATCTGTGCAAGGTCAACTCCTCTGCTCAAAAGGAATTCAACTGACGCAGGTGACATTCCAGTATCAACGAGAATGTGCGTACCATTCCTGATCTCATATATGTTGGCTGTCTTCAGTGCCCTGATTGCGATCGGGACTTCATGCCTGATTACTTCGCTCAAGATACATCCCTATTGCACTTTGGGGTAAAAGGTTCTCTAATCTTTAGTGCCTCTTGGTTTCTCTTGCAATTGTCATGACATCGTTCATCACAGCAGATGCCGTTTCTCTTGGGCCATCGTGTGCGCTTGAGACCCTGAGCACGCCATTGTTGTCAGTGGCGATCTCGTAGCCGAGTGCTGACTCTCCAAGCGTGAGAAGATAATCGCCTTCTTCCAGGAGCCTGAATCCGCTGCTGACCTCAAGCCTTCCCCCTTCGCTGCTGATTGTGGTGAAAAGCCTGAGCCTTTCTCCGTGCTTTTTTATCTCATCCTCGTCAACTTCAGGTATTCCCGAATAACTGATATCCTTGAGTGTGAACTGCTTCCCGAAAAGCGCATTGGCAAGGATCACGGTCTTCCTGGCTCCGTCTAGCCCTGAGGTGTCATCCGTGTAGTCTGTTTCAGCAACACCCATTTCCTGAGCCCTCCTGACTGCATCTTCGAAAGGCATTCCAGAATTCATCATTTTCATGACAAAATTGGCAGTGAGGCTCACAATTCCCCTGAATTTCAGGACACTTGAAGGGCCGCAGCTGTATTTTGCAAAGTTGAAAAGTGGCACGCCACCAGCCACTGTAGCCTCAAACAGTACTTTTACACCCCTGCTTTCCGCATACGGGATTATATCCGGCCAGTGAAGGGCAAGGGGAGACTTGTTAGCAGTTACGATGTTTATCCCCCTGTCAATCGCTGAACGGAAAATATGCATCTCTCTGTTCCCATCCTTCGAAGCTGATGACACATCGACGAGAACATCGATACCTGAATCAAGGACTTCGCTTATGGATGCGGGCTGACCCAGGCTTCCCAGGTTGCCGCCCTTCTTTGCCACCAGTATGTTTGCCATTGTCCTGCCGGCATCAACCTTCACGATCCCTTTGGAATCTGCTACAAAAGCTACCTCAATGCTGCTTCCGCAGGACTCCCTGATGTGGCTGCTGCTGTCCAGAAGAATCCTGATAAAATTCTGCCCAACATTGCCCATTCCAAGGATGGCTACCCTCAGGGTATCACTGGTCATCTGAACCCTCTACTCTTGAGAGCTCAATGACCCAGTCTCCCTCCTCCACGTCTATGAGCTTCACTCCTGAGGTAACCCTAGACTGGCTCTTTATTCCGCTGACCTTTAGCCTTATGGTTTTCTCATTCTTGGTGACCACTAGTATGTCATCGTCAGTGCCTACTGGAATGGCCTTAACCAGCCTTCCCGTCCTGTCTGACTTCTTGAATACGAGAATCCCCGATGATCCCCTGTGGTGGACAGAGAATTCCTCAAGTGGTGTCCGCTTTCCAATTCCAAATTCTGAAATTGTAAGGATCTCCTGGTCATCTTCAGCAACAAACCCAGTTATTACGTAGTCTCCATCCTTGAGCCTCATGGCCCTGACTCCCCTTGAAGACCTTCCGGTGCTTCTCACTTCAGAGAGCTTGAAGACAGACCCTTTTCCCTGGTTGGAAATCACCACAATGTTCTTGCCCCCCAGGGTTGACTCCACAGCAACCACTTCATCGTCTTCGCCCAGGGCTATGATCTTCAGCCCTGAAGTTCTCATGATGAAGAGGTTTGTCGATGAAGTCTTCTTAATGAAGCCGTTCCTGGTCATAATGACAAGGTCTGATTTCTTGTTCTCCGGAGACTTCATGATCTGCCTTATTGTCTCTCCCTCTGAAAGCGGAAGATAGGTGGATGCAGTAACTCCGACCGATTTCCTGCTCTTCTTCTCGATCTCATATGCCTTTGACTTCAGCACCCTTCCGGTATTGGTGAAGAAGAAAATGTCGTCGTGGGAACTGCATGAAACAATGCTCTTGATGCTGTCCTCCCTGCGCGTTGAGGTTATAATCCCTTTCCCTCCGCGCCTCTGGGCCCTGTACTCTTCCAGTGATACCCTTTTCAGCAGGTTTCCTTCGCTGAGGATAAGGACATCATCCTCCTTCGGGATTAGGTCTTCGACGGATCTTCCTTTGACCTGCTTGTAAGTTATCTTTGTCCTTCTCTTGTCACCGAATTTCTTGGACAGGTCAAGCATTTCCTGCTTGATTATCCCCTTCCTCTTGCCCTCGTTTGATAGAAGATCTTCAAGGGATGCGATTTTTGCCCTGACTTCCGCGAGTTCTTCCAGAACTTTTGAAACTTCAAGTGTGGTGAGCTTCTGCAGCCTAAGGTCGAGGATTGCATTGGTCTGGATTTCGTCTATGCCCAGCGCCTTCATCAGTTTTGCCCTTGCATCCGGGACATCCTTAGCCTTCCTGATGATCTCTATGACGTGGTCTAAGTCCTCAAGGGCCTTTGTAAGCCCCAGGAGAATGTGCTCCCTTTCCCTTAGTTTCTTGAGGTCAAATTCTGACCTTTTGACAATGACTTCAAGCCTGTGCTCTATGAATGTCTGGACCATGCCCTTCAGGTTTAGGGTTTTGGGCTGGTTATTCACCAGCACCAGGTTAATGATCCCGAATGATGATTCAAGTTCAGTGTGCTCGTAAAGCTGATTCAGTATGAGGTTCTTCATGTCCTCATCCCTGACCTTTATGACTACACGCATGCCAGTCCTGTCGCTTTCATCTCTGATGTCGGTTATGCCCTTTAGAACCTCGTTCTTTACGTGTTCTGCAACATTCTGGATGAAAACGGCCTTGTTGACATTGTAAGGGAGACTCTTGATGATGATATGCTTGGGTTCCTTCATATCCACTTCTCCCTGGGATATGACCTTGCCCCTTCCCTTAGTGTATGCATCAACCAGTTCCGGAGTGTAGAACGATATGCCTCCACCCGGGAAATCCGGCCCCTTTACGAACTTAAGTAGGTCCTCTACTTCGTATTCCGGGTTGTCAAGTGCGTAGGTAATTGCACTGCACACTTCATTGAGATTGTGCGGCGGCATGTTGGTCGCCATTCCAACTGCGATCCCAGAGCTTCCGTTTATAAGCAGGTTGGGAACTTTTGTCGGGAAGTATACCGGTTCTTCAAGGGAGCCATCGAAGTTGAGCATGAATGGGACAGTGTTCTTGTCGATGTCCTCCAGCATTTCCTCTGAAAGCCTTGCCATCCTTGCCTCCGTATATCTCATGGCTCCTGGCGAATCCCCATCGATTGAACCGAAATTCCCTTGCCCGTCTATCAAAGGATACCTGAAGGAAAAGTCCTGGGCCATCCTGGCGAGAGTGTCGTAAATGGCCGCATCTCCATGCGGGTGGTATTTACCCATGGTTTCTCCCACAATCCTTGCCGATTTCTTGTAAGGCTTGTCGTGTGTGAAACCAAGCTCGCTCATTGCATAGAGAATACGCCTCTGAACGGGCTTAAGGCCATCCCTGATTTCAGGAATGGCCCTAGACACAATTACACTCATTGCGTATTCTAGATACGACTGTTTGATCTCGTTTTCAATAGGTCTTTTTTCCATGTTTAAGCCTCACAGGTCAATGTTGGAAACGAACCTGGCATTCTCTTCAATGAATTTCCTTCTCGGTTCGACCTTATCCCCCATAAGAATGGAGAATAGCCTGTCCGCATATGCACCGTCTTCGATAGAAACCTCTACGAGCCTTCTCGTTTCGGGATTCATTGTCGTGTCCCAGAGCTGTTCAGGGTTCATTTCTCCAAGACCCTTGAACCTCTGTGTTATTGCATTTGCCCCCATTTTTGAGGCAACTTTGTCCTTTTCTTTCTCCGAATAGACGTATTCAACCTTGTCGCCCTTCTGAATCCTGAACAATGGCGGTTGGGCGAAGAATATCTTCCCGTTGGTGATAAGGTCCCTCGAGTATCTATAAAAGAAGGTCAGCAGAAGTGTTCGGATATGTGCTCCGTCCACATCAGCATCTGTCATTATGATGATTTTCCCATATCTCAGTTTTGCAAGGTCAAGGTCTTCCTTGATGCTAGTCCCCATAGCTGTGATTAGGTCTCTTATGATCGCGTTCTCAAGGGTCTTAACGTCCGTGGCCTTTTCCACGTTGAGGATTTTTCCCCTCAGGGGCAGGATAGCCTGAAACTCCCTGTTCCTGGCCTGCTTGGCAGTGCCTCCTGCAGAGTTACCCTCCACAATGTAAAGCTCCGTCTTGGTGCTGTCATTGGATGAGCAATCCGCGAGCTTTCCAGGAAGGCCTCCGCCCTCAAGTGCTGACTTTCTCCTCACCAGGTCCCTGGCCTTTCTTGAGGCTTCCCTTGCAGCGGCAGCTGCCAAGGCCCTCTTGACAATCAAATCAGCAATGTTCGGATAGGATTCGAAATACTCCCTAAGATATGACTCAGTGACTGACTGGACCATTCCCCTGGCTTCGCTGTTTCCAAGCTTTGATTTGGTCTGCCCCTCAAACTGGGGTTCAGCAATCTTGATGTGCAATACAGCCACTATGCCTTCCCTGACATCATCGCCTGTTATGGCCTCGACTCCCTTTACCATGTTCTTGTTCTTTGCATAGTCCTGAATGGCTCTCGAAAGGCCTGCCCTGAAACCAGCAACATGGGTTCCGCCCTCGATTGTGTTGATGTTGTTGACAAAACTCTCAATGCTCTCTGACACTCCAGTATTGTACTGGAAGGCAAATTCCACTATTCCGTTCTCAAGCTCAACCTTGTGCGCTATCGGTTCCTTGTGAACTGTGTTGTATCCTTCTCCAAGGTATTCGACGAAAGCCGCAAGTCCGCCTTCAAAATGGAGGGTTTCCTTCTGTTCAGTCCTCCGGTCATCGATTGTTATGCTTATGACTGGGTTCAGGAAAGCGAGGTCCCTGATCCTCTCAAGCAGCGTCGAATATGAGAAGTCAACGGTCTCAAAAATTTCAGTGTCTGGATAGAACCAGATTATGGTTCCGTGAGACTTTTCAAGTTGTATGGAGACATTTTTCATGTCCTCCGGTGGGTTTTTAATGAATTCAGAAGTCTTCATTGAAGCAAGCTTGGTTACAGGAGCTCCCTGGTTGAATGTCTCGAAATATACCTCATTCCCCTTCTTGACAATTGCAGTAAGCCTTGATGACAGGGCATTTACCACATGGACCCCTACTCCATGGAGGCCACCGGTAATCTTGTAAACCTTCTTGTCAAATTTTGCTCCGCTGTGCAATTCCGTCAGGACTATTTCAAGGCCGGGCCTGTTGTACTTGGGGTGCAGATCAACCGGGATTCCCCTTCCGTCATCCTCAACACTTATAGAAGTGTCCTTGTATATGGTGATATAGATGCTCTTTGCGACACCGGCATTTGCCTCATCTATACTGTTGTCAACAACCTCGTAGACAAGATGGTGCAGGCCACGCTCATCTGTTGAGCCGATATACATGCCAGGAACTTTCCTTACAGCCTTGAGCCCTTCTAGAATCTGTATCTGAGATGAATCATAATTTTCCATTGATTTTACCACTTCCAAAACTAAATCTATATTTTCTCTCCTTCACTATCCCACGTTATATAATAATTTATGGCAGGCAGAGCAGGGAGACTTAATCTTTCGGCTTTCTTACGTAAATTTCTACATCAGGCCCGGATTCTCTCACATCGATCAGTGATAATTTCGTGGTCTTTGCCAGCCCCTCATATGTGCCCTTTGTATACGGGAACTTTTCCTTGAGAACCAGAATTTCTGCATCCTGTCCAGGGTCAAGCTGGATGTTCAGCCCCTTGAGGACACTCTTGAGGTAATTGAACGGATCCCCGCCGCATGAGATGTTCCTGTGATCCTCTTTAATCATTGTATTTCTGTATCGCAGAATCGGTTAAAACCTTGATCATTTACAGTCTAGAACTTCATCATCAAGTATTTTGCCAAAATGTCCTCAAGTTCCCTCTCCAGTTCCTTCGAGAGCCTCTGGCCACTTATCTTTATAGCAGCCCGGTGGCCGCTTATGGCGATTGAGTTTGTGTGAACCGCCATGTAAGTTTCGTAATTCTCAAAATTGAGCTTCGCAATCTCTGAGGACAGTTTGGAGAGTTCCTGCTTCAGTTGTTCGTACCTGGATATGTATTTGAGAAGGTCATTTATGGTACTCCCATAAAACTGGAAATTATCCCGGATTTCCTGAAGTTCATGAGGTGTGAGTTTAACATGCCGGCCCACTTTCTCAAGGGCAGGGCCAATGTCAGTTTCCATCTTCCCTCAGAAGGTCAAGAAGGCTATGCGAGCGAGCCAGGTCTTTTCTAAGTTCCTTGAGCCGCATCTCCATTTCTATTGCAGTGATGCGTTTCTCTTCGATTTCTTCCTGTATCTGCTCTCCCCGAACCAGAAAGTATTCCTTTTCTTTTTCCAGCTTTCTCAGGAGTTCGTCCCTCAAGGTGCACCCATTCCGGTACGCATTAAATTGTCAACCTTCGAAACTCAACACCTTTTTAAATGCATACAGGATACATTGCTATGCCAAGATACTATTTCAAGTGTTCTGATGCTGGGTACCAGTGCAGCTACGAAGTAGACGGAGCAACAGCTGAGGAACTGGAACCAAAGATAAAGATTCATGCAAGGTATGCACACAACCTGTTTGAAGTCCCTGAAGAGAAGATGAAAACCTTCATAGCTGCCATAAAAGAAAAACCTACAAGTTAAGAAAACGATGTTTACACGAATACCGACTGTCCTGAGAAGCCAGGAGCTAATAGACAAATCTTTCCTGAAGGCTTCAAAGATAACTGAACCGTACCATCCAAAGATTGAGGACAAGATCAGGAAAGAGATCATTGACCGTATTTCTACGATTGAGTCCATCACCTGTTCCCATCTGCTAAAGCTTGTCAAGAGGTTCCCGACCATAGAGAAACTCCACCCATTCTATGAGGACATGATAGACCTCATGTTTGATGTTGACCAGTATAAGGTCAGCCTGAGCAAGGCCCAATGGGCAGCTGAAAGGATTGAGGCACTGAGCACAGAGCTTATTGGAAACCTCAAGAAAGCAAAGACTATTGAAAAGCTCAACAAAATAATGAAGGAATATTACGGCAGGTATTCTTCAATTATCAAGAGCATAGACAAGGACCTCCAGTTCCTCTCAAAATGCAGGGACTGGATGAGGAAAATACCGGATATTGATGCGGAAATGCCGACTTTCATAATCGCAGGGATGCCTAATGTTGGAAAGAGTTCACTTCTGGCAAAATTGACCGGAAACGAGCCCAAGGTTGCAATTTACCCGTTCACTACCCAGACCATTTCCATAGGCTACATGCAGTTGAAGGACCAGAAGATTCAGGTTATAGATACCCCGGGGATTCTAGACCGGCCCATGGAAGAGAGAAATGAAATGGAAATCAAGTCCATCCTCTCCCTAAGGGACATAAGGGGCGTCATCATTTTCCTGATTGACCCAACGGGCCACTCTTCATATTCAATGGAGCAGCAGGAAAACCTGTACAATGAGATCAAGCAGCGGTTTACCTCCCCAATCATCAGGGTACAGACAAAATCTGACCTCACTAAGGAGAGGACTGAAAAACTTGCCATTTCAACTGCAACTCTTGAAGGGTTTGATTCCCTGAGGGAAGTTATGACATCAATGGTAGGAATGAGGTGAGAACCATTTGCCAATTGAAGAGGATATTCGGAAAATAACGATCAAGAATGCCTTTGAGCATAAGGGAAAAGCTGAAACTGGAGCCATTATGAGCAAGGTCCTGGGACAGTTCCCCGATTACAGGGCAAAAGCAAAGGAGATTTTTCCTGTCGTAAACAGGGTCGTGGCCCAGGTTAATGCAATGGGCCAGGAAGAAATCGCAAAAATTGTAGAAGACGAATACCCGGAACTCCTCCACAAGGAGAAAAAAGTGCAGGAGCACAGGCTTCCTGACCTTAAGAATGTAAGGGGAAAGGTGGTACTGAGGATGGCACCCTCGCCATCAGGGCCACTCCACATTGGGCATTCCAGGCTTGCAATACTTAACGATGAATACGTGAGAAGGTATGGTGGCGAGCTCATTCTCAGAATCGAGGACACAAACCCTGCGAATATCGACCCAAATGCCTATGAGCAGATTCCGAGAGACCTAGAATGGCTCGGAATAAACACCACGCAGATTGTTATCCAATCTGACCGGATGGAAGTGTACTATGACGAAGCAAGGCGGCTCATAGAACAGGGAAACGCCTACATGTGCACCTGTGACACAGAGGTATACAAGAAGAAACTGGCCAGATCCATTGCCTGCCCCCACCGGTCTCTTAGCAGTGGAGAAAACATGGTTGCCTTTGAGAGAGTCCTTAAAGGTGAATTTGCACCGGGGGAGGTAGTCCTCATCATAAAGACACAGCTTGACCTCCCCAATCCTTCCGTCAGGGACTGGATCGCGTTCAGGATTTCTGATACAAAACACCCGAGGCATGGCCACAGGTTCAGGTTCTACCCAATGATGAATTTCAGCGTAGCAGTAGATGACCACCTTCTAGGGCTTACCCATGTCATCAGGGGCAAGGACCACATCAACAACACAGAGAGGCAGAAATACATCTTCAAGTATAACAACTGGGAACTTCCGGAATATTACCATTACGGGCTTGTAGACTTCCCTCAGGTTATCCTCAAGACTTCCATAATAAAGAAGGGAATTGCAGATGGCACCTACGCCGGCTGGGATGACGTGAGGCTCGGGTCAATCATGGCATTCAGGAAGAGGGGATTCTCACCTGAGACATTCAGGAGGTACTGGGTAGAGTCCGGGATGAGGGAGATCGATTCAGAGTTCTCCATTGACATTTTCAATGCCATGAACAAGGAATTCATTGATTCCCGGACAAGAAGGCTCTTCTTCGTCCCTGATCCGGTTAAGCTGAAGATTTCCGGATCTCCTGAACTTAATCCAGCCATTCCAAATCATCCATCGAACAGGGAACTCGGAACGAGGACCTACAGCATGAGAAAAGAACCTACCATTTATATCCCCAGATCTGACTGGTCTTCGATTGCTGAAGGCGAAGAATTCAGGCTCAAAGACCTGTGCAATGTGCGCAGAGCTGGAGATGTGGTCGAATTTTCCAGTGTTGAGCCAAGCGGAAACAGGGTCAAGATCTTACAGTGGTGTCCTGACGGAAGCCATGGCTTTACTGTCATGAGGCCGGACGGGAGCATTGACCATGGGCTAATGGAACCTCATGGAAAAGACTTCAGGGGAGTCGCCCAGTTGGAAAGATATGCTTATGCAAACATCCTGTCAGAAAGTGAAGCCTACTTCACCCACAAGTAAATTTATTCCTGTGGGACCTTGAGGAAAGATGGGAATTTCCTTAGGAGTATGATTTCGCCAATTGATTTCACCCATCTGAATGGAACGCTTATGGCGGACCCCATTTCCACCACCTGTGGATTGGGCTGTTCGATGTAAATGCCGTAGATATCCTGCTGCTCCATGTCAAAAATAACATCATTCACCTGACCCAGCAGAACACCTTTGTCGGTGTAAACAGGCAAGCCATAAAGTTCAGTTACTTCTGTGAGCATGGTTCAATATAATCCAAATCTAAATAAAAAGATTGGCAAGTCATTTACTGCAGATATCTATGAAATTTTCGAAAATTTTCTTGCCAAACTGTGTATTTTCAACCTCAGGGTGGAACTGAACCCCGAAAATGGGCTTTTCAGTGTGCCTGTACGCCTGTATTGAGCATGTCTTTGAGGATGCCATTATCTCAAATACACCAGGCAGGGATTTTACCTCATCATTGTGGTTTTCCCACGCGATGATCTTATCGGGCAGGCCCTTTAGCAAAATATCAGGCTTTGAAATTGTGACTTCGGTCTTGCCGAATTCCGGGTGTTTTCCAGGTCCTACCTCTCCGCCAAAGTGAAGTGCAATAAAGTGGAAACCCGCACATATGCCAAGAATTGGATAATCATGATCCTCTATGAATGAGCTTATGTTTCCAAGCTTGTCTATTTCAGATGCAATGCTTGGTGCGCCGCCAGACAGTACGAGCCCGTCCAGTCCATCGAGATCCGATGATGAAGAGGTGTTGGGTACAATCCTGACATCAATGTCCAGGTCCCTCAGAACCCGGTACTCCCTGTGTGTCCACTGGCCCCCGTTATCGACCACGTAGATTTTCATTGGGAGGTTATTCCATTCCTGGAATG
>JAJZOK010000142.1 GCA_021811525.1 Thermoplasmata archaeon | reverse complement strand
CAATGTTACTTTAGTCTTAACCATATATACGTATATACAACTATCCGTATTAAGAATTCTCTTTTAGCTGAAAACTGGATATTCAGCCATTAAGAGATGTAATCCCTGCTTTATAGGTGCCCTCTTTTTCTTTGTTTGTGGGCCATCTCAATGAGTTTTGGCTCCATTTGGCCCCAATCCTTCCTTATATCTTTCCTTATGGCTGTCTGCTCATCTGTTTCAGTTTTAGGCTTTTCTTTTGCCATATGAAATAATACTCAATTGATATTTAAACCGTTATTTAATAGGGTTGGATAAAATATTGCAAAGTCGCAATGAAATTTGTATAGAAGGTTTGTTCAAAAACCCACAATATTAATTTATACGAATTTTAGATTTATATCGGTAAATGTGGAAATGAAATGGGAACCTTAATAAATGTCAGAGGAAAATATGTAGAATATCGTTCTGTGGGCAAATCCGATAAAGTTGCATTAATTTTGAACGGTGGTCATACAAACTGTGATTCTCCCTTTGGCCATGAAAATCTATTTGTGAAACTTGGATACAGGCTGATCATACCATCTAGACCGGGATACGGTAAAACTCCATCCAGATCTGGTAAAACAGCTGAGGAATTCGCCGACACCATATATTCATTCCTCAATCAGTTAGGAATAGATTCAGTTGTTTTGGTAGGGGTGTCGGCCGCAGGCAGAACCGCACTTCAATTCGCAGGAAGGTACCCGCTGCGTGTGAATAAGTTGATTTTGCAGAGTGCTATCGTGCTAGACGATTTCCCTGATAAGGTGACCAAAGCCACATCTTATCTGATATTCAATCCCTTAGTTGAAAAATTTACTTGGGGACTAATTCGAGCCTTTTCTAAGATTACACCAGATATTATGCTCAGAGAATTTATGTCTGGATTGTCCACGCTCAAACCAGATGTTGTTCTCTCGCAATTGACTCCTACAGAAAGAAGGTCCATACTTGACTTCATTCTGATTTCCAGATCAGGCTCAGGTTTTTTAAATGACCTGAAACACAGATGCGGAGACCTGGATAGGATAACAGCTCCAACACTAGTCATAGACAGTAAGTTCGATGGGTCAAAGAGTCCACTGCACGCGGAATACGCGATTAGCAATATTCATAATTCTGAACTTATGGCCTCAAATGCCGAAAGTCATCTGATATGGTTTAGCAAGGAAAATAGTGAGATTGAATCAAAAATAACAGAATTTCTAATGATGTGATAGAAAGAGCATAAAGCGAGTTCATTTTTACAACGATTCACTTAGTACCCGTATTGTTAATTCCATTATTTTCTGGGGTTAGACAAAATATTTAGAAGTTCTCATAAAAATTTGCTCTCTTATTTGTATTACCCGTAATACCTGTAATACAAGAATTTCTTTCAAACTGGTCTTATCCTAACTTCTCCCACATTCAAAACTGAAAGATGGATACCTTCCTGCCAACCTACAAAATTCTAACATTGAAAATCCTCACAGGATAAAACAGAGATTAAGCGGGTCCGAGGGGGTTCGAACCCCCGACCTATGGATTAAGAGTCCATCGCTCTACCTAGCTAAGCTACGGACCCAGCCTTACGTTATCCAATAGTTCTTTAAAATCTTTCTACTTCTAAACGTCCATGAATTCTATCAAACCGAACTAAGTAAAATTTGTCAGGGTGTTAGGGGTGACAGAGAGAGAATTTGTAAAATCATTCATTTACCATACCTTACCCAGAACTTAGGACATTAAAACCGCTTCTGCCGTGTGCTGAATAAGATTGAATTCAACGAGAGTTGAGGATTCTCATCTTAACCGGCGAATTGAATATTTACTAACTAACAAATGAAGTAAGTTTTTCCAGATGCCATTGTTATAATTGGGAAAATAACTTGCACTTAAATAATAAATGGCTAAAAAAAATAATTGTGGTTTAATGAAATTTACTCAAGCGGAGATAGTGGAATTCCAAGGCCCCAGCTGAATGTTGATCCTTGTGCGGATGCTGAAGCGTTTGAAGGCAGGAAGGCGTATAGTGTGTAGGTTATGCTCTGGCCATCTGCAAGAGAGGTAGGCGTTGAGGAAGATGAGGTCGCATTTGCAAGGAAATCAAGTCCGCTGGTTGAAATGCCTCCACCAAGGTTTCCTGTGTTCACTACGCTGTTTAAGTATTGTTTTGTTACTGGGGGCTGCAGCTCACTTATCGGAACCGGGCTGTTAAAGACCTGGCCTGCACCATTGGCCACTGGTGAGGTGGAATCGAGCATACTTGTGTTCAAAGTGGCTGTTCCTGTGTTTGTCACTGTTATCTGGAACTCAAGCCAATATCCTGGGAGCATACCACTAACGTTTCCGTATACATTTAACGTCGAGGCTGCAATTCCGTTTACTGTAACTAAATTCTTTCCAGGCGTGGCAGCAGTTACATCATTGAGGGTCTGCCCTCCGTTAAATCCCAGCGCCAAAGGGTTGTATGACGAGGCGTTTGTCGCAACAAAACTCAGGGTCTCTGTATAGCTGACGGTAGCTGCCGACTCATGAAAGTAGGCATTCGCTTGTCCGCTCCAAGCGGAAAAAGCGAAAGTCCCTCCCATAACTACTACGACGGGGACCATCATCATGGCAAACAATTTCTTGTTCATTTTTATGTCACCTTATAAAATTCATGGATAAGTGCCTGTTAAGTGGTGTAGAAAGATTGTTAGAATTATTTGTTAGTTAAATTTTTATACTATAATGAAAAGAATTAAACAAATGCTATTGACAGTTTAGTTTAGCTCTAAGAACGAAGGTCTAACGCACTTATTGTAGGAATTTAATAATTTGAATAGCCTAATTGGCACTTCAATGGGCGTGTTGGTGTTAGATTCAAACCGTGCAATCCACTTGATTGCACATGCAAAATTGAAATATTGTGGTTAGGTATATATATTTAGTCTAGATATATAAAACCTAAATTATTGGAAAACGGTTATTTTGGAGATTTTGAGGCTAAGCCAATCCAGAAGTGTCTTCACTTCAGGTTATTTTATCTTATCATAAAAATTCATTAGATAATATTGGAAAAATGAAACAATCACAAAAGTATGCCGATTCAGCAAAATTAAATTTTACAAAAAATATTAATATAGTTTTCAACATAATTTCTAACCTTCTAAAAAGGGCAAGGGAGACTCCATGGAATATACCAATCAAGAACCGTCGGTATCACAAGCGAACTTATGGGGAAAAATCCTTTCTATTAAGGAAATTTGGACTTTTCTTATGGCTCCAAAGTTGTTTGGAAAGTCTGGGAAGGAACACGATTTTGATTTTGGATTTTACCTGGAAGATGATGGCTATCTGGCTCTCGGAAAGCTCTATAGCCGGGATATCCGCAATGGGCTCTCATTGTTGACCTACTTCAATGCGCAGTGCAACGATGTTGGGGCTGATAGGAAAGTCATATTCAGTGAGAGGGAAATCCCAGAAGAAGTCGAACTCCTTGCCAATACATTGAAAATAGATATTCTAAAAAATGTTCATGAAGTGGTCAATTTCTTGTCAAAGTCGTTGAAGGAAGATGGAATCGAAAGTAATAATGAACTCCACCAGAGTTCGATCTTTTCTTTGAAAAAGGATAGTAAAGGCGACAAATCACGGAAGAAATACAGGGACAGAACAAAGTTAATCCACGAGGTTTTGAATTCTGCATCAACCGAAGAGGGCACGACACTGAACAACTTGGTCATAAAATGCAATCTCAATTACAACTCTGCAAAGAGAATCGTAGACGATCTGATTAAGAGGGAGCTCCTTAGCATTACTAAGGATGGAAGTGACAAGACATTATACAAAACCACAGGAAACGGGTCTCAGATCATAGAAAAGCTGAGGTTCATAAATAGGGTGGGCCATAATGAGCAATAATGGAAATTCTCTTCTTAATTTCTGAAAAAGGTGGAAAATGCTACTCATACTTATTATCCCAACAATCATTATCTCTTCAACCATTGTGATTTATTTTGTCCTTACAAAGGGACTTGCTTCCTACTTAAATAAGATTGAAAACAAGGCTAATAAAATCCAAAGAATCTCTATCCTATTGATAGCCTCAGATTTGGTTGCACTTTTTTCCAAGAGTGAATCTAAGACACTTGTTGACAAAATCCTGGAAGGCGCTATAGGGGATGATGATCATATGTTTAGGTCTCTTACCACTTCATTTGGGGGGGCCGGTCATGAGATTGAAAGATTATACAAAGAGATTAACAAGGCTTATAAACCGTCTGTGGAGCTATCAAGGATGAAAATATCCGCAACATATCTAAGAGCGGCTCTCTTGCTATATGGTTTCTCTGTGTCAATCTCACAGTATGTAATTGCAGTGTTTTTCTATCATGCAGGGATTTCAATTCTATCTCCCGCCATAATAGACATGATTATTGGGACATTACTATTTTCCTCTTTTTTCATCTACATTTCAGTTTACATCATTCTTATTTCGCGGCGTATTGAAATCGGATACTCAAAGCTTCAGGACAGTGGGGCAAGGATTGGAAATGAAACGGATTGATTTCAAAGTGGCATTTGCTTTTCACAATAAATTAGATCTTGGGAGGTTGGATTTAATTCAGAAACATTTATTATATTACAATGGGTTATTTCATACAGACACAAGTCAGGATCAGCGGAAGTGTGGGCTCAAAACAATACTGATGGGATCTCGATCAACTCAGTTGCATAAAAGGTCAAAGGAGATGATTGCCACTTTGCTACATAGGGGAATTTCGCGGTGAAACTGTTTGGATAGAAAGGATAAATTATGGGTAAAAGCCATCTTGGTTGCATTACTTCTAATTATGGCCGCAATTGGAATGGTAATCTCTCTGGAAGCCCATCAGTACTATATCAAGGTCCCCACTTCCAGTTATGACATATCCGGCGGTTATACAGTAACCGATAATCTCTTGGCCAATCCACTTTATAACCAATCCAGCATAGAAAACCCTCAAGTCATATATAATGGAATAACAAGCTCTATCAACTTAAGCGCACAGGTCTTCATTGAGCTTAGCAACATGTCCGTGAAGAATTTTTCCCTTATTTCACAAGTCTCTCTTGCATCAAGTAGCCCGTCATGGGAAAAATTGATCAATACAAACATCACTTATGAAAAGGTCTCAACAAAAGGGGCCTTTGAAATACCCATTAGAATTAATCTGTCCAAGGAATTGGCCCTGGCTGACAACATAGACATTCAATTACAAGATGGTAGTTCTGTCCCAGTACTGGACATCAACCTAAGTGTTGTTTCCCAGGGTTTAGACTCATTCTCTGCATCCATTTCAATGGCTCTCCACAGCACTTATGAGGTGGTTACATACGACATTCCAGTTCCAATTTCTGTTTCATCTTATAATCAGGAACTGGTTACGCCCCACACACTTATCGGATTAGACATTGTTTTTGGTTACATTTTTCTTGCTGGGGCAGGATTGGTAGGCGTTGTTTTAGCGGTCCTGTATAAACCACGGCATGGCGATCCGCTTGAAAAAATAAAGAAAGATCATGGTGAACAAATTATTGAGATTAACACGCCACCGGAAGAGTCTGCAAAGAATCTCATGAGGCTTGAGGACATACTGAAAATATCAGAAATATTTGAAGTTCCAGTTTTTCTCTATGTTCCAGATAGGGTATTTTTTGTCAGCCATCAAGGAGAACAGTACAAGTATGAGTTGATATGAAAAGATCCTCCCTGAAATTGCTTACTGTGATTCCGTATGTTTTAGTTTGGCAAGTTGGGTTTGTCTTTCACATTGACAGGTTCATCATTGTACTTGTTCTTCTTTTCCCAATCATCTTTACTAGACCATCTGATTATAAGTTGAATAAGTCAATTTTGTATTCCCTAGTCTTTAGCCTGGTCTTCATATTCATGCTCATAGAACCAGCCATTGCATATGGCAAAATACATTTATATGGTACCTCAGAAGCTTTTTTCCCAAATCTGCTGTACATATTACTGTTTAGCATATCTGTAGTTTCTATGAATCAGGGGGTTGTGATCAAAACTCTCTGGCGTAAGCCAATGATTGCGCTTACAATTTCTTCAATAGTTTATGCTCTAAGTGTAACCCCCATACAATTATTTCTCCAATTAAATGGACTCCCTCAACTTCTTCTCTTCAATATTTCTTTTCTCATCGTCTTTTCCTTTTTAATAGGGTTTATGTACTTGAAAAGCAAGTTCAACCTTGCTACCGCATTGATCTTCCTACTGATCTATTCGGCCTTCCTTATTCTAAATGTAAATGTTCAGGTTTCTAATCTTTTCAATCTAGTCTGGGAAATCATAGCACTTTCAGTCATACTTTACCTAACAGACAGAGTAATGAAGGAATCCATCCTAGTAAGAAGGGCATTCAAATCAGGTAGAGTTGTATTTAAGAAAAAAGATCGAACCTCAGCGGTAATATTCTCTGGAATAATTGTCATATTATTGCTCCTTGTAGTCATGCCATTGATAACACATGAATCACACTATGTCATTGCTGATCCAACCGACAGCATGTCCCCGCAGATTATACCCGGTTCTCTACTTTTCGTGTCACACATAGGAGTAAATCAGGTTAAAACAGGGGATGTCATTGTATTCAGGGCCCCTTGGGAGAACGGCACCCTCTTTGCACATGAAGTGATCAATATCACACACAGCAAAGGTCAGGAGTATTTCATAACCAAAGGGATTAATAATCCTGCAAAGGACCCATTGCCTGTGCCTTCTAGTGACTTGGTTGGCCAGGTTTATTTCGTCTTACCATACGTGGGATTCATATTGATCTACAGTCAGGTGACCGCGTCATTCATCCTTATTTTAGCCGGCATTTTCTATTTCAAGGAAACAAGAAAAAAATAGCACCCTTAAAATCTACATTCAACAATCATTTACAATTGTGCAGTAATAACTTAATTTTTGCTGTAATCAACTCAAGATACAGGCAAGAAATCTGGGCTGCCAATAAAGGTTTAAATATGCTTATAAGTTATCGAATAACTTAAAACCATACACAATGGGCAATGCAATATGGCATCCCAGCAAAGCTGTCAAACTTCTGGCAGGCTGAAAATGTGTAACGGTCACAGGTGATAAATAATGGCAACGCCACATCACCCCAGACGGGGGTCTATGGGTTACTACCCACGGGTACGTTCGAAGAGAATGCAAGGTGACATCCGCAGCTGGCCTAATGGAGATGGAGCAGCAAAGATCCAGGCTTTCGCAGGCTATAAGGTCGGAATGACACATGTTGAAATGGTAGACTACAGGCAGAAAAGCGTCACAGCAGGACAGAACATCATGTCTGCAGTCACAGTGGTAGAGGTTCCTCCACTCAGCGTGGCGGGAATCAGGTATTATGATGAAACCATTGAGGGCCTAAGAATTGTTTATGAGAAATGGGCCGAGAACCTTGACAAGGAGGTTGCAAGGAGAGTTACAGCAACCAAGAACAGAAAGGATCCTCCAATGGTTACCGAAGTTTCAGACGTAAGGTTAATCGTCCACACAAATCCACAGCTTATTACTGGAGTTCCTTCAAAGACACCAGAAATTTTTGAAATCAGAGTGAGCGGAAACGATGTCAAGGAAAAGATGAAATATGCAGAAGAACACCTTGGCAAGCAGCTTCATTTTTCAGATTTCTCAAAGGCAGGAAATTTTGCTGACATCATCGGGGTCACGAAAGGCAAAGGTTTCCAGGGCCACGTTAAGAGATTTGGCGTAAAGCTCCTTTCAAAGCACAACAGGAAACACAGAAGGATGATTGGTACGCTTGGTCCATGGCACCCAGATTGGGTGAGGAACACAGTTCCACAGGCAGGACAGATAGGTACTCACCAAAGGACCGCACATAACATCCGTATCATAAAACATGGAAAGAATGAGGGCGAGGACGAAATCAATGTCAAGGGAGGCTTCACAAATTACGGCCTTGTCAGGACAGAATATGTACTGTTGCACGGCTCAATTCCAGGAGCATCTAAAAGGCTCATAAAATTCAGGGACCCAGCAAGGCAGCAGGTTCCATCTGTTGAGAACCTCACTGTTTCGTATGTTTCCAGGGAATCAAAACAGGGTGATTAATCTTGAAATCTAACGTTTACAATCTTGAAGGAAAAGTGAAGAAAGAGATAGAACTCCCTGAAGTCTTCTCCACAGTTCCGAGGGCAGACCTCATAAGGAAGGCATTCAGGGCAATATCACTTTCATTAAGGCAGCCTTACGGGGCATCACCACTGGCAGGGACAAGGAGAGTTGGACATAACTCTGGACCTGGCCGTGGTGCAGCAAGGATCCCGAGGGCAACTTCCGGCTCAAACAATGCGGTCCTTCTGGCCAGCTTCGTTGGCGGCAGGAGTGCCCACGCACCAAGGACCTCTAAGATATTGCACAAGGGTATTAATGAGAAGGAAAGAAAACTCGCAAGATCCGGGGCAATCGCAATGACCACTTCACTGGAATCAGTGCAGGCAAGGGGCCATAGGGTTCCAGAAGGGGCAACTCTCCCAATCATAGTGGAAAACAAGCTTGAGGAAATCAGGAAGACAAAGGAAGCAAGAGAGTTCCTTGAGACCATAGGGCTCTTCGACGATGTCATGAGATCAAAAGAAGGCACAAAGGTCAGAGCTGGAAGAGGAAAGATGAGGGGAAGGAGATACAAACAGCCCAAGAGCCTTCTCATCGTAGGTACTTCCAAAGAGAACCTTAGAGCATTTTCATCACTTCCTGGCGTTGATGTGGCGACACCAAATAGCCTTAGCATCAGGAAACTTGCCCCAGGCGGAGTCGGGGGAAGATTGACAGTTTTCACAGAGTCTGCGATCGAGAGCATGAGGAGTGGGCAATAATGGTTGATTACATAATCAAGCCTGTCGCCACAGAAAAAACAATGCTGCAGGTGGAAAAAGAAAACAAACTGACATTCATAGTGCACAAAAAGAGCACAAAGGCAGAGATCAAGAAAGAAGTTGAGGAGAGATTTTCAGTGAAGGTCGATTCAGTGAATATGCTCATCACAAAGGCTGGCAAGAAGGCTGTTGTTAAACTCTCTTCCGAATATTCTGCTGATGACATTGCAGGGAGGATAGGAATATTCTGAGGTGAATTATGGGTAAGCTAATCATACCACAGAGAAGAGGAAAAGGAGGGCTTGTCTACACAAGCCCAAGCCACAGGCACGTTGGTGAGTTGAAATTAATACCTGAAGGAGAGTACAAGGTAGCTGACCTTATACACGCACCAGGCAGGAACGCACCAGTTCTAGTGCTTTCAAACTCAAATGGGGAGAAATATCTCCAGATTGCTTTCAACGGCGCATTTGTGGGGCAGAGCCTTCAGTCTGGGCCTCAGGTTCATGCAGCCCTGGGAAACACGATTTCACTCGGTTCTGTGCCAGACGGTTCATATGTCCACAACATTGAGAGCATACCAGGAGACGGAGGAAAGTTCTGCAGAACAGCCGGAACCAGCGCGCAGGTTATCAGTCATGGAGAGAGTGTAGCAGTAAAACTTTCATCGGGAAAGATCAAGCAGTTCCACCCGCTTTGCAGGGCCACCCTTGGCTTTGTCGCAGGGTCCGGAAGCAAGGATATCCCAATTCTTAAAGCAGGAAGAAATGTGCACTACCACCAGAGCAGGGCCAAGAGGCCATTCTCTGTCAGGGGAGTCGCAATGAATGCAGTAAACCACCCGCATGGAGGAGGCAACCACCAGCACGTTGGAAGGCCGAGCACAGTGGGAAGAGGAACCCCCCCGGGAAGGAAGGTTGGAAGACTTTCACCTAAGAGGAGGAAGAAGTAATTATGGCACAGAATAAACAGGCATCAGTAAAATCAATCAAGAGAAGGGCGCGAAAATCACAGAAAGTAGTGATGGGGCGCTCTAAGGAATTCCACTTCAAGGGGCTTTCACTGGAAGAGCTTCAGGCACTTCCCATGGACAAGCTTCTGGAAGTCCTTCCGGCCAGGGCAAGAAGGTCACTCAAGAGAGAAAGCAACCACGAGCAGAATGTGGTCTATACAAAGCTCTCATCCGAAAATGTTCACGAGTTGAAGACTCACGTGAGGGATGCAATAATCATGCCCAAGTTCGTTGGAAAGGTTGTTGAAGTATACAACGGAAACTCATACGTCAAGTTTGAAATCAGGCCAGAAATGATAGGTCACTACCTGGGCGAGTTTGCACCCACAAGAAAAGATGTAAAACACTCTGGCCCCGGAGTTGGAGCTACAAGGTCTTCGAAATTCATGCCACTGAAGTGATGTAAATGAAAGGATACGCAATAGCACAGATACCGGAAAGATCCGCAATCGCAAGGGCAAAAGAAGTGGATATTTCATTGAAAGATGCAGTAAACATTGCACACCACCTCAGGGGAATGGGGCTGGAAAGGGCTAAGGACACGCTTGAAAAAGTAATTGCAAAGGAACAGCCCGTACCGTACTTCAGATACCTTGACTCAGTTTCCCACAGAAGGGGAACAGGGCCTGGAAGGTACCCGGTCAGGGCAGCAAAAGCATTTCTTGACCTGCTCAACAATGTTGAAGCTAATGCAGAATTCAAGAGCCTGGACACAGACTCATTGAAAATACTTCATGTTTCAGCATCCAAGGGCCGTGTCATAAAGAAGTATTCCCCAAAAGCCTATGGAAGGGCAGGGGCATTCTTTAGAGATTTAATCAATATCGATATCGTAGTTGAGGAGGTTACAGAATGAAGGAAAGGAAATTTGTGGCAAATTCAGTAAATAAGCTTCTTGTCACTGAGTATCTGAGAAGTGCCACAGAGAGTGCAGGATTTGGCGGCCTCGAGATGAAGAGGACCCCATTCGGAACAAACATCACACTGTATGCAAATAAGCCGGGCCTGGTAATTGGAAGGCACGGCGGAAAAGTCCAGGAAATTACAGAAACACTGGAAAAGAAGTACAAGGTAGAATCACCGCAGATAGAAGTCAAGGAAATCAATGAGCCAGACCTGAATCCTCAGGTAGTTTCCAAGAAGATTGCCCTTTCACTTGAGAAGGGTTGGTCTTACAGGAAAGCAGGAAACACTTCACTGAGAAGGGTTACCGAAAGTGGAACCAGGGGAGTCATGATAAGGATCGCCGGAAAGATATCCGGTGAGAGGGGTAGAACACAGAAGTTCACCTATGGTTCAATCAAATATTCCGGTGAACCCGCAAGGGCCGGAATGGAAACAGGATTTTCAATAGCCAAGATGAAACTCGGTGTCATCGGGGTCAGCGTGAAAATGCTCAGAAATGACTACAAGCTTCCGGATGAAATCGTTGCAGACATAAGGCCACAGGTGCAAACCGTATCAGAGGTGCAGGAAAATGGAGCTAAGAGCGAAACAACTAAAACAAATGAGTAAGGAAGAGGTACAGGATAAGCTTAAGGCCCTCAAGGAGTCATTGCTCAATGAAAGGGCATCCGTGGCAATGGGAGGGGCTCCAACAAATCCTGGTAAGATAAAGTCAATAAGAAGGCAGATCGCCAGAATATTAACTGTTCTGGGCTCGGAGGATAACAAAGAATGAAGGATAAGAATTTCACTGGTTTGCCAAAGGAGCTGCAACCTTGGGAAGGATTTACAAGGGACAGCCAGGCAGTGAAAGTCAGCGTAGACAAAAGAAGGTACGGAAAGAACGTGACAATAATCGAAGGGATTGACCCAAAGTCTGAAAATATCTGGGATATCGCCAAGGAACTCAAAAAGAAGGTTGCCTCAGGCGGTACCGTGAAGGACAACAAGACCATTGAACTTCAGGGGGACCACAGGGACACTGTGAAAAAATATCTGGAGGACATCGGGTTTAAGGTGGAGCTGGTTTAGATGGATGCAAAGGACTACGCAAGGGAATTCATCGGCAGCACCATAAGGGTAATTTCCCACTCAAATTCCCTCTTCAAGGGTTTGGAGGGAGAAATTCTGGACGAGACTGCAAGAACTTTCAGGATTAGGTCACATGGAAAGCTGAAAATCATTCCAAAGGCAACAGGAAAATTCATGATCACATCTGATAGATTCAATCTGAAGGTGCAGGGCAGCTCAATACTCATGAGGCCCGAGGAACGCCTGAAGAATCTCAGAAAGATACTTAAAAACGAAAACAAGGGTGATTACAATAACTAAGAATATCGGTTTCGAAGTTACTCCTCCTGAAGAGGAGTGCCATGACAAGAAATGCCCATTCCACGGAGAGCTGAAAGTAAGGGGGCAGGTCATTGACGGCACTGTTGAAACAGCCTCAATGATCAGGAGCGCCACTATAGTTAGGGAATACAAGAAAGCGCTTGGGAAATACGAAAGGAAGGAAACAAGGTTCAGCAAGTACCATGCCCATGTTCCCGAATGCATACATGTTTTACCGGGAGACAAGGTCAAGATCGCAGAGTGCCGCAATCTGGCAAAGACAATTTCATTCGTAGTAATTGAGAAGGTGAAGCAATGAAGGGAATAGCTGGAAGACAGCACAGAGGGCTTCCACTGGGAGCAACCATGCCATGCGCCGACAACAGCGGCGCAAAGATCATCAGCCTCATAGATGTGAAGGCCTATCACGGTGTCGCATCAAGAATCCCTGCAGCAGGTGTGGGGGATATGTTCATAGCCAGCGTTAAGAAAGGCACTCCAGAAATGAGAGCCAAGGTAGTTTACGCTGTGGTGGTAAGGCAGAGGAGGCCATTCAGGAGAGCTGACGGCACAATGGTCCAGTTCGACGAAAATGCCGCTGTTCTTGTTACGCCAGATGGTGAAGTAAGGGGATCTGAAATTAAGGGCCCTGTTGCGAGAGAAGCAGCAGAGAGATGGCCAAGAATTGCAGCCATCGCTTCAACAATTGTGTAATGGTGGATGAAGATGATTACCAAGATTAAAGTGACACTGTCAAGCGACTTGAGGAAGAGATACGGAATAAGGGCTTTCCCCATTTCTGCTGGTGATATTGTCAAAGTAAAGTCAGGAAAGAGAAAGGGTGAAGGAGGCAAGGTCGTTGATGTCAACCACAGCAGCGGGCGTGTATCCGTAGAAGGCATCACAATAGCAAAGGAAGACGGAAAGCAGACAGAGCTTTACCTGAGAGCCCAGGACCTCACAATAACAAAACTGGATTTCTCCAGAGATGAGAGACTCCAGAAGATAAGGCAGATAGCTGCCATAAAGAGGATTACGATCCAGGAGCCAGAGCCCGAAGTGGCAGAGGAAGAACCTGCCGAAATTGAGGCTGAGGCAACTGAAGTCAAGGAAGCCGATACCCTTGAGGAATCTGCCGGGGAACCTGAGGGAGAGTCAGAAGAACCTCAGGAAGAAGCAGAGGAAGAAAAATCGGAGAGTGAAGAAGAATGATCAACAAGACAAAGAGACTGGTTATTCCAAGGGTCACCAAGATACCAAGGAAGAATTTCTTCTGGGGAGCTACCCCAAATCCGGGAAAGCACACCAAGGAAAGTTCAGTGGCACTTCTTACAGTTCTCAGGGATTACCTGAAACTGGGTGACAAGGAAAGGGAAGTAACCAGGATGCTTAACAGCGGCTTCATCAAGATCGATGGGAAAGTTGTGAAGAGCAGGAAGACAGCAGTAGGATTCATGGACATCATAACCGTAGTCCCAACTGGCGAGAGTTACAGGGTAGTTTACGACAAGAAGGGAAGGCTCGTTGTCCACAGGGAAGACGAGAAATACAGCAACCTGAAGCCCATGAAGGTTTTCAACAAGATAACCACCACATCAGGGAAGACGCAGCTCGTCCTCCACGATGGCCAGAACTTCATAACAGAGGACATGAGCATCTCAACAGGAGATGTCCTCATCATGACCGTTCCAGAAAAGAAGGTACAGCACATAATCAAGATGCAGCCTGGAAACAAGGCATTCCTCACTGGAGGGGCACATGTGGGCAGCATCGGCACAATCAAGAAAGTAGAGGTAAAGGAATCATCAGGCAGCAACCTTGTCCACTTCGAGGAGGACTTCTCCACTGTGGCAGATTACACCTTCATGATCGCCGGGCCAAAGTACTCATTTGAAATCGCAAGGGGTGAGCAGTAATGCCAGCAAAGAAAGCAGCAAAAAAGGCCGAGCCAAAAGCGAACCCGATGCAGGAAGTTACACTGGACAAGGTTGTGATCAACATTGGAGTTGGCCAGGCAGGAGACCGCCTGAACAAGGCAGTAAAGGTCATTGAAATGCTCACTAAGCACAAGCCTGTTCTTACCACTTCAAAGAAGACTGTAAGAGATTTCAACATCAGGAAAGGGCTGCAAATTGGCGCCAAGGTTACCCTGAGGGGCGAAGATGCAGAGGATTTCCTGAAAAGGGCTCTATATGCAAGAGAAAACAAGATCCAGCACTACTCATTTGACAAGCAGGGAAACGCGTACTTTGGCATTCCAGACTATACGGAATTCCAGGGAATGAAATACGATCCGGATATTGGAATATTCGGGCTGGACGTTGCAGTAGTAGTGAGAAGGAAAGGCGGTTACAGGATACGGAGGAGAAAGATAGGCGCCAAGAGGCTTCCATCAGCCATCAGGATACCAAAGGAAGAATCAATGAAATTCCTATCGGACAACTTCCAGGTTGAGGTATTAAGGTGAACTAATGTCACAGATTAAGCTCGAACCAAAGAAAAATTTCGGTCACAAAGACGGATGCGTACGCTGCGGAAGAAAGAGAGGAATGGTCAGGAGATACGGACTGAGGCTTTGCAGGCAGTGTTTCAGGGATACTGCGCCGGAACTGGGATTCAGGAAGTACAGCTGAGGTGAAACAATGAGGCACGACCCACTTAATGATATAATCAACAGCATCAAGAATGCATCAAGAACAGGAAAGAGAGTCATAGAGGCCGAGCCAGCCGCAAGGCTGATCGGGAGAGTATTGAAGGTTATGCAGGACTACAACTACCTCAAGAGTTTCGAAGTAGTAGACGAAAACAGAGGGGGTAAATTCAGGATAGTCCTAAGCGATACCATCAACAACTGTGGAGTAATAAAGCCCAGGCTGCCAGTGAAGCAGATGAACCTCGAAAGATATGAGTCAAGGTATCTGCCGGCCCAGGATTTTGGCATTCTTATACTCACAACCACGAAGGGTGTTATGAGCCATATAGAAGCCAGAAAACAGGGACTCGGAGGCAAGCTGCTGGCTTACGTTTATTAGGTGATTTAGATGACAGACTGGAAGGAAACCTGGACATACGACATACCGGAGGGGGTTACCCTTACGGTCAAGGAAGGTGAAGTGAAAGCCAAGGGAAAACTGGGAGAGGCTTCACGGATCCTGAACGACAATTACGTTAAAGTGTCCATGAAAGGAAAAACGCTGAAGTTACACGTCAGCAAGGATAACAAAAGGTCCAGGGGGATAGTTGGAACCTGGGCTTCTGAAATCAAGAACCTCTGCAATGGCGTCACAACTGGCTTCGAATATGAACTCAAGATCGATTACACCCACTTCCCGATGAGGGTCTCCGTGAAAGGAAACCAGGTAGTGGTTGAAAATTTCCTTGGGGAAAGAAGCCCCAGAACGGCAGAAATCAGGGGTTCAACAAAAGTGTCAGTAAAGGGTGACAGGGTCATTCTTACAGGCATCGACAGGAGAGACCTTGGAGAAACAGCTGCCAACATTGAGAGAGCCACAAAGATAAAGGGATTCGACCTGAGAGTATTCCAGGACGGAATCTACATGCTGAAGGGGTGAAATAAGTGGCATACATTAAACCGAAACTCACAGAGAACGAGAAAAGACTGCTCAGGATCAAGAACCAGAGTGCCGTGAAGAGGGTTGAATTCAGGAGGCAGGAATGGTTCAGGTACAAGAAGCTTGGCGATTCCTGGCGAAAACCAAGGGGAAAGCACTCAAAGCAGAGGGAACACCTTGCAAGAAGGCCGCCCGTTGTGGATGCCGGATACAGGTCTCCATTGGCAGTAAGGGGACTTCACCCATCAGGATTCATGGAAGTGCTTGTATTTACACCACAGGACCTTGAGAAGCTTGACCCTCTGAGAGAGGCAGCAAGAATCGGTTCATCCGTCGGCTCCAGGAAGAGGGAACTAATAATGGAAAAGGCCGAAGAACTCAAGGTAAGGATACTTAACCCGGAGGTGGAGTAGGATGAAACCAGAGACAGCGAAAAGGATCGCAGCTGAGGAATTCAAGTCCGGAATATCCAGAGTCTGGATCGACACCAACAGCCTTGACCAGGTGGACGAGGCTGCATCCAGGTCTGATATCAGGGAACTGATTAACAGGCACGTCATTCAGATCAAGCAGAAGAAGGGAAATTCAAACGGAAGGCTAAAGAAGAGAGTCGTCCAGAGGTCAAAGGAAAGGAGGAGAGGCCCCGGTTCAATCAGGGGAACAAAATATGCAAGGTTCCCAAGAAAGGACAGGTGGATGAAGACAATCCGTGCCCTCAGGGATGAGCTCAGGACACTCAAGTCAGAGAACAAGATAGATCCCAAGACATACAGGAAATTCTACCTTCAGGTCAAGGGAGGCACTATCAAATCAAGAGCCCAGCTAAGATCTCACATGAGGTCATCGGGAAACCTGGGTGATGAAAAATGATGAAATACAGCGTAATGAAGAGAAGAAGAGACGGGGTAACCAACTACCACAAAAGGCTGAAGCTACTGAAATCAGGGCTTCCCAGGCTGGTAGTTAGGCCGTCAAACAAGGGAGTAGTCGCACAGATCGTTGAATATAACGAAAAGGGAGACAAGATCCTTGCAACAGTCAATGAAAGGTCCCTGAAGAAACTGGGGCTTGAGGTGGACGGAAACAGCATTCCCGTTGCCTACCTGGTCGGATTCGCAACTGGCCTGAGGGCCAAGAAGAAGAAAGTCGGTGAATCTGTACTTGACACAGGCATGTACAACATAGTCAAAGGCGGCAGAATATCTGCAGTGCTTAAGGGCTATGTTGACGCGGGCGCCAAAATCCCCCATGACAAGAAAATCTTTCCTGACAAGAAGAGGCTTGCGGGTGAACACCTGAAAAAGCCCCTTCCCCAGAAACTTGACGATTACAAGAAACTATTGGAGGAGAAACTATGAGCGATGAAACCTGGGTTCCGAGAACCCAACTTGGCAAAATGGTCGCCTCAGGTGAGATAAAGACCATGTCTGAAGCCCTGAGGACAAAACTGCCACTTAAGGAATACCAGATAGTTGACTACCTGCTTCCTGAACTTAAGGATGAGGTAATCGACATTGAACGTGCCCAGAGGATGACAGACTCTGGACGAAGAATGAACTACTCAGTCACCGCAGTGGTGGGAAATGAGGACGGATTCATCGGTGTCGGCAGGGGGAAGGCCAAGGAGGCTGCACCTGCTATTAGGAAAGCAATCAACAATGCAAAACTGAACATCCTGGAAATCAGGAGAGGCTGCGGTTCCTGGGAATGTGGATGTGGAAGGGCGCACAGCCTGCCATTCATGGTCGTCGGAAAATCCGGTTCAGTTGAGGTTACAATCAAACCTGCACCACAGGGTGTAGGTAGGGCAGTTGGAGACATTGCCAAGATCGTCCTGAGAATGGCCGGCATTGATGATGTATGGGGATTCGCATTAGGCCATACAAAGACCACAGTGAATTACTCACTTGCAGTATTCGATGCCATGAAGGGGACAGCCAAGATGAAGGTAAATCCAGCGTTGAATCTTACAACGCCAATATATGTGGGGAGTGTAGCCAGTGCTAGCAGTGATAAGAATTAGGGGAGAAACAGGGATCAGGCCCCAGGCAGCCAAGACGGCATACCTCATGAGGCTGCACAGGGTCAACCACATGGTTCTGATCGAAGACAATGAAATCAACAGGGGAATGCTCAAGGTTGCAAAGGACTATGTGACATGGGGCGAAGTGGAAGATTCCACTATTGAAATGGTGCTCAAATACCGGTCACAGCTCAAGGGCCACGAGTACCTTGATGAAGAGGAACTCAAGGAAACCACTGGGTACAAGAGCTATAAAGACCTTGCAGAGGCACTCCAACAGGGAAAGTTAAAGTACAAGGACATCAGGGACATAGTTCCTGTTGTAAGACTGAACCCTCCAAAGGGTGGTTATGAAGCCATCAGGAAACCATTCAACCAGGGAGGTTCAGCAGGCTACAGAGGAAAGGACATCAACAGGCTCATCCTGAAGATGCTTAAGCCGGGAGTGGATTTAAATGGTACGAACGAGAACTAAGAAACTCAGAGGTGGCCATTACGGCCGCGGAATGAAGTCTGGAAGAGGTAAAGGAAAGAGAGGAGGCAAGGGAATGGCTGGCCTTGGCAAACACAGGTCAGTCTGGCTTCTCAAGTACGACCGCAATCACTTCGGTGTACATGGGTTCACAAGCCACCATCCGGGATTGGGAGACATCCCCCTTACACTCAATGAGCTTTCAGCCAAACTTGACTATTTCAAACAGGAGGGCTATGCCACAATGGAGGGCAAGAAACTGAAGATTGACCTGACAAAGGCTGGCTTCACAAAGCTGCTTGGTTCTGGTACATTCAAGGAAAAGTCCACCATCATTGTGAGCAAGGCAACCGAAAAGGCATTAAACAAGCTTTCCCCTCTGGGAATAACGGTAGAGACTGATGGCAACGGTTCAGAGGAATAAAGGGGCAGCCTTTCCCATAGTGGTAATATTTGCCATAGTGCTGGCAGCATTCTGGTATTTTAACCACTATACGGGGCTCAAACTCTTCATTGCGGGGCTTCTAATATCCCCGCTATTTGCACTTGCTTATCTGGTATTGAGTTATGTTGGGCCGAAACAGAGCAAGCTCTACGGGCTCGAATACCTGACCTCTAAGCTGCCGGCAGTCAAGAAGGCAAAGGGGCATGTACAGTTTAAGTACAAGCTGATGTGGACCGCCCTCATTGTCATTCTCTATTTCGCTCTCACTAATATTTACATATACGGGCTGAATGTGACGCAGTCTGTGGATGTTTTCGCGTCCTTCAGGGCCATTTTCGCGGGTGCCCAGGGTTCACTCATGGCACTGGGTATAGGTCCTATAGTCACTGCGTCCATAGTTATGCAGCTTTTCGCAGGAGCAAAGATTTTCAACATTGATCTCCAGGACTCACAGGACAGGGCTGTTTACCAGGGCGTACAGAAGCTTCTCGTCATTATCATGATATTCGTGGAGGCTATCCCCCAGGCATTTGGGTACCTTGTTCCTGATGCTTCACTGGTCTCAAGGCTCAACGGTTTCGCCCCCGGATACGGAGGTTTCCTGTCCCAGGCCATCATTATCCTTCAACTTTTCTTCGGTTCATACCTTGTGTTCCTCATGGATGAGGTCGTTTCCAAGTATGGGATCGGATCCGGAATTTCCCTATTCATTGCAGCCGGCGTATCACAGCAACTGATTACTGGAACTATCAACTGGATTCCAGTATCAGGCAGCGCAGTGCTTTCCCTTGCAAACCCGCCCGCTGGTGCAATACCAAAGACAATTTACATAATCATGCACTCAAGTTCCGCATATTTCATACAGACAGGCCTTCCGCAGATCCTCTTCGGAATACCTGGCGGCATTCCAAACCCCATCATTGCGCTTCTCGGGACACTGCTCATATTCTTCATAGTTGCATACTTCCAGAGCAGCAAGATAGAGCTTCCTATTGCGCATGAAAGGGTCAGGGGAGCAAGGGGAAGGTATCCCCTTCAGCTGTTCTATGCGTCAAACATACCCGTTATCCTTGCAACCGCGTTGCTAGCTAACGTTTCCATGTGGACTCTCCTGTTCTGGAGTAGCCCTGTGCTAAGCCATGTTCCGTTGCTTGGCCATAATGCCCTCCTTGGCTCATATCCCACGGCGGCTCAGGTGGCCCAGTTCAACATCTCACAGACTACCCCAACAGGCGGACTCGCATACTACCTCTTTTCGCCCAATGGTTTGTCTGATTGGCTGTTCCCAATACTTGAGCCCGGTTCCGCTGCAAATATTCTCCTTGGCCACTCGGCGTTCCAGGAGGCGGTGCATGTGATTGTGTTCCTTGGGTTTATGGTCATTGCAAGTATTATTTTCGCAAAGTTCTGGATTGAGACCACAAACATGGGCCCATCCTCGGTTGCGCGGCAGATCATGTCAAGCGGAATGCAGATACCTGGTTTCAGGAGGGACCCGAAGGTCATTGAAAAAGTCCTGCAGAAATACATCCCGGCCATCACTGTTTTCAGTGGTGCGGCCGTAGGGCTTCTTGCCGCAGGGGCAAACCTCATTGGTACGGTTGGAAATACCAGTGGTACAGGGCTTCTTCTGGCAGTGGGTATAGTAATTCAGTTCTACGAGGCAATGGGCAAGGAACAGATGATGGAAATGCATCCAGTGATAAGGCAGTTCTTCGTAGGTGGTTAATTGCGAGTTGTAATAACTGGTGTCGCAGGGGTAGGCAAATCCACTGTCCTGGACATTGTAAAGAAAAAGACAAACTACGACATTATCAATTTTGGCACCCTCATGTTTGAAATGGCTGAAGCTGTTGGTCTTGTAAAAGACAGGGATGAACTGAGGAAACTTCCGGTTGACACGCAAATAAACCTCCAGAAGAAAGCTTCTGCAGCCATTGGAAAGATGGACAATGTTGTGGTGGACACACATATGACCATCAAGACGCCCAATGGATACATGCCCGGGCTTCCAGAATGGGTCCTCAGAGAGTTAAAAGTTTCTTCTTACTTCCTCATTGAGGCAAATGCTGATCTCATCAGGAAGAGAAGAAATCTCGACCCCTCCAGGAAAAGGGACGAAGATACTATTGACGATATCATAGAACATCAGCAGATAAACAGGTCTTATGCGGCTGCATATTCCGTTTACACTGGGGCCACTGTTAAATTTATCGAGAATGTCGAGGGAAAACCTGACATAGCAGCACAGAATATAGTCAAGAGGTTGATGCCATAATGACAGATCCACAGGGAGTTCAAGGACAGAGGCCAAGAATGCAGAGGAATCCGCAGCAGGAAGCAATGTCAAAGATGCTGAGGTTCCAGATGATTTACATGGTCATCAGCTTCGGCTCTATTATCGTGATCACAAATGGCACACTGAGGGGTTACATCGGTACCTATTTCGGTGTGGTCCTGATGCCGCTTTTGGGCTTCAATTTCCAGTTCCCGCTTCTCACCATCGTGCTTGTGGGGGTGCTGATTGGCCTTATAACATCAATTCCAAGGTACGTCTTCACCGACTGGCTCAAAATGGGAAAGATGCAGAACCGCATGAGGGAATTCAACAAGGCGATGAATCAGGCCTACAAGAGCCAGCAGAAGGACAAGATCCAGAAGCTGCAGAAAATGAGGATGGATATGTCTATGGAACAGACTAGCCTGAGCATGAACACAATGAAACCGCTCATGGTCTTCACCATATTTACGCTCCTGCTCATTGCGTGGCTGTACTTCTTCCTAGATGCGCTTGCATACCAGGTCATTGCATTCCCATGGAATTACGAGGTCAATGTCGCAACCGCGCATTTCTGGATGTTTCCTTACTGGATTATGGTCTATTTTGTTGTAATCCTGGTGTTCGGATACCTGACAACCATGGTGATCAAGATCTTCGACTTCACTTACAAGGTAAGGAAGCTCGAGAGAACCATTGAAAATGCGGATTACAATTAGTGGGCCTATCGGGAGTGGGAAGTCCACTGTTGGCAAGATTCTTGCCAGATCAATGGGCTACCAGTTTTTTTCCGGGGGCCATTTTTTCAGGGAACAGGCCCGTGAGCATGGAATGACAATCGAGGAATTCAACCTCTATGCTGAATCCCATCCTGAGATTGACAGGAAACAGGACCAGATGGTTGTTGACTTTCTGAAATCACATGACAACATTGTTGTTGAGGCCAGGCTTGCAGGGTGGATGTGTCATCTTAACAATATTGAAGCTTTCAAGGTTTTTCTCACCGCTTCCCTGGCAACGAGAGTTTCCAGAATTTCCAGGAGGGAAGGAAATGCATCAGATCTCGAGGCACTTCTCAGGGTAAGGGAGGAGTCTGAGGCAAAGAGGTACGCGGAATTCTATTCAATTGACTACGGGACTACAGATATTTACGATCTTGTTATAAACTCTGATAACCTCTCTGCACAAAAGGTGGCAGAACACATACATGAATGCTCAGGAATCAAAAAGCTCCAGTGAACTGGATGGCTTTATAGTTATTGACAAACCCAAGGGCCCCACGAGCCATCAGGTTGATTACTGGGTAAGGCAGATTCTGGGCATGGAAAGGGTTGGCCATATTGGGACTCTTGATCCAGGCGTAACCGGTGTATTGGTAATGGCGCTTGGAAAAGCCACCAAACTTATTGATATCGCACATGAACAGAAGAAGGAATATGTTTGTGTCATGAGGCTCTATGGGGACGTGACCGATGAAAATCTCAGGGAAGCTTTCCATGAATATGAAGGTGAGATTTACCAGATTCCCCCCATGAGGGCTGCAGTTGCAAGAACACTTAGGAAGAGGACAATACACAAGCTTGAGATACTCGAAATTAGCTCCAGGCTCGTCTTATTCAGGGTCGTTTGTGATTCTGGGACATATATCAGGACACTCTGCACGGACCTCGGCTACACCCTGGGTGTAGGCGCCCAGATGGCAGAGCTTCGCCGCACAAGGACCGGAGTTTTCCAGGAATCGGATCTCGTGACCCTGCAGGATGTGGCAGATGCAAAGAAACTCTCTGACAGCGGAAGCCCTGAGAAACTCGCGCAGCTGATATTTTCTATGGATTACCTTTTCAGGGAATACCCCAAGATAATTGTCAAGAAATCATCACTAGCGAACATTTCCCGCGGCTCTGACCTTTATCCAGGAGGCATTCGCGCAATTATAGGCACGCCATCTAAAGGAGAAAGGGTTGCAGTCATTTCCGAAAACAACGAACTCGTCGGAACCGGCATTATGCTGGTAAATTTTGATGAAATCAGGGACCTCAAGGTCGTGGACTTTGACAGGGTCCTTCTGGAAAATCCTGGCCAAATGAAGCAAAAGACCAAAGAGGCCAGGAAGGAAGTGAAGCCAAAGCCCCAGGTTACAAAATTCGGGCACCATGAAAGGAGGGATCGGCCACAGTACCAGAGGCAGAAGGAAGGCCAGAGGAGTGGAGGTAAGGATGTCAGGAGAAGGGAATTCAGGGGCCAGAAAAAGCGGAGATAAATGGTACGGTTCCAGGAAAGGCAACCAGTACTTTGTTTACGAAGGCATAGGGGAAAAATTCCCTGAAATATTCGATTCATTGAGGGATGGACTTGAAGTCAAACTATCCCTGGAAGAATCCAGATCCATTCCCGATCTGAGGGACCTTCTCATAAGGTACGGAAAATACAGGATCAAGCAGGAATTTGCGGAAGACCAGTACATAAGGAAACTCTATGCACTTATACCGGAACTGAACAAATCTCTTAACCTGATACTTGAAAAAGTCGCAGGTTTCGGCCTTATAACTGGCCTAACATACGGAAATGAGGATCCCTGCAATTTCTTCAAGAGGCTCCGGGGCCTGGACCTGCCAGGAAGCCTTCCTGGGGTCATGGAGGAAATAGCCGATTCTGCAGGTTCAATATGTGCACTTAAGGCAAGCATATTGTCTTTCCTTTCTGAAAAGGCCAGGGAAGTTATGCCTAACACATGCGAGCTTGTGGGGGAAGAAATTGCAATAGAGCTGCTTTACCACGCAGGAAGCCTGAGGAACCTTGCACTAATGCCTGCAAGTGCAATTCAGGTTATAGGGGCTGAAAAGGCACTATTCAAGCACATCCTTTATGGATCGCCTCCTCCAAAGCACGGATCACTTTTCAAGGTCAAAGGCATGTCTAGCCTCAGAACTTCAGACCGGGGGAGAGTGGCAAGATTCATTGCAGGAAAAACAGCAATCGCACTGAGGGCTGATTTTGCAGGGCATAGGATCGACCAGGAAAAATCCAGGGAAAAAATACAGGAACTTCTAAAGAGAAAAAAATAAATTTTCAGGAATGGTGGGTAAAGCTTTCCAGTTCCTTCTGCCGGGGATACTTCTCCTCCGAAACTGTTGTTGGGTAATCTCCTGTTAGGCAGCCAAGGCAAAGCCCATCCCTTCCAATGCCGATGCTTTCAATGAGTCCCCTGATTGACACATATCCAAGAGAATCTGCGCCGATTTCCTTGCATATCTCATCAACGGATCTGCCATTGGCCACAAACTGGTCCTTGGTTTTCATATCCACACCATAGAAACATGGCGCAACAACTGGAGGGCACCCGATCCTAACATGGACTTCCTTGGCACCAGCCCGCCTCAGAAGGCTGACGATGTGGTTCATGGTATTTCCCCTTATGATGCTGTCATCAACCAGTATTATCCTCTTTCCCTTCACCTCTGACTGGATGACATTAAGCTTCAGTCTTATGGCTGATGTTCTAGATTGCTGAGTTGGCATAATAAAGGTCCTGTCTGAAAACCTGTTCTTTATGAGCCCCTCGCTATATGGGATTCCCGATTCCTGTGAATAGCCAAGTGCCTGTGCCCTCCCTGAGTCGGGGACTGCGAACACAACATCAGCATCCACTGGCGATTCCCTGGCAAGTGTTCTTCCAAGGCTAAGCCTTGTTTGAAATACTTCAATGTTATCGATAATGCTGTCTGGTCTTGCAAAATAAACGTACTCAAACATGCAATGGGCAAGCTTCCTGCCTGGGACAGTGAGGATTGATGTGATCCCATTTGCTGTAACCTCAACAAGTTCTCCAGGTTTTACGTCTCTGACAATCTCCGCCCCATTGATGTCCAGTGCGCAGGATTCAGATGCCACAATGTAACCGCTTACCATTTTTCCTATTATCAGCGGCCTTATTCCAAGCGGGTCTCGCATCGCATAAAGCCGGTCATTTATTAGAAACGTTATGGCATATGCTCCTTTAAGGCGGTCAGCAGCGATTTTGACACCGCCATTGATCCCATGGATGGAGATTTCCCTTGCAAGTTCCATCAACAAAACTTCAGTGTCCGAAGAAGTAAGGAATGTTAAGCCCTGTTTTAAAAGTTCATCCCGAAGCCTGTCCGCATTAGTTATTTCACCATTATGCGATAGTGCAATATGGCCCAGGGCATTGGTTACAAGGAATGGCCCGGCGTTTTCCATTGCTTTCGAGCCGGCTGTAGAGTATCTGGTATGGCCAATACCCACATTTCCAAGGAGATATTCGGAATCCTTGGTCTTTTCGTTGAAAACTTCCCCAACTAACCCCATGCCTTTTCTGGCATTAATGGAGGATGCATGGAAAGTTGCGATGCCCGCACTTTCCTGTCCGCGATGCTGGAGCGTTTTTAGTGATGATAGAATAAATGGATATGCAGGCTCCTCACCTATATATCCGACCACAGCACAGTGATCACTTGGCTTTTGCCCATCTATATGATCTAGTTCTGGCTGCGGGGAATCCACAGTGAGAGCACCTCTTCTGCCTGACGTGGTAGGTATGATGTCCACATCTGCGACATGTAATATGAACTTTCTTGTTGTTCATCTTTCCCATTACGGCTGTTCCATTGCTCATTGATTATCACCTTTCGATGGGGAAACGAAAATAACATTGTCTCCTCTTACGAGAATTCTCTCGTGAACACCGGTAGTCTGGCCATTGATGGTCTCACCGGCGTTTTTAATCACCAGATTCATGTATATGTCATATCCCTCTAGGATGCCTGAATAACCTCTGTTCCCCTTAACGTCGACTAAAACATTCCTGTCTATGGAATTTCGAAGAACGTCCATTGGCTTCTGTACGCTTGTCTGTGGCTTAGGCATGTCGATTCCCCGCTACATTGGAAGTTCGTATATAACATTATTGACACAATATTTGGATGCCCATGAAGGATCACCGCAATCTGCAACTTATCAATATGCAGCTAGGCGTTCTGGGTTTCATTGTGCCGGGTATGGACGGGAAAAATTTCAAGAAAACTTATATCCCTCCAACCAATAAGCCGAGAGCATAAAAACAAGACATGAGAGTTCATGCAATGTGAAATTGCTTGTGTCCTGCTTAATTACAGGTGAACGCGTTGAAAATGCCAAAGATCATCAGCATGTATTGTCCGTCGTGCAAGAAGCACACTCCTCACGAAGTAGAGAGAGTAAGGAAAAGAAAGGCCAGTGAATTCAGGGCTGGACAGAGGAGATTCAGAAGAGCAACATCTGGTTACGGAGGTTTCCCAAGGCCAAAGTATGAAGGAAGGGAAAAGCCAACCAAGAGAGTATCACTGAAATACAAATGCCAGACTTGCAAGAAATCCGTCACTCCACCCAGCATAAGAGCTAAGAAATTTGAAATAGTGGAGGTCCAGTAATATGGCGGATAGCAGATTTTCAAAACCCAAGAGCATTGGGAACAAATTCATAAACATAAAATGCAAGGATTGTGGAAACGAGCAAACCACATATACAAAAATCTCATCCACTGTTGTCTGCAATATATGTGGTGCAACCCTGGCAAGGCCAACCGGCGGCACACTTGATCTGGCCGCTGAGATTACGGGCGACAAGCAATGAAAAAAGACCTTCCTGAAGTTGGTGACCTGGTAGTCGTTACCATAAAGGAAGTAAAGGGTTTTGGCGCAAATGTAAGACTTGAGGAGTACCCGGGCAAGGAGGGCTTTATCCATATAGCTGAGGTCGCAACCGGCTGGGTCAAGCATATCAAAGACTACCTGAGGGAAGGGCAGAAGACCGTTTGCAAGGTCTTGAACGTCGATACGGGCAGAGGATATGTGGATCTTTCGCTTAAAAGAGTGAATGAGCACCAGAAGAGGGAAAAGATCTCCAGCTGGAAGAATGAGCAGAAAGCTGAGAAGCTTCTTGAAATTGTATCGTCACAGCTTAAAATTTCTATGGGCCAGGCCGAAAAGGAATTTGCGGGCGATCTCCGTGCTCAATACGGTACGCTTTATGATGCCTTTGAAGACGCCTCTGCCACTGAGGACTGGCTTCCTGAATCCAAAGGAAATTGGAAAGAGGCTTTCCAGAAGGTGGCCAGGGAAAATGTAGTTCTTCCGTACATAAAAATAGGCGGATATGTTGAAGCATACTCGCTTGCCCCAAATGGAGTTGAACTTCTGAAGGAAGTATTTTCATCTGCCATGGAAGATAATGTGGAAATTCAGTATGCCGGGGCTCCGCGTTATAGGTTAACAGTAACAGACAAAGATTATAAGTCTGCCGAAGATGCATTAAAAAAGGCAGTACAGAACATACTGGACTTATCAAAGAAGAAGGGTGTAGTCGCAGAGTTCACAAGAAAGTAGACCAGAGTTAAAATGCGTTCAATAATAAGAAAATGCAGAAATTGCCAGTCTTATACAATGAAGGAAGAATGTCCAAACTGTAGCAGCTTTGCTGATGTGGCTTTGCCGCCCAGGTATTCACCACAGGACAGGTTCCAGAGGTTCAGGATCAAGTTGGAGGAAGAGTAAAAATGGAAAAAATCATAATCAACCAGTACAAAAGGCCAAAGCTGAAGGACCCCATACTTATCGGGGGCCTTCCGGGCATTGGGAATGTTGGAAAAATAGCTGCTGAGTACATAATAGAAAAACTCAAGATGCAGAAGCTTGCTGACGTGTTTTCCCAGTACCTTCCGCCTCAGGTTTTCATAGACGATGAGGGTGTTGTAAAACTTGTGAGAAACAGCATCTATTACAAGAAGACTGGCAAGGAAAACGATCTCCTTGTCCTCGTTGGCGATTTCCAGGGCACAACTCAGGAAGGGCAGTATGAAATCTCGCACGTGATCCTTGAACTGGCAGCCAAGCTAAATGTTTCATTTGTTTACACACTGGGAGGATACAGCACTGGAAAGATCGTAGAGACTCCAAGGGTCCTTGGGGCAGTTACGAATACAAACCTTCTTGACGAACTGAAGGAGAATGGAGTTGTTTTTCCCAAGGGAGAACCCGGCGGTGGTATCGTGGGTTCCGCTGGGGTCATGCTTGGACTTGGCAAAGAAGTTTTCTCTATGAATGGGGCGTGCCTCATGGGAGAAACATCTGGATACTTCGCTGACCCAAAGGGTGCAAGGGAAATCGTCAGGGTCCTCAAAGGATTGCTTGGCCTCGACCTTGATCTGGCTGACCTTGAGGAAAGAAGCAGGCAGATTGAGCAAATTACCGAGAAAATGCAGGAAGACGTGCAGGCTAAGGTTTCTCAGAAGGATGACCTTGGCTATTTCGGATAATTTTCCAAATCCCTTTCCAATTCCTTATCTTTTGCTTGCGAAACGGTCCTTCTGTATCTATTTTATATGCATTCCAAAGCTGGGTGGCAACAAAGTAATTTAAACACCATGTATATGGCAGTTTAATGCCTCCTCGAAAGGCCACCATATCTGAATTCAGGGAAGCATCAATTTCTGAATTCTTTGAAAAGAACAGGCACATACTTGGTTTTGATTCACCGCAAAAATCACTCTTTATGATTGTGAAGGAAGCCCTTGACAATTCCCTGGATGCATGTGAAGAGCATGGCATTCTTCCTGAGGTCAAGGTCACACTTGAAAAGGCCGAGGATGATGAATTCAACGTTTCCGTTGAGGATAATGGCCCCGGCATTGAAAGAAAGCAAGTTCCAAACGTTTTCGGAAAACTCCTCTATGGATCAAGATTTCACTCATTTAAACAATCCAGGGGGCAGCAGGGAATCGGAATTACGGCAGCTATACTTTATGGCCAGATAACTACGGCCAGGACATCGCATGTAAAGACGAGAAGGAAGGAGGATGATGTGGCATATGATTTCATCCTGGGCATTAACGTAAAGGAGAACAAGGCAGATATTCACAGTGAAAAACCCGTAATATGGGAGAAGCCCCATGGGGCCCTCATTACAATACCAGCAAAGGGAAAGTACCAGATCGGAAAACAATCAATCCTGGAGTACATGAGAGAATGTGCAGTTGCTAACCCAAATGCTACCTTGACTCTCTTGGACCCGGACGGAAAGACCTACGAGATCCCGAGAGTCACGGACATCCTTTCTAAGCCTGCTGTTGCCATAAAACCCCATCCACTCGGGCTTGAGCTTGGAGATATAAACAGCATGGCCAAGAACACACTCTCCCCAGACCTAATACATTTTCTCCGTGACGACTTCAACAGGATCAGCGACAAGGTTGCAGATGAAATCCTGGCTTTTTCGGGAATACCTGGGAATAAAAAGCCATCAGAGCTTTCCCTGCAGGACATAAAGAAACTCAGTGAGGCGTTTAAGGCCGTTAAACTGATGCCGCCACCGACGGACTGCCTTTCCCCCCTGGGGCCTGAATTCATAAAGAAGGGCCTTAAGAGTGTGTATGAGGAGAACCACCCATCACATTACGGCAAACCGGTTTCAAGGCCCATTACAGTATATAACGGGAATCCGTTTTCAGTAGAGGCAGGAATTGTTTATGGCGGCGACCTCCCAAGTGATCAGCCTGTCAGGATTGTAAGGTTCGCAAATAAGGTTCCACTACTGTACCAGCCCGGAGCCTGCGCCATAACCAAGGCTGTTTCGGAAATGGACTGGAGGCAATATGGGTTCGACCAGAAGGGTGGGCAAGGTGTGCCATATGGCCCTGCCATCATTTTCGTTCATGTTTACGGGATCAGGATACCCTTCACATCGGAATCAAAGGAAGCCCTGGCAAATGTGAACGAGATCACCAATGAGATTGGCTTGTGCCTCAAGTCACTTGGAAGAGGAGTGAAATCATTCCTTGGAAAGAAGGACCGGAGAGCCAGAATATATGAAAAATTCAGGTTGGTAAACACCCTTATTCCGGAGATCGGAAAAAAGGCATCAGAGATCCTTGGCAAAGAGGTTCCCAACCTCGAGCCTGTTATCTCAAAGATAGCAAATGTGGTCTTCGTAACAGAAGAGTTCCGGAAGAGCCAGGAAGGCGTTGAAATAGAAATGAAAGTGATAAATTACACAAGGAGGGAAATCTCAATGGGCCTCATTGCAGACCCGCCAACCGGCGATTATGAAGGTCCGGAGCTGAAATGGGAAATAAAGGATCTAGGGCCAGCGCAGGAATTCGTTGCATCATTTTCCATTAAAGGCAGAATTTCTGATTATCCGGGCACCAATTATTACTTCACAGGCATTGATCCAGTCAGGGTACAGGGTGCAGAGCCCCTTCCTGCAGACTTCGGAACTGAGACGGTGAACATTATTGAAACGGATGGTGAGGAGTAATGGCGGCAGACCAAACCACCAGAAAACTTGAAGAAATGGTCAACAGCATTTATTCGATGCTTGCCGCCGGGGACATACCCGAAATATCAATGCCTTCAAGAAACAAGGAAAATATTGTGCTTGATCCAATGCTCTCCGTCTGGAGATATGGGGATTCTTCGGTTACCAGATCAGGAAAGGCAGTGGATGGTGCAGAGTACATGGTTAAACTGCTTTACATGGTGGATTTCATAAGGGAAATGCTCAGGGAAAGCAAATCTTCCACTCTAAGGGAAATGTACTATATTTCAGAGGGATGGAACCTTGGCAAATTCGGGACCCAGGATGAATCAAACCTGATGGCGGAGGATCTTGAAGTACTGAGCTCACTTCTTAGGGAAGACTTCAAGCTCAGGCCGGAGGAAAACGGTGCGAGCATCATGGGAGACATAACCATTGAAGAGAGGACAAGGAAGGGGGAATTCAAGAAAATAAACTGCCGTGACGATGTAGGAGATGGAGGATACGGAATCCCATACAGCGTTGAGGAAGAAAAGCTGAGAATCAAGGACGTCAATGCCAGGTACATCCTTGCGATAGAAACTGGAGGTATGTTTGACAGGCTTGTTGAGAATGGGTTCGACGAGACAAACAACTGCCTCCTTGTCCATCTTAAGGGGCAGCCCGCCCGGAGCACCAGGAGGCTCCTGAAGAGGATAAACGAGGAGCATAATCTCCCGGTTTACGTTTTCACTGACGGTGACCCATGGTCCTTCCGAATCTATGCATCCATCGCATATGGCGCAATAAAGACGGCCCACATCTCACATTATCTTGCCGTCCCCACTGCAGAATATATCGGGATAACGGCGAGTGATATCCTTAACTACAAGCTCCCAACAGATGACCTCAGTGACAAGGATATTGCCGCTCTAAATGCAGAATTGAAGGATCCAAGGTTCCAATCTGAGCGGTGGAGGGATGAGATAGAGACCATGCTGAATATAGGCAAGAAAGCTGAACAGCAGGCACTTGCCAAGTATGGCCTTGATTATGTTACTTCCACATATCTGCCGGAGAAGTTATCTGACCTGACGGGATTCATGTAGTGATGTTGATGAAGGTTGCTCTTGCACAGATGGCGTCTGGAACGGATAAGGAAGGCAATCTTGAAAGGTCAGTAAGATTGTTCAATGAGGCGATCAGATCAAAGCCAAATCTCGTGATTTTCCCAGAGTACCAAATGTTTTCGCCGAATTATGCTGATCCGGATGGCCTTAAAGAAGCCTCTGAGCCGCTGGACGGAAAATTTGCATCCACATTTGCGGAGCTTTCCAGGAAGAATTCCGTGATGTCGCTGATTAACATTGCAGAGAGGAATTTCGGGACCCTGAAGCCATTCAATGCATCAATATTCATTGACGATTTGGGCATAGTGGTGGGAAAGTACAGGAAACTACACCTTTTCGACGCATACTCCAAGCTTGAGAGCAACCTTTACGAGTACGGCAGAATCCCTGTTTCAACCATCAATGCAGGAGGAGTCCACATTGGCCTGCAAATATGCTATGACCTGAGATTTCCCGAACCTGCAAGGCTTATCAAGCTGCTTGGCGCACAGATCCTTTCTTATCAGGCAGGCTGGTATGCTGGAGAGAGAAAACTTGAAACTTGGAAGACACTACTAAAGGCAAGGGCCATTGAAAATGGCCTCTTTGTTTTAGGCACTGCCCAGAGTGGAAAGGATTTCACCGGGCACAGCATGGTGGTGAGCCCTTACGGTGATGTTCTGGCTGAAGCTGATAATGAGGACGGGGTCATTGTGTGCGACCTGGACATGGATATCTTGGAAAGGTACACTTCCGACGTGCCCATGATGAAGCAGAGAAGAAAGGATCAATACGACGTCTCCGGCCTATAGTTCTGCCAGGAGCTGCCTGAGTTCAAGATAGTTGCTAAGGCTATAATGGGCAGCTGTTTCGCCATTTCCAATATGTATGGTCAGGGCATCAGCGTTTTCCCTGAATGCGTCTTCATCGGTTAGGTCATCTCCAACAATGAGTGAAGGCCTGCCGTTTCTAATTCCATATATGGCTTTTCCCTTATCAGGTCCCGGGATCCGCAATTCAACGATCATTTTGCCAAGGTACAATTCCATGTTATTGGCTGCGGATATTGATCTTACCTCTTCCACGAGCTTTTCATGGAGTTTCTCCGGGACAAACCATTTTGTGAACACAAGCCCCCCATCCTTGTTTATAATCTGGATTCCAGGGTACTTTGCCTCAAACTCATTTTTACTGCCATAAATATCATCACATTTTTTCCTGTATTTTCCATAATCCCTGACAAAGTTTGTTGTCCCATCCTCAAGGGAGATTATGGCCCCATGTAGCGCAAGCACGTTGAACGAACCCCCTATGAATTCCCTGATCTCCCGAAGCGACCTACCCGTAACAATATAAAGGTCGTACTTTTTCCTCAGGGTCTTAAGGATCCCCATGATTTCATCGTCAGGAAATGATTCATCAGGGTTCTTGATAATTGGCACCAGAGTTCCGTCATAATCAAGGAAAATGACTGGGTTGCTGTCACGGATTGTGCTGAATTCATTGAGGATTGCTGATACTTTCCCTTCTCTCATGTGCTAGCCCTTCTAGTGTGTCTGCGGTTGCTGAAATCTCTGAGAGCCACCAGTTGATGTCGCGTTTCATCACATTCTCCTTCATGCTTTCAAGCCTGGATTCTATCTCGCTTTCCGGCATGTTCAGAGCATCGTGCAGCCTGTCTGCCACTTCATTCAAGTCATTTGGATTAACTTTCAGGGCAGAACTGAGGGAGTATGCAGCCCCGGCAAATCTTGAGAGTATCAGGATACCTGATTTTGTGGCAGCAACAAACTCCTTGCTTACCAAATTAAGCCCATCGATGAGGGGGGTGATCAGGGCAATATCCGCAGACCTGTAATAATTCATGAGCTGCCTGTCAGTGACCCTCCGATACATGTAGATTATCGGCCTCCAGCTCAGGTCAGAATAAGTCCCGTTGATTCTCCCCACAGTCATTTCCAGGTCTTTCTTCATGTTAATGTATTCGGAAACAGAGGTCCTGCTTGGAGTCACAATCATTACGTAGGTGAATCTCCGCGCATCCTTGGGATATTTCCTGATAAGGTTTTCAATCGCAAGTGCCCTGTTTACCAGGCCCTTGGTATAATCAAGCCGGTCAAGGCTCAGTATCAGTTTCCTGTTGTTTTTCAGCTCTATATTCTGCCTGTTGGCAGGATTTGAAGAGTAAAAGGCAGAATCGATTCCAAGTGAGAAGGAGAAGATTTTACCTTCAATATCCGCAGCCCTTCCAAGTAAGCTCTGGCATGACTCTATGAAATTCTTCTTGTAAAGATCTGTGTGGAAAGTTATCATGTCAGCAGCGGCTATGCCTTCTATCATTTCTTTTGCCTCAGGAAGTGTGGAGTAAAATTCGCTAGCCACCCACGGTATGTGCCATGTCAGGATTGTGAAATTTTCCAGCCCTCTCTCCCTGATCATTTTAGGCAGCAGGGCAAGCTGATAATCATGCACCCAGATTTTCTGCCCGGGTTTCGCATGATTTGCAATGGTGTCCGCAAACTTACCGTTTATCTGCCTGTAATGTGATATTCCTGTGCTGATGAGTTTCATCCTATCTCTGAAGTAGTGGAAAAGGGGCCATAGGGTGCCATTCGCATAATCGTCATAGAATCCCCTTCTTTCCCTGCTGGTCATAAAGACCCTCACAATCTTGTAGCCGTCGTAGTTTTCCTCGGGATACTTGTGGTCAAGGTTTCCGTCCCCCCAGCATACCCAGGTTCCGCCTTCCTGCTTCATCGCTCTGCTTAAGGCAGTTGCTACCCCTCCTACATTCTTCTTCACGGTTTCATTGCCCCCAGTTTTTTCATGGGATATGGGGCACCTGCTCGTGACTATAAGGTAGCTCATGATATAACATAGGGTTTCTAATACTTAAATAGGCATGCCAAAATGAGAAACTCCATGAGAAACCATTTTATACGCCCCTTCCATTTAGTGTCCGTGACGGCCACAGTGGCAGGGTCACACCCGGTCTCATTCCGAACCCGACGGTAAAGCCTGCCACGTTTCACACGCGTACTGTCTTCCGCGAGGGGACGGGAAATGTGATTCGCTGTCACATTTTCAATTCACTTTTTCTTCTTAATTCCAATTTTTAAAGTTTGAAAACTCCCACGTTTTAAATAAATCCGGACAATTTCCACAGGCTGCCTTGAAAAACGTAGGTACCGTCACTTTTCTGTCAACCCTCCGCGGCCTGGGTTATTCTTCCATCTGGATTTACAGCGCAATCTACCTAAGAACGAACCTGGGGCTCTCCATCTTTCAGGACGGGGTGATCATAACACTGGGGAGTGCCATTGCTGCGGCTGTACAAATCTATGCAGGCATACTTGCGGACAAATTTGGCTACAAGCGTTTCATAATCCTATCCGTGGGCTTGTGTGTTATGCTCTTTGCAGTGCTGGTTGCAAGCCCTGAGGTCAGGAATTCCTCCCTCTACTACCCCCCAGTCTTCATGGGGCTAATGATTGCAAATGCTGCACAGGCTCCTGCTGCAAATGCTATCGTCTCTGAATCCAGCAGTGTGAAGCTCCGCGGATTTTCAATTCTCAGAATTGGAAACAATATCGGTTGGGGCATAGGGCCAGCACTGGGTGGATTTCTCATATATAGTGGGAGTTTCTATTACCTGTTCCTGTTTGGGCTTGTGACCACAGCATTTGGCTTTGTGCTTTCCTTCACCCTGAGCGAAGTGAAGGCCAGTGGCCCAAGGGCAATTCAGTTATATGCGGGAAACAGGCTTCTTCTTGTGCTTTCCTTTGTTGCCCTGCTTCTCTTCATAGTTCAGGCGCAGGAAACAATTACACTAACAAATTACGCAAACATTCTCAGGGGGCTCAACTTCAATGAACTTGGGATCATCTACCTCACGAATGGCATAGTGGTCATAGGAACTCAGGGGTTCATATACAAGGCATCCAGAAAAATTGGCAACTACTTTTCCTTTGTAATTGGGGGATTGTTATACACTTTTGGCTTCTTCTCCTACGCATTTTTCTCAACTCTTCAGGGTTTCATCCTTGCAACTGTGATCCTGACTCTCGGAGAGAATTTTGCATTTCCAGCAGGCTATGCTATGGTTTCTATGGTATCCAAGCCAGAGAATATAGGTAGGAATATGGGGACATACAATGCCTTCATATCGGCTGGAAGGGCCGTCGGGCCGTTGATTGGAGGTGCGGTTCTTAGCCTCACCAGCAATTCCTATGAGCTCTGGGCACTTACCACTTTTTGGGGATTCATCAGTGTCTTTGTGTTCATGGGTGCATTCCGGAAAAAAGCGGGAATTGCGGAACAGATCTCGGAAATTGCAAGCCCTTGAAATAAAAAAACTCAGTACCTGTCCCTGAAATCGTCTGCATTGAACATGTATTCAGAGTAGTTCCGCTCTGCCTGCTGCCTCGCAGGCCCCAAGGTCTCAAGGAAAGCACTGATGGTATCTGCAGAAAGCTGCTTCATCTCTCCGCTGAGGATCTCTCCGCCTTTGTACTTCGCGTAAATGCCTTCAACCTTATTCTGGTCATGTTCCAGCATGCGGTAGATATTGAATGCAAAGTCTATGTCCGGATTGGCCCCGTATTTCCTCTGCTCTTCTGCGGTTTCCTTTCCCCCTGAGAAGGCATACTTCATCAATTTCTTCCTGACGACCTTTGGGCTGTCATCCAGGTATATTCCACTGTTAAGGTCAGAGGATGACATCTTGCCTCCCCCTTTGAGTGAAGGGATGAACTTAGAAATTATGGATGATGGCTTTTCATATCCCAGTTTAGGAATCACGTCCCTTGCAACCTTGAAGTGGGGATCCTGGTCAATTGCGTAAGGAATAAGGCATCGGATATTCCTTCCGGATAAGGCTGACAAAAGAAAGGCAGGAACAGCCTGTATGCTGGTAAAGAAATATTTTCCAATGCTGTCGCTGTCTGTAAAGCCAAAGACTGCCTTAGCTGTAGAGGCTGTAATGTGCCGTGAGACCCGCACAGCCTGGTTATAAAGGATCCCTGCCTGCTCCGAGTCCACTATGATGTGGGTTTTTTCCGGATTAAATCCGAGGCTCAGGATATCAAGGATGTTGTTTCTTGTTATGGTGCGAATTTCGCTCTCAGGGATATCCCTGAAGAGATATTTTTCATCGTCTGTAATCTGTATGAGCAGGTCAACGTTGAACTTCTCCTGGAGCCACTTGGTAAACATGAATGGCAGGAGGTGACCAAGATGCATGTTTCCGGATGGCCCACGCCCGGTGTAAAGGTAGAAAGGCTCCCCTTTCCGGTAGTTTTCAAGTATTATGTCGAGGTCCCTGTGGGCAAAGAAAATGCCGTAATGGAGAAAAGGGTGTATTTCCCCGGTCAATTCCTTTATGTCTGACAGGATCTTGTCATCAATCAGCTTTGCCCCGAACTGGCTGGCTATCCTGCTGTAATCGGTTTCCTGCAGGTCGCTTGAGACTTCCCAGGGCGTTACTTCTGCTTTATCTGTCAATATGTCTTCTCCTTGAATGGCAACTATGGCGTCTTCATGAAGAGATCCTTCTCCATGGCACTGCGGAGCTTTGAAAGTTCATTGGGCTTGAATATTCCATATTCTGTTATGAAAGCAGAAACATATTTTGCAGGCGTGACATCAAAGGCCGGATTCCTAGCGTGGCTTGATTCCGGGCCAAGATACTTTCCGTTCACGACGAGGACCTCTTCCTCCGGCCTTTCCTCTATTGGTATTCCTTCACCTGTAGAAATGCTGAAATCAAAGGTGCTTCCCGGTGCGGCGACATAGAATGGAATTCCATTTTCCTTTGCCACCACAGCTTTTTCGTATGTGCCTATTTTGTTTGCAAAATCACCATTGGCGGTGATCCTGTCGGCCCCAACGATGCAGAGGTCCACTTCCTTCTTTCTCATGAAGTGCCCGGCTGCGTTGTCCGCGATGATGGCATGTTCAATGCCTTCCTGTCCCAGCTCCCAGGCTGTTAACTTTGCTCCCTGGAGCCTCGGCCTCGTTTCATCCACAAATACAAAAATATTCTTTCCCTCAGCCTTTGCAAATCGCATGGGGGCAAGGGCTGTTCCCCAGTCCACTACCGCAAGTGCGCCGGCGTTGCAATGGGTGAGTATCCTTGAATTATTGCCTATGAGGCTGTTCCCATATTCCCCGATTTTCTTGCTTCTTCCGCTGATCTCGTTTGAGTAGCGGGTTGCAGCGCTCATGTCAAAGTTGTTTGCCTTCATATAGGCAATCGCCTTGAAAAGGTCAAATGCTGTTGGCCTGGTCTTGCTGATTTTCTCAACAACCTTGGCCATGTCTTCACCCTTGAGCTTGGCCATTGCAAGCCCATATGCAGCAGTAACCCCAATGGCCGGGGCTCCTCTCACAACCATGTCCTTGATCGCGTAAGCAATATCATCAGAGGTTGATGCCTCAAATACCTCTATTTTCTCTGGAAGTTTCCTCTGGTCAATGAGCTTGACTTTGCTGTCTTCATACCAAACAGCGAACAGATGCCTTACATCGCCGTCTATGTTAACCTTCATTGGGAGGTTATACGTTCTTTAAATATATGAATTACCGGGTATCGACAGGCAGTATAGTGTTCTCTCTGAGTGCCATAAGCTCTGGAACTTCCTTAAGGTCGACAAATGGGCTGTTCACATAATTTTGCGGCTCCATCTCGTTGAGGATGAATTTCCTGAAGAGATAGTTGTGTATTGCAGGCACCTCGTAGTGTGATACCAGGTCCACCAGTTTCTTTGTCTTTGCTTTGGTGGATTCAATATCAGCCTTGTTCTTGGCGAGAAGCAGTGTATTCAGGGCGAAATTTGCGGTTGAACATACTCCTCCTGCGGCACCCTGTCCAATGGATTCATGGATGTATGCATCCTTTCCCTGGTACACTTTGAGCCCCCTGATCTTTAGAAATCTCGAAAAAGCTTCCATGTCATTGCCGCTATCTTTCATCCCAACAACCTGCGGATGCTTGTCCTTAAGCCTTCCCACTAATTCAGGGCTCAACCTGAATCCGCTCAGGGAAGGGTTGTTGTAAATGTACATGTCCGAATCGAGCGCAGAAATAACCCTGTCAAAGAAATTCTCCACAGAAGCTTCGCTGTATTTGTGGTAAAAAGGATTAATGCAGACCATGTTTGTGTATCCCAGGTCAATCGCCTCTTTTCCCATTTCAATGGTTTCTTCTATATTGTTTCTGCATATTCCAGCAAATAGCTTCAAACCAGTGGACTCCTCAATCACTTCCCTCAGGAAATCAGCATGCTTCCTCTGGGAGATGGATGCAAAACCGCCCGTGGAACCTCCCGGGAAAAGGCCATCAAAACGGTTTTCCTTTGCATATTCAATGAACCCTATGAGCACTTTATGGTCTATCTCGTCCCCATGGAATGGAGTAATCATAGGTATGATGATTTCTGGCACAAAGTGATAATGACTCTGCGGATAATAAAATGGTGCCTCATGCTTAATATTAGGTGGATATTTTTTTATATCTTACGCATTAAATAAACAAATACTTATATTGCACCATTGGCTTTCCGCCCTTATGATTGAAATAAGGGATCTGACCAAGATCTATGGCAGAACCCAAAAGCCGGCTGTTAACAAGCTAAACCTTGAAATAAACGACGGCGAAATACTAGGTTTTGCTGGCCTGAATGGGGCAGGCAAGTCCACCACAATCAGGCTTATTTCTGGAATAATCTTTCCAAGCAGTGGCCACGTGGTTGTCAATGGCAAGGATATTGTGAAGAACAAGATCGAAGCATCAAAGAATATCGGTTGGGTGCCAGAGCTGCCAAACTTTGAACCAAATTCCAAGCCAATCCCTTTGCTGAAATATTATGCAGGTTTCTATGGACTGAGGGGCCCAGAAATTGAAGACAAGATAGAATCCCTACTGAAGCAGTTCAATATCTGGGAAGCCAGAAACAGGAAGTTGAAGGAATACTCACAGGGGATGAAGAAGAGATTCTCAATAGCCGCAGCTTTGATCGGAGACCCTCAGAATTTTCTTTTTGATGAGACGCTAAATGGCCTAGACCCAGAAGGAGTCAGGAACATGAGGGATTTCATGGTCAAACTCAAGAAAGACGGCAAATGCGTCTTCCTTTCCTCGCACATTCTCTCCGAACTCGAGAATGTAGCAGACAGAATTGCAATAATCAAGAAGGGGGAGCTTATTAAGATAGTAGAGAGGAATGAGCTATCAAGCCTTGGTTCAACCGTTGTTAAAGTCAGGATTGAAAACATGGACAAAGGAGCAATGGATATTCTTGAAAAATACGGAAAGGTCGAGACTAACGGGAACTTGCTGATAGTCAAAGATCTTACCATCAGTTCAACAGAAGCCAGAAAAATCAACAATGAACTTGCCAAGAATGATTATGATGTTTCTCAGTTTGAAGTTTCAGGCGAGAATCTCGAAGAATATTTCCTTGGCCTGGTAGGGGGTGGGGGACAGTGAGAGATTTTCTTTACGACCTGAGGCGAACATTTACAGGAAAATTCACTATAATTTCAATAATCATTGTCATCCTGATCGCGGTAGGAATCGGGTTTCTCTTCACGTCAGCAACAAGCACATCCAGTGCCGGGCCAAGTGCTTTAATTGATAACAGCTATACTTACTCTAACGGCACCTACAATGTCACGTTCTACGCATTTAACCAGTATGGGACTCCAGCAGGAACACTCCCTATTTACACAGAACACAATGGCACTTTCTGGACCAACAACACGCAGCCAAACGGATTCCTGAACCTAAAAATTAATAGCGACAGCTCTTTCGAACTGCTGAACTATTCGTTATCCCCATTCAATTCCACCAATCATCTTGATGTACAGCCAATGGTATTAAGCCAAAAACAGTCGAACGAACTGTATGTAAACATTAATATTATTAAAAAGCCCGGAACCACAAACTCGCGGGAGATAATGGTTTACTATTCGACTTCCAATGTTTCACAGGCCCAGTCTGCTTATCTTTACTACAAAGTAGTCAACGTAACTGGCAATCAGGGGCCATTAGTTCCCAGCAATATGACATATTATGCTACATTGACCACTAAGGGAGTTGGCGTCCAGGTCTTCGACATCAACCCGGCAAATATGGGTGCTGCCCAACAGGTTGCAGTAGCTGTATTCTACGCTAAAAATGCAACATTCGCCTCATCAGAGGCACAGTATTCTCCAACATCAGCACTTACTAAGATAGGAATTGCCCTTGTATCTTTTGACGCATTTGCTGAGATATATGGTTTGATCATACCAATACTTGCCTCCCTGTCTGCTTACTTCTACTTCGGGAAGGACAGGGCAAATGCAGTTCTGGAATCTGTTATCACGCGGCCTGTGACCAAAGGAAGGATCATCCTCTCAAGGTATACAGCAAATGTTGGAAGCATGATAGTTGCTTTTGCAATTGGCGTAGCAATATTCGAAATATTCCTCAATCGTGCCACAGGATATTATATGTCTCTGCCTTATTTCGGCAGCCTCATATGGACATATTTTGTTGAGATTGCGGCATTTACTGGCCTGATATATCTGGCGTCACAGTTCCTCAAGACACAGGGAGCGATACTGGGGGTAGTCCTGGCCCTATCAATAGTGTTTGGAATATTGTGGTCCATCATAGTCCTCCCCCTTATCCTGACGGAGGCATTGCACCTGATATCTGGAACTAATATCTACACTCACTACACCATAATACTCAACGCGCTGATACCAGCGGGTTATCCTTCACTTGTTGTATTCTACATAGGCCAGATTAACGCGTTCGGCTCTACAGTGAACGCAGCCTCCTTTGGCATAACTCAGGTCTCTCTTGCAGTGATCGGAGTTATATGGATAATATTGCCAATTCTAGCTGCTTTTGTTATCGGAAGAAGAAGGGATTAGGCACATTAAAAATTTTTATTTTTTTAAATTCCCTATTTTATGGAATGTTCTCTTCTCATTAAAGAAGCCAAGTTTTATGGCTAAAGTTTGTGGTGATTATGATTCCAAGAATATTTATAATCTGTGGTGATATGTGAGGACGCAACGTTGCGCTCTGGGCCCATAGCTCAGCTAGGTAGAGCATCTGGCTTTTAACCAGGTGGTCGAGGGTTCGAATCCCTCTGGGCCCGTTACGGGGAGTGAAAAAAGTGGGAAAATTCAATG
>JAJZOK010000111.1 GCA_021811525.1 Thermoplasmata archaeon | reverse complement strand
ATTCTTACAAGATCTGCAGATGTAAATCCCGGGATATGGCGGCAGTCTATAATCGCATCACAAGTGTCTGCGACCACATTATTCTTCTTGCCTCCATTTATCATATTTACACTTATGGTTATTCCACCAGGCACTATATGATGCGGGTTTACAGGGACTTTCAGTTCCTCAATCCTCTGCACGAATTTACTCATGAGATAAATCGCATTCAGACCCTCTTCCTTGCGGGAACTATGTGCTGCCTTCCCCTTTATGGATACCTTTACCCATATCAGGCCCCGATGGCCTAGCCCCAGGAAGAAAGGTGCCTGTTCGTCTTCAGGTATTCCATTGTGCGTATAGCAGCAATAAGACGGTTTGACGTCCCCGTTTTTCAGAACTGATGCAAGCCCAAGGTTTCCACCGTTTTCTTCATCAGCAACCAGCAGAAGAGTTACATTTCCTTTCAATTCAACCCCTGATTCTACAAGATACTTTATTGCTGAGATGTTCGAAGCAATACCTTGCTTATTATCGGCGGTGCCCCTTCCGTGCAGTCTCCCATCTGAAATGACCGCGGCGAATGGAGGATGGGTCCAGTCATCAAGATTCCCGACGGGAACTGTATCCAGGTGCGAATACAATGCCAAATTAGAGGACTTGGATTTTGTGCTTCCTTCTAATTGAGCCACATAACTGAGCCTGTTTTCTGCGGGTTCGTAGAACTTGCCTTTGAGGCCAAGAGGCGATAAGGCATCACTCACAAAATTTGCAATGTTTTTTTCGTTCCCCTTTCCATTTCCATAGTTTTCACTTTGAATTTTTATCAGTTTGCTGAAAAACTCCAAGGAGTCTCTCTGATGCTGATCCGATAGTTTGTATACTCTCCCCTTTGTATCTGATACGCTTTCCATGTAATTACATGGCATGCTTCTATATTCTTTATTTTTCCTGTATACCTGATAAATATTATCCTGAAATTAAAATTGAAAAATGGTAAAAATAGACTGAAGACAGCATCTGTCAAAAGTCAAAATATTCTATTTTAGAGTACTTATTTCCCGCCATCCTTTACTCTGAAGTACTGAAGGATTGAATCATGCGCTATGGCTATTCCTGTCATGAGAGCTTCCTGTGCCTGTGGAGTTATGGCAGAATCTCTCAGGTTTTCGGAATGCCCTGCAAGTCCGACCGGACCTATCTTTATGCCCAGATGGCCCGTTGGGATCAACTGGGATACATTTCCAACATCAGAGGAGGCTCTCGGTGGGCGTTCGTAGAATTCTTTGGGAGAAACCACTATGTTTCCAACGTATTTTGTAGCATTCTCGTAATAAATTGAATCAAGCAGGTCATTACGCTTCCTTGGTTTCATTTCCGGGGCAAGTGGTTTGTAGTCGAAAGTGCATGAATGAACTGTTGCTATATTCTTTGCCATTTCTATGGTTTTCTTGAAGATTCCCTGGAGGAACTGGTCATCTTCTGATCGCATATCAACCCAGAGTTCTGCCCTACCAGGGATTACATTTGGAGCACTACCTCCATCTTTTATGATGGCGCTGAGTACTATCTGATGTTTTCTGCTCAGGAGACCAAACATCATCCTGAAGTTTGTATAGAAATCCACAGCTGCATCAAGGGCGTTTATCCCTTTCTCAGGCGAGACAGCAGCATGGGCATCTCTTCCATGGAAGACGAATGAATATCTCATAATCCCGAGGCTGTAATTTCCGACCTCCCACTCATCCACTGGATGAGTTGTGAATACGGCCTTCACACCATCCTTAGCGAGTTCCGGGGCAATTACGACTTTGCTTGATGCATATTCTCCCCTGCCTTCCTCGGCTGGGCTACCGACTATATACAAGGTACCTGATTTTAGCTTCTTTACTTCCTCAACAAGCGATGCACCGACACCGAATGCCCATGATCCGAGTATATTGTGCCCGCATGCATGGCCAATCGGGAGGGCATCATATTCGGCAAATACTGCCACTTTTGGTTCACCCTGTCCAACCTTCGCAAGGAATGCGGTTTTCATTCCGAGGTAGTTTTCCTCAACCTGGAATCCCCATTTTTTAAGGGCTCCTACGAGCTTAGCACTGCATTTGAATTCTTCACTACCCAGTTCTGGATTAGCGTGAATGAAAGCGGACATTTCCAATACATCATTCTCGACCTTTGAGACTGATTCAGGCAAAGGAAGATTTCTACTCACTATCTGTTTTTCTTCTTCAGCTAACAGTTCCATTAAAACACCTATAAGTTTAAGTCGTGTTACTTACGATTGCATATTAATTCTTGGATTTATTGCGCAATCTCCTCGTTTTTATTGACATAATAAAGCTTTTTTTATTATAATGCGAACGAAACACCAACAGTGATAAAAATCCCCGGTAAACCTGTTTCATTAATGTGGTTTGAGCATGAAAGTCCAGTACTGGAAGATTCTACTTATTTCAATCCTCCAACTGGCATAAACGGCTTTCAATCCTAGTAAGGTACTGTTTTTACAAGGTCAGAATTTAAACTAATTTTTTGTTGCGGCTCTAGTTTCTCCTTAATTTCAACAAGGGACCGAGCCATAGTCGTAAATCAGAATATTCCTTTAATATTATACACCGTTTTTCATGAAAAATATGCTTGAATCATAAGAAAACAAACATCGCTTTCAAGTCAAAGGCATCTTTCCCACATTTAACCAAATAATGAAAATTATATTACCCAAAGCCATTTCCACATATAAAGAAGGACGATGGGATGGAAATGAAAAGTATTGAGGAACTTTACAAGAGAGCCCTGGAAATGAAGAACAAGGGCATGTCAGATAAGGAAATATCCACAGAACTCCACCTGTCAGTTGGCACCGTTACCTGGTTGTTAAGCAAGGAATTTTTCAAGGAATCCAAGGTCCAGGACGTGAAGATCGGATGGAGGACCATCGGCGTAACAGGAAACAGGATAAGTTCCATTTCAGAAGTAATTTCAGACATCATCGAGGAAGAAGCCCGCAAAGGAGACTTTGAGGTGGATGCAATCCTCGGAATCACAATCAACGGAATACCGTACGCAACCATGGTCTCATACCTCATGGACAAGGAACTCATAGTTTACCGGCCACATCCAGCAAGGAAGGAAGGGTTTTTCAGCAGCAATTTTGCCAGCGTCAAGGGCAAGAATGTTGTGATCCTGGACGACGTGGTCAGCACAGGCGAGACCATGAAGAGAGCCATCATGGACACGAGGAACGAGGGCGGAAATCCCGTGCTGGCAGTTGTGCTGGCATCCAAGATGAGCGGTGACGAAATCTCAGACGTAAGAGTCAGGTCACTGGTCAGGACCAACCTTGTGGGCGGATCGTAGTTAACATGCACTGGGCGGACGCATTCGTCAAGGATCTGACTGAGAAACAGACAGTATCCACGGGAATCTCACCATCTGGCCATATCCATGTGGGGAACATGAGGGAGATCCTCACAGGTTATTTTTTCCACCGTGCACTGAAAGACAAGGGAGTTGAATCCAGGTTCATCTACCTGTGCGATGACATTGACCCCCTAAGGAAGGTATACCCTTTCCTGAAGAAGGAGGAGTATGAACAGCATGTGGGCAAACCACTCAGTTCAATACCAGCGCCTGAAGGGGAAGGAACCTATTCGGAATATTTTCTCAGGCCTTTCCTGGAAACGCTTGGCACAATAGAAGTGAAAGTGGAAGTCATAAGATCAACTGATCTCTACAGGGACGGCGTATTTGCCAAGGCAACAGACATGGTCATGAATAACGTTCCAAGGATTAGGGAAATCCTGGAGACAGTTTCTGGAAGGAAACTGGAGCCGAACTGGGCTCCGTACAATCCTATCTGCTCCTCCTGCGGCCGCATCAGCAGCACATCGGTGACAGGGTACACTTTCCCTTATGTTGATTATACCTGCAAATGCGGGCACTCCGGCAAATCAGACATACGCAAGAATGAGGGCAAGCTCCCCTGGAGGCTGGAATGGCCTGCAAAATGGTTTGCACTTGGTGTCACCATAGAGCCTTTCGGGAAGGACCATGGTGCAGCAGGCGGGTCTTACGACACAGGAAAGGCCATTGCAGAGGAAATTTTTGGCATAAAGGCACCATTGCCTCTCACTTTCGAGAGGATTCTGCTCAAGGGGAAGGGAGTAATGCATTCCTCAACAGGCAATGTAATCCCGGCTTCAGAAATGGTCCAGTACGCTCCTCCAGAAATTCTTAGATTCCTGATCGCAAGAACCCATCCGTCTAGGCACATCGATTTCGATCCGGGCCTCGGTTTGCTTAATCTTGTAGACGAGTACGAGAGGTACAGGAATGTATTCTATGGCCTTGAAGAAGCTGCCGGGGAAGACGACGCCAGGACATACGAACTATCCAGGCTCGGCGAGGAAAAGCCAGACACGTTCGTAAGCTTCAGGCATCTCATAACGCTGGTGCAGATATATACGACCGATGAACAGCAGCTTGGCGCCATGAAGCGAAGCGGCTACAACGAACCCGAACTATCTCCATACATGAAAAACCAGGTCAAGGTTGCAAAGGCATGGCTTGAGAAATACGCTCCTGACCAGGTAAAGTTCTCACTTCTTCCGCAGGATGCCAAAGTAAACCTCAGTGAACAGGACGTTGCCCTTGCAAGATCTTTCCAGGAGAAGATTAGAGAAATAGAGTGGACTCCGGAGGCCATCCACAATGCTGTCCATGAGCTCATAAAGGATCAGAACCTTGAGCCAAAGGCAGGGTTCGCAACATTCTACAAGATACTCATAGGCAAGGAAAGAGGTCCAAGGCTCGGTTATTTCCTTTCTAATCTGGACAGGGAAATGGTTGAAATTAGGTTTAAGGCCGTCCTGAAGTAATTGCTGGAACGACTCTTTCAAAAATTATCAAATATTGATGTTTTTGAGGCTATAACCTCAAAAACCATTTATAAAATTTAAAATTTATGCCTCCGGCACTGTGCTGTTTGTTTCCTGAACTGCTTCTGAGTGCAATGAAGCTCTTCTAACATACACATATGCAATGCTGAAAAGTATCCAGGCCAGTACCACAATTGGAGCTACAAGGAAAGGCATGGTAATTCCCAGGAGTGAGTAGTATATGGCAACCAGCATTATGGCTGAAGTGGCAGTCGGCACAAGGAGCCAGAGGACCCATTTTTTGCTTGCAATGGATAGTAAGCTCAGGGAAGTGTTTGACAGGACATGTATGAGCAGTGTCCCGAGTGTGGCGATTGTTGCAAATATTGCCCAGGCGAAGTAAAGGCCCGTATAGAAGCCGTAGAAGTACCAGAAGAGCCCGCCTGTGAGTGCAGCAAATACAACTGACACCACAAAGGTGAACCTTACTGCGTTATAGGGTGTCCCCGACGCATCTGTTTTGGCCAGAAAGCCGGGCAGGGCACCGTCACGGGCCAGGGCAAAGGTAACCCTGGTGAGCGGTGTGCCCATTCCTACGACTGTTCCATATGTGGAGATGAATGTGACAGCAAGAAGGTAAAGGTATACGCCCCCAACACCGAGGTATTCCCGTGTCACCTGGAGGCCAGGTATCACGGCATTGACGAATCCCGTCATGTTGGAAATGCCATAACCTACTGTCATGGCGTATGATCCCAGGACAAATACCAGCCCGGCAAGAAGCACCACATACAGCACTGCCCTGCCAATGGTCCTTGACGGGGCTCTAGCCTCCTCTCCCATTGGCACAACTGATCCATAACCGGCAAAGGAGAGGTAGCTTCCAACGATGAAGCCCAGGAACACTCCATGCCATCCGCCAAGAGCATACTGAGGCGTAAATGCAGTGAAGGTATTGTCAGGCGCCTGCCCTATTACAGCCAGGGAAATGATCAGGATCGCTGCTAGTTGAATGAGGCCTATAAACATCACTAGCCTCAGGGATGGCTTGATGCCTCTTGACATGAAATAGAAGGATAGAACAGTCATGGCGCCCATGTAAATTATTCCGGCCCATACGGGAAGGTTGGTTCCGAGTGCATAATTTATCCCCTTAGAGAAACCCCAGATCACAATAAGGAATTCCAGGCCCAGGTTTGCAACCTGGTAAAGCACGTACTGGAAACCAGTGAAGATCCCGGCATTCCGGCCCATTCCCCTCGCCACGTAGGCGTAGTAGCCACCTGCATGCGATACTATTCTCGAGAACTGGTACACGGTGTTTGCAGCCAGAAGCACTGCACCCATTCCAATGAGGAAGGCAAGGGGTGTGGAGCCAAGCGCAAAACCTGCCGCGCCAAGTATGAGCCCACCCAGTATGGTGATGGGGGTGATCTGCCCCAAAGCCTGAAAAACCAGTTCCTTAGTTCCTATTGATTCTGCTTTTAGCATAAGAACCAGTTAAATCCGGCGTGGTGTTAATTGTTTTGTAGTGGTACGATATACAAACTTTATTTACGATACTCGTACCAATTGAACAGGGAACCACTTGTGAAATCAGCAAATTACGGTTCCGTAGGCTGTTCAAAGGAATTCGGTTTTCCCCTGCTTAAACTTTACAATCCATTTTTTCCCTGCATTCTTTATTATATTCCACATCTTTCACTGAAAAGTCCATAATATGACTTCTGAGCCTAAGGAACATATCTACCTTGATCAGGTTTTCACTTATTTTAAAGCAAAGCCTGGGCTGCTCGGAATGCTCATTCTAGCATCCATTTTCACGAACTTCATGGTCTCGTTTGACGTCAATCTCTACTTCTTCAGTTCCCCGTATATAATCAGTGCCATATCCGCCCCGATTATTTACCTGGGAATCTCAGCCAGCTCATTCACCCTTGGTGTAATCATATTCGCCACAGTGGGCGGCTATTTATTCACGAACTATTCCATAAGGAAGCTTCTCCTCCTTTCAATTGCAATCATTACAATTTTTTCTGTCCTCACGGGATATGTCCAGAACGTGTGGGAACTTGTGGCTGCCCGGTTCCTCTTTGGCCTCGGGAATGGCCTTTTGCAGGGACTCATAACAAGCCTTCTGGGCGGATTGCATCCCCAGAAGAAAGGTTTCCTGCTATCCCTTAAGGGGATTACCTTCAGTGCTGGCCTGCTGTTCGGGCCATATGCTGAATCGTTCTTCGCACCGTCCTATGAGGTTCCGTTCATCATTACCGGAATTGTGGGCATAGTCTGCATCTCCCTGGTTGTGTTGTACCTGCCGGAAATCTACATGAGGAAATCACACGAATCCAGGCTGGATATGAAGCGGCTTTTCAACAGCAATACAACAAGAGTCTTCCTGAGCATCTTCTTCTTTGGGATCGGGCTGTTCGGCATGCTGGGATATTTCTCAAGGTTCATGCTCAGTGAGCTTAATTACAGCAATGGGCAGGCTGCGCTGGTTTCCTCCATGCTTGGGCTTGGCGGGATCATAATGAGCCTCCCCACTGGCCATATAAGTGATGTCTGGAGCAGGAAGTTAACCCTCGCAGCAATGTTTGTCATCATGGCATTCTCAAGCATAGCCATATTCGGGTTTCACCTGGGCTACCTGGCAATGATCCTCATAACGCTCCTCTTCGGGGGAGCATACAACAGCCTCATAAACATAGTTTCAGCTGCGGCACAGGAACTGGGGGACAGCAGGGACATTGGGCAGCTCTCAGGTTCAGCTTTCTCCTTCTATTATGCTGGAGGCATACTGGGCGGGCCAATGTTCGGCCTCATCCTGAATTCTTCTGGCTTCAAGGCTGCCGGCCTCATTACTGTCACCGTTTTCATGGTCATCGGGTTGCTTTTTACAATGAGCATCAGGGAGTACAGTTCCCGGAGAGGAACTTCTCATGTGCAGAAATTATAGGACGCATTGGATGAGAATCACTGTCCAGGCAATTCAATCAAAAACATATATGCAGTTGTAATTGCAATCAGTCACAGAGGTCAGTTAATGTCAAAAATCCTTGTCAATGTAGCATTGCCATACGCCAACGGGCCAATTCACCTGGGGCATGTTGCAGGTGCTTACCTAAACTCAGATATTTTCGTCCGTTTTCTCAGGATGCATGGCCATGAGGTCATGTTTGTATCAGGCAGTGATGAGCATGGCACTCCCGCAACGCTGGCGGCCGACCGGCTTCACATTTCACCAAAGGAGATCGCGGACAGGTACCACAGGGAGCACCTTGAATCTTTCACGAAACTTGACATCATCTTCGACATCTACACCAGGACCACATACCAGGAACACCGCGATACTGTAGCTGAATTCGTGCTGGATTTTCAGAAGAAAGGCCTTCTTTCAGAGCATACAATGGTATCCCCATTCTGCCCGACTGACAACCGGTTCATGCCGGACAGGTATATTGAGGGGAAATGCCCCAACTGCGGTTTTGAGGAAGCCAGGGGTGACCAGTGCGACAACTGCGGAAAGCTGCTTGACCCTCAGGAACTGATACAGCCAAGGTGTGTCTTGGATGGGACAGCACCTGAGTTCAGGGAAACAAAGCACATGTTCTTCCGCCTGGATCTTTTCCAGGACCGGCTCATGGAATGGCTTGAAGGCAAGGATTTCTGGAGGCACAGCGTTCTGGCATTCACCAGGAACTTCATCAAGGCAGGCCTCAAAGAGCGCCCAATCACCAGGGACATTGAATGGGGTGTACCAGTGCCGCTGGAGGGATACGAGCACAAACGCATCTATGTCTGGTTTGAGGCACTTCTGGGATACATTTCAGGAGCCAGGGTCCTATCTGAGCGCCTGGGAAAGAAGGACTACTGGAAAGAATTCTATTTTGACAGGGACGTGAAGATGTACCACTTCATGGGCAAGGACAACATAATCTTCCACACAATCATCTGGCCTGCCATGCTCATGGGCAGGGGAGAGTACAACCTGCCTTACATTGTGATTGCAAATGAGTTCCTCACATTCAACGGGAAGCAGTTTTCCAAGAGCAGGGGCATAGGATACAGCGTGGACGATATCCTGAAGCTTGCATCAAAGGATTACGTGAGATACTACATGTCCTCCATAATGCCTGAGGGTTCTGACACAGACTTCAACCTTGATGATTTCCAGTCCAGGGTGAACGGGGAACTCATTGACAAATTTGGCAATTATATCCACAGGCTTACCAGCTTCATCGCAAACAATAGCCTGAAAATATCGTCCTCACAAACCAAGCCTGATGAAACAGACAGGGAAGCGCTTGACTTTGCCCGGGAGAGGATCAACAATTACAACAGCCTCCTGGAAAGAGTGGAGATCAAGAAGGCTTTGGGTGAATGGCTTGAACTGGTTAAGTATGCGAATTCTTACTTCAACAACGCTCAGCCATGGAGGCTTGTGAAGTCTGATGTTGGCCAGTGCATTTCCAAGCTCTACCATTCGCTTCTCCTGGCCCAGTACTGCACTGCCATGCTGTATCCATTTGTCCCTGATGCCTCAGCAAGGATAATGGAAACCATAGGCTCAGGCAAATACCATGCTAATGGATTCACCGTGGACCTGCTCTCGCAGGAAGGATCTGAATTCAATCCGGTCAAGGGGGAACCGCCATTTGAGAAGCTCTCCCTCATAAAGGAGAACCCAAACTTCGCAGACCTGAGGATCGGGGAGATCCTGGAAGCAAGGGAACACCCCAACGCAGACAAACTCTTTGTGCTAAGGGTAAATCTTGGCAGCAGCGAAATCCAGCTTGTGGCAGGCCTCAGGAAACATTACATGGCAGATGAACTGGTTGGAAGGAAGATAGTGGTGATTGCCAACCTCAAGCCTACAAAACTGAGAGGGGAGATATCACAGGGAATGCTTCTTGCTGCAGATGACGGGGAAACCGTATCCCTGCTTTCACCGCTGGGGGAAAACCTCAAGGCAGGAGATCCCGTGAAGATGGGCCAGTACGGATTCAACAATTCAGGCAAGATAGAACTGGAAAAGCTCAAGTCTCTTGAACTCAGGATGGAAACATCAGGAGATAAGGTTGTAGCCACCGCCCTTCTTGACGGAAAGAGGGAGGAGATACTGGCCGGAGGCTCACCTGTAACTTCGCACAGGCCCGTAAAGGAAGGGGCACAGATCCGCTGAGTAATCAGAAATTCAGGGACAGGCTGATGTCAAAAGGAAATGATACTGATATGGAGAAAGATATGGCACCTAGATCCTTCTGCAGCCTTTTCATGACCGTTATGAACCTGTGAATGTACTTTGACAACATCCCTACCAGGTGATTCCTCTTCCTGGCGGCGTGGCCACAAACGGCAGCAAGCTTAATCACCTTTCCGTAGGCAGCATCGGGATCCTGGTCCGCATTTGAATCAAGTTCATCAAATTCCTTCAACAGGTAGGCGTCCAGATTCTGAAGGTCTTCAAGGCCAATGTCAAGGTCTTTTTCCACACCGGAGAGCCAGTTTTCAACTCTTTTCGAGAAATCTTCATAATGAGCCATTCATAGTAATAACTATAATCAAAAATTAACTTAACTAATTTTTAAATTTATGCGTTATAACTTTTATTGGTTGTGATCTGCTAGTATTGAAACAATTTATCCAACCGTGAGCAAATAGAAGTAATCTCCATGGAAGTTTAATATATTTGGTTTCATTACCTAGCGATTCTATTGATTTATATG
>JAJZOK010000005.1 GCA_021811525.1 Thermoplasmata archaeon | reverse complement strand
ACGAGGACTATGTCCTTGACAATGTCCTGTCTGCACCTGAAAGGGATGTTTTCTACAACCTTGAGGAATACGGTTTCCTGGAAACACACAGAGAAGAGGTAAATATTATCAAGGGGCGGTCCTGGAGAATCAACCAGTGGACCTACAAGAAGGACAATATTTACAAGGCCGCTGACGGAATCGAGGAAGTAGAGCCTGAGGCCAACATTTACGACGAGATTTTCAAGGAACTTGAAAGCTAGTCTGGGAAACCGGAAGAAAGTGGTTTAAAAAACCCCCACTTATTTTGTTGCACCGTGCATGGATGCCACCTTTTGTGTACGCTTGCATAGCCATTCGGGCAGTGAATTCTAGATATAACTGATGCCCTTAGGGAAAATGTTGAATGCCCTGCACTTGCCGTTCTGGAAATATACCGTATCCTCTATCCTTACTCCACCCTTTCCAGGCAGGTAAATCCCTGGTTCGATGGTGAAAACGGAATTTTCCTTCATGGGTTGCCTGTTGTCAGGAACCAGATAGGGATCCTCGTGGACAGAAATACCGAGCCCGTGGCCAAGCCTGTGGATGAAGTTGTTTCCATACCCTTTCCTGCTTATGAATTCCCTGGCGATCCTGTCGGCATCAGCATAAGTTGTTTCAGGGTTGAGGGCCTCCAGGGTGTTTTCCTGGGCTTCCCTGTCTATTTCATAAATCTCTTCCATCTCAGGCTTTGCCCTGTCGATGAAGAATGTTCTCGTGGTGTCGGAAGCATATCCTCTGTACCGCCCGCCAAAGTCTATTATTATTGGTTCGTACCTTGCAATCTTCCTGTCAGTGGGATCGTGATGGGGGACTGATGAGTTCTCTCCTGCCGCAACTATTGTTGCAAATGCCGGGGCATCAAGCCCTTTCTTCTTAAAATTCTCCTCTAGCCGTGTTGCAACCCCATTTTCAGTTATTCCCTCGGTAACAGAATCAATGGTCAGCTTCAACGCTTCCTCAGATTTCCTTATGGCAGTTGAGATATTGTCCATCTCTTCCCTGTCCTTCGACATCCTCAGGGATGCAGTGAAACTGTCACCAAGAATCTCCTTCGAGGATGAGTTGTGGAAAAGCGGTGCATAGTGGAAATAGGGGAGCACGCCATCTATGGCAACCATTGATGCCCTGTTGCTTTCAAGGTAATCCCTTGCAATGCGGTGCGGGTTCTGGTCATCAGTCCATGACCTCACATCCTCCACCCACGAATGCAGGTGGAGCTGTTCCTCCATTAGTTTCGGCGCCAGTATGAACTGGTCATCGGGAGTGATGAACATCAGGGTCAGCCTTTCATGGCTCTCAGTTTCGAAACCTGTGAAATAGAAGAAATTAGGTCCCGTGGGAACTAGGAAAGCATCAATTTTGCTTTCTGCCATAAGTTCCCTGAGTTTCTCGACTCTTTTTTTCTGGAAGGCGTAAATCCCCGACATTCACTGCACTCTCTTTTGAAGTAATCAGTCTGCGGAATTTAATGTATCCTTGAACATGTTATGCACTGAATCTCTTTTCAGAATATTTGTACAGTCTCATCCACAGGAGGTATGTTATGATCACGATGAGGAAAACCATGAACAGGTCTATGGCATCAACGAATAGCAGATTCCCTTCCGCTATCCCTTTAGTAATGAGCATCATGAGCCCATTTCCCACCGAATAGGTTTTTCCACCTATCTGTGTGTATTCCCCTATCATGAGGCCTCCCCAGTAGCTCCCGAATGCAGCTATGGATCCAGTTATGAGTCCCGGAATTATGGCGGGGAAAGAAAGGTATCTGAATTTCCTGAAACCCTTTATGTTGAAGGTCTTCGTGACAAGCTTGAGATCCCTGGGAATTGCTGTTGCTGTGCCATACACATTGAAGAAAATGTATGCTGCCGCAGAAAGGAATGTCACAAGGAGAACGTTGAAGTTGTATGCCAGCGACTCCCCGACTAATAATGAGAGCCTAGGGGTCAGGTACACCACAATAATAGGAAAAAGTATTGGCGCAGGAATGGAATATATTACCTGGAAAATTCCGGTCCCCAGCCTTCCAGATGAGCCCCTGCTTCCAAAATAAATTGCGAGAGGGACCATTATAATGAAACTTGCCAGGAATACGATCGCGATCCTCAGTAGGTCAAAGGCAGTTGCAACCAGCAGCTGCCAGAGCACTGACAGGTTTGTAAGGTACACAACAAAAGCTGCACCAAAACCCGCAACAGCAACGAGATATGCAGAAAGGCCAAAGATGAAGACCAGTACAGCACCAACTATGATGTTGAGAGAACGCTCTGACATATGCAGCTTTCTTGCCCTTTTCTGAGTTGCATTTTTGCCCGCAAATATGGTATTTACGGAATAGACTGCATTCATACCGGATGAAAGGACCTGCGTTACCCTCCCTCCGATGGCAGATACAAAGACATTTCTTTCCCGCCTCCTTGTCGACTGCTGTTCATCAGGGACGTTCAGGTCAAAGGTGTAATTTGCAGTTCTCTTTAGAAGGGGATTGATGATAAAGTAGAAATTAAGTGCAATGGCCACCACCAGGAAACCAATCAGGATGAGTATCTGGGAAAACTGGTTTTGCGCAGCCAGTGACACTGCTAGAGATCCTACTCCGAAAACGGTGTAGTTTGAGGTTCCAATAGAAATGACCTCACTTAGTGTTATGTAGAAAAGCCCGCTGGCAAATGAGGGCATGATATTGGAAATAATATGGGAAAATGAAGCGGGAAGATAGAGGTTCCTGATCCTAGAGAACATTCCCACATCGTAGACCTCTGAGACCTGGAAATATTCTTCGGGGATGTGGATGGTTGCCTCATACACTCCAAGGATTATATTCCAGATAAGGGCAGTGAAAATTAGAAAGTCAGAGGCTACATTCACGCCAAGTGGCCCGCCAACCCTCTTAATGAAAAATACCAGGATAATGGGGAAGAATGAAATCACAGGCACGGCCTGCAGAATATTGGTTATGGGGATTATTATGGCGCCAGCTGCCTTAATCCTTGCAGCCAGTATGCCAAGGAAAAGTGCCACAATTATGGACAGGATCATCAGTAGCCAGATTCTGAGGAAGGTATCCCCGATTGCCAGCAGCATTGTGTAGTAAACACCGTAATCAGCCGCCAGGAATCATCACCACCATCACTCTCCATGTTGCTTCTGTTTAAGTGATTAACAGGTGTATGTTTAATGTTGCCATGGTCAGCGCTTTCCCCCGAAGAGGCTATAGAACAGCATGGAAACCAGTCCGGCCCCCAGGAGCCCAATCAAGGTTTTCGGGCTGTCCACAAGAAGATGCTTCAGCGGTTCCTTGTCGGGGTCGAACCTGTCAACATGAACTGAGTAGCGGTCATAAAACTCCACCGCATGGATTCCTCTTCTGGAACCAGGTATCGAGGCTCTCCAGTCTGCAATTTGACCCTTCCTCTCACCAACTGAGCGATGGAAAAGGCCGCTCCTCTCCGGATCAGGCACCCTGATGCCATTGCGGTCAACCTTAGGAATCTCAGCGGAACCATAGGAGAGAACACTGGCAATCACGCTGTTCCAGAAGTCTGGTGAACTGTCATAATTTCTTGGCAACATTGGATTACACCAGTAATTGTTCAAGAGTCATAAGGTTAATCAAAACACATTAAAAAGAAAGAAAAGGATTGGAATCAGTTTCTTTCCAGGATGGCTTCTGGTATTACCATGGAAACAACAAAATTTGGCTCATCGACGATTTCACTGATTCTGAGGTTTCCAGCTGCACTGCAAAGTGCATATGCCTCGTTGCTCTTGAATCCTCTTTCCCCAAGAATGTCAATCATTTCCAGTACTGCATCAGCAGCTGCTTTGTGGAGGTCCGGAGATATGCCCATTGCGACAACCTGTTTCCCGCTGGATTCATCGTCAGAGATCAACCTAGGGGCTTTTACAGTGACTTTCTTGTTAAGCCTGACAACTGCCACAACTTCGGCTGAGGTTTCAACAGCGGTGCCACAGACTTCCCCATCGCCCTGGGCACCATGGGGATCAGCAAAGGAGAGCATGCCTCCCTTGACATTTACCGGCAGAGTCAGCCTGGCCCCCTGGTGAAGTAGCCTGTTATCCATGTTACCCCCAAAGAACTGTGGCGGGATCATACCATATTCCCCAGAGGGAGGCGAGGTTCCCACAACTCCCAGAAAAGGCCTCAATGGTATCTTTACTCCCTTAAGAGTACTTGTGCGGGATGTTGCAAATCCATCCTTCAGGTTCCAGATTATGAGTTCCTCCTGGAATTTGCCCTTGAGAAGCCCGAAATCACTAAGTATTGCTGTCCATCCCCACTTTCCGGTCTTAATCTCCTTGAGCTCAACTTCTATTGAATCGCCTGGCTCCGCGCCTTCTATTTCTATGGGTCCAACTGCGCCGTCGAATTTGCTGCTGTCTATTTTTGACATGTCTTTTGTGGTGTAAGTCTCCTCAATCTGCATGGTGGAAGAGTCAGGGATTTTCACCCTGAATTCCTCACCAGGCTTTACCCTGGTCACCGGCTTGTTTGTTGGTTGCCATCTGAAGTGGATGTTTCCACTGTCTGTTCCGTCAACTGTCTTCAGATTTCTTCACCTTCTTCCAGTGAAACCTTAATTCCCTTCTTGAATAGGTAAATTACAGCTCCAGCTACTAGCCAGACTACCATAAATCCTACCCCTATGAGGACAAGGGTGTTCACTGAGAGGAAAGAACCGTAGAGGGCGAATAAATATATTACGGTGGCAACGAGAGGCACCAGGACATATGTCAGCTTGAGTTCTTTCAGCTTCCTGAAGTAGAGTGGCAGGGAACTGTTGATGAGTATGTGGTCAATTATGGTTCCTGTTCCAGTCCACAATCCCGTGATTATGAAACCGTTGAATGCACCAAAGTACCAGCCGGTGAAGGTGAATATTACCAGGCCAATTATGGTGTTTGCTATAAGGGATATGTGTGGGCTCTTGTGCTTCGGATGTGTCTCAGAGAGTTTGTCAATAAGCATGCCGTCCTTTGCCATTGTGTACATATCCCTTGAGCCAGCGTTTATGATGGCAAGCGTATCTACAAAACCGCTGTTAACAATGAACAGGAACATAACGGCCGCAATGACCATGCCTCCATCTCTAAGTGCAAGAATTAGACCGGGAAGGAAGTTGCCTGAGTAGCTTGACATGTTTGCCGGGCCCCATCCTATGGTCATGGCATAGCTCATGAAGAGGAAGAACAGCCCAAGGACCAGTATGGTTACGATAACTCCCCTTCTTATGTTGACATGAGCGGATCTGGCCTCAGATCCCAGGAAAGTCATTGACCCCCAGCCTGCAAGTGATGTGAACGAGAACACGAGTCCCAGTGCAACGCCCTGCCAGCCAGTTGGTGAATACTTTGGCGTGAACACTGCGAAATCAAGAGGATTGTTTGACTTTGATAGTATTAGGAATGCAACAACAAGGAGAAGCACCATTTCGATTGCTCCAGTATAAACGCTGTACCTCAGTGAGTTCTTTATACCTGAGTAAGCGAGTCCCAGGGCTGCCAGAGCAACTACAATTCCAATGGGGTACCAAGACCACGAAGGAACGTTAATGCCTAAAATTCCAAGCCCGTACTGGGCCGCGAGAGCCGTCTCAAAGTATATGAATGGAGTTGCCCCGATTACGGTATAGAGCATGTATACCCACCCTCCAAATCCTCCCATTCTCGGACCAAAGCCCCTCTCGATATACCTGTAGTATCCTCCGCTAGAGGCGACTTTTTTCGAAAAGGCATATACCACGAAACCAGCACTGAGAACACCAAGCAGTGCAAGCACGTATGTCAGTGGGAGAGCCCCATAGGCAAACGCAGCTGCACCAGTCATGGTGGCTGTTACAGCTATTGCAGGGGCAGTGAATGAAATGGACTGGAAAATAAGTTCCAGGTAACCCACTGCACCTTTGTGTAACTGTCTGTCGGTTGATACCATGACACGAAAGAACATATCACGTATATATTAATTATCAGACCCCTGATCCATAGCCGCAAGATTTACTGATTTCATGGGGGTTATTGGTCAATTTGTCTCTTGGCTTTCTTCGGTTTATTCGGTAATTTGGAATTTAAACCCATAAAATATCTTATGGGGAGTAAACAAACCATATTTTTAGGTACGCATAACAGATTCCCATACGTTGCGCTGATGGCAGTTGACAATGATGGGACAAGGGTGGAGGAGAGGTTCAAGTTCCTTCTGCTTTCCAGGGCTCTTAGGAGCGCTGCCCTCATATTTGTCACGCTCTCGACGCCCCTTTATCTCCTCAAACTGAACTTTGACATAATATCAATAGGCATAATCTACCTGTTCGTATCCATCACAACCGTTCTCATCTCGTTGGGTATAGGAATGCTTGGCGACAGGATTGGCTTCAGGAAGGCCCTGATGATGGGCGAGATCCCTGCAATATTCATCACGGCAGCCCTTACCTTCAGCACCAGCATCTATGTGATCCTTGCAGGGATCATCATTTCAGGCACAACCGGCTCAGCAGGAGCAATGCGCGGGGCCATGTCCCCGGGTATGAATGCATATATAGCGACAAACTGGCCTGAAAGCTCAAGCAGGGTCAGGAAGATGGCATTAATCACCTCAGTGGCCTCCATCTTTTCAATCTTAGGGAGCCTCATTCTCTATTCATACGATTTTCTCACACCATTTTATGGTTCAGTGGATTCCTTCAGGGTCTTATACGGGATCAGCCTGGTGCTGGTCCTGGCTTCTCTAGTTTCCCTCTTCTTTATCAGGGAAAAGCCGGTCAGCAAGAAGGAGGAGAGGGTAATGAAGAAGGCCAGTGGCAAGTATGTACTCAAAGTCTCAATTGCAAACGGAATCAATGGATCGGGAATAGGACTGGCCATTGTGCTTCTTCCAGCCTGGTATGCATTGAGGTTTGGCCTCACTGAATCCCAGGTCGCACTCGCCTTCCTGGGGTCCTACGCAGCCACTGCAATAGGGGGTTTTCTTGCTTCAAGGATCAGTATCTCCGCAGACGGCAAATCGACCCTGAAAGTTGCATGGGTTACCAGGGTTATCCAGGGAGGATTGCTGGTGCTCATGGCAATTTCCCCGTTTGTAATCATCGCGATCCTCCTTTATTCCGGCAGATCCCTTCTTGCAGGATTCGGGATGCCCAGCAGAAACGCGGTCAATGTGAGTGGGCTCCAGGAAGGGGATTTTGGTGCTGGTACTAGCCTTCAGGGGGTTTCTGTAAGAATTTCTCAGGGATTCTCGGGGCTATCTGGGTACCTCATGGACATTGACCTTCCTTTTCCCGTGATTCTGGGCGGAATACTCCAGGCCGTGAGTGGCGTAGTATACTACAAACTCATGAAAAATGATGACTGAGTTATTGGCAGCCAGCGGATCAGAGGTCCACTTCAAATATTTGACTGTCAATTGCGGTTGTTTTTGGAAGATCTCCTGGCTTTACTTTAACACTAAGGCCACTTATCTGGGAAAATGCGTTCAGGAATGCTGCTACCTTGATATCGTCCACTATGCCCATGTTTCCAATCCTCACAAACCTGGTGCTGTCCTTTCCAATGCCCTTTGATATTACTATATCTTTCTCTGCTAGTTTCTTTAGCAGGTCATCAACTGGCATATTGGGTTCCACTGCCACAACTGTGTCAGAGTAGTTGCCCTCTTCTCCGACCACGGAGAAACCATTCTTTTTCATGAAGTTTCTCATGAAAGAAGCGGCATCTGCATGCCTTTTCCAGCGATTTTCCAAACCTTCTTTCTCAAGGATTTTCAATGCAACATGGAGGGCATTGAAGCTTCCTGTGGAAGGAGTGAAGGGTGTCTCACTCTTCCCCAGGTATTCCAGTGAGGTTCTAAGGTCAATGTAGATGGGAAGGTCGTGTACCTTTACCATTCGGCTTTCACCTTCCTCCCCGATGCAAACTATCCCAATGCCTGGAACAGATGCAAGGCCCTTCTGGCTGCAGCTGGCAAAGGCATGGATTCCCCATTTGTCAGTATAAATTTCACTTGCCCCGAATCCGGAGACAGAATCCACCAGTACCTTGACGCCAAGGCCATTTGCTTCCTGCGCAACTTCCTTGAGGTTCCTTATGGCTGTTCCATTTCCCGTCTCGTTGTGGATCAAAAAAATCGTCTTTGTGCCAGGGTAACGGTTTACAAAATCCTCTATTTCCCCATTCCCTATGGTGCCATTTTCGCCTTTCTTCATCACATGGATTATGGCGCCTCTTCTCTGGAGGCTGTCTATTGCCCTGTTGCCGAATTCACCAAAGGTCACTGCAGCAACCCTCTCACCAGGTGAGATGAAGGAGTAAATCATGGATTCCACTGCAGAAGTCCCCGATCCGGTGGTCATTATGGTGTGATTAGAGCCTGATATCCTGTTTAGGATTTCCTCAGATCCTTTCACGATTTTCCTGAATTCTGCTGACCTGTGGTTCTGGACGTATGCTGAAGCCCTGAGCACAGGGTCTGGAACTTCCACTGGTCCGGGTATGAGCATCATCAGTTGATCTCCTCCATTGCTTTCAGCATGTTTTCAAGCGTCATTCTTGCAACCCTTCCCTGAGCTTCAATAGTCTGCGCACCTATGTGTGGTGTTATGATAACGTTGTCCATTGAGATAAGCTCTTTCTCTAGTGGTGTATCGGGGGGTTCCGACCAGAGCACATCAGCTCCATATCCTCCCATTCTCCCATGCTTCAGTGCATTTGCCAGGGCTTCCAGGTTGACGACTTCAGCCCTGCTTGTATTGATGAGAATGGCTCCATTCTTCATTTTCCCGAACTCTTCTTTTCCAAGGATTTCAATGGAATCCCTCATAAGTGTCACTGAAATGAAAATAAAATCGGAATTTTCAAGCAGATTATCCAGGGAGACATACTTTCCGGAAACCTTCCCAATAAGTTCCTTGGACTCGTAGAGGTCGAAAGCAAGAATCCCAAGGCCAAGCGCCCTGAGGTAATTTGCAGTCTGGAAACCAATCCTTCCAAATCCTATCATGCCTGCTGTCTTGCCTGAAATCTCCGTCCCAACCTGCTTCACAAATTTTCCACTCCTGAGCTGGCGGTTCAGGAAGCTTATTCTCCTTGCAATATCGATAAGCAGAGCCAGATTAAGCTCTGCAACAGAATCTGTGGAGGACCCTGCTGCTGTTACCACCTTTATTCCCAATCTTTCTGCGGCACCCATGTCTATGTTGTCAGTACCGATTCCGGCTCTCGCTATGAGCTGAAGTCCCTGTCCGGAGTGGAGAACTTCCGAGGTGAGCTTGGTTCTGCTCCTGACCACGACAGCATTGTATCCATGCAGGACCTCCATTAACTGTCCATGGCTCAGATCGGGCCTGTAATCAACAATATGCCCTTTTTCCTCCAGCCCTTCGATAAGCGACCGTTCCACTGGATCGCTAATGAGAATCCTCTTGGGTTTACCATCGGCGGCGGTGTTCACGGGCTATCAGCTAAGAATGCCTTATAATACTTACTTATCCAGGCCTGTAACTATTCAATCATCCAAGCACTATAATGGTCCTGGTGCCGGTTATCCCATCCATTGAGTCTATGTCCTGCAAAAGGATATCCTTTAGGTGTGCTGAATCTCTGGCAGTTATCCTTATGAGGAGATCTGCCTCGCCCGTGATCACATAACCCTGGTCAACATATTCTGTTAACAGGAGATCTTCCAGTAAGGTATCCTGTGTCTTGCCCGTCTCCCTGAGCTTGCCAACATCAGCCTTGATGAGGACAAAAGCCGTTATGTTGAGGCCAGCCTTTTTCCAGTCTATGTCAGCCCTATAACCTCTTATCACCTTGTCCAGCTCCATTCTCTTCATTCTTGAATGAACGGTTGAGAGTGGCATGTCAAGTTTCCTGGCAAGCAGGGAATATTTTGTCGTTCCGCGGTCGGCAAGTTCCAGAAGCTTGAGGTCTGTTTTATCCATGTTGTAAAAAATACAATGTAGTATTTAAATATGCGGCATATTTTCAAAGAAAATACGATATTTTTCGCAGAAAAATTAATCTTTATCCTGGCATCGAAGGAATCGGTTCATAATGATTGAAGCGCAGGAAACTGAACTGATGGGCTCCCTGAAACTTACCAGCAAGATTCTTAGATATGTAACAAACTATCTTCAGGACAATGGGTTTCTCCAGATGTTGCCTGTAATGCTTGGAAGGAGCACAGATCCCCTTGGCCCTGACCCGAACTCATCCATTCTCAAGACAATTGAAGTGGAATACCTGGGAATAACCATGAGGACCATGAATTCAATGATCCTCCATAAGCAGGTGGCTGTGAGGGATGTGGGAAAGATCTTCATCCTGTCGCCAAACATAAGGCTTGAAAAGGCTGACAGGAAAGCCAGCGGAAGGCACCTGTTTGAGTTTACGCAGGCGGATTTCGAGATTCCTTATGGCAGGATGAAAGACGTGTTTGCCCTGATGGAAGACTTGCTGGAAGGGTTGACCTCACAAATAGGCACTGAAGGCATCAGGAAGGTTAATGGTGAGCCCTTCGCTTTTAAAGGCCCGTTCAGGGTATACTCCACACATGAACTTGAGGAAAGATATGGTGAGGATTGGGAATATCTGGCCTCCATGGACCATGACCAGCCCTTCTGGGCAACGTGCCACAAGAGGGAATTCTATGACAGGGAAGACGAAAGGAGCCCAGGGCATTACCAGAACTATGACCTCATATACCCATTCGGGGTTGGAGAGGCCCTTTCAGGGGCAGAGAGGGAATACGATTACCAGAGGATCAGGGCAAGAATGGGTAAGGACAAACTTGCAATGGACATTTATGCATCTTACCTGGAAGAAGCAAGGAAGGGATTTGTGCCTTCTGCAGGTGGGGGCTTTGGGGTCGAAAGGCTCACAAGGTTCCTCAGGGGAGCAGCGCACATCGGAGATGTGCAGCTTTTCAGGAGAGTCCCTGGAGAAGT
>JAJZOK010000094.1 GCA_021811525.1 Thermoplasmata archaeon | reverse complement strand
AAAATAATGCGGTAATCCGCCACTTCGGGCCGGTAGATCAGCGGAAGATCGCTTGCTTCGCAAGCAAGAGGTCTCGGGTTCAAATCCCGACCGGTCCATTTAAAAATGTAAGCAAGTCCTTTTACTCCACCAGGAAATATATTACGAGGCACACCAAAGCCAATCTCATCCTGCTGACGCAGAAGGTCTACACTGGTTACAAGAACATGAACGATGAGAGCGTAAAGAGCTCACTGCAGCCTGATCATATGGTATTCCATGAATACAGCACGGAGGAGATTCGTGAGGATATTGAGGATGAGGGCAAAGGAGGGCCTGAATGAATATGGCAAGGAGTCCCTGGGTCTATTGTTTGCACTGCTTGTAAGGGACTACAGGAGCGACGCAAGGATCGGAATAAAGGCCCTAGAAATCCTTGGCAGAAGCAATAAATGGGACGAGGACTCGATCAAGGCAGCGCTGAAGCAGGCTTACGTGGAGGTAGAAGGCGAAACGCTCAAGAACCTTGGAGACAGGGACCTGCTGATACTGGCAGCACTGGTCAAGAATCAGGATACGAACAGGGCGTATTCCGAACTGTCAGCATCCAGTCATTTGCTGCTCAGGGGAGTGAGCAAGTCAACGTTCTTCCAGAGCGTCAACTACCTGCAGAACCTTGGCCTTATCACATTGATCAAGAAGAAGATTAGGTAGATATTACACAATGGAGTCACAAATATTATTATCGGATGAGTCTATTGTATATGGGGAGCTTAGAAAGAGGCTATAGTGCCAAACATGTGTTTGGAATAGCTATTTGTCGGTGGTTAAATGGCTAAAAAGAACAAAGTGAAAGAAGAGGAGGATGCTTTAACACAATACACTTTTGAAGAAGCGAAACGGCTGAATATACCACAGACAGGTCTTGTTTCGGCAGAAACAGACCCAATTAATGGGAGGAAAACGTACATGTTCGATCCGCATTTAGATCCCGAGTTACAATGGGCAGGAAAAACAGAAGGGACAAGCTTTGAAGTTGACACGGTATCTTTGCACGTTCACGAAAGGATAGATCCGCTGACTATAATTGAAGCTGTTAGGAACAAAGAGCCAGAGGCACAGAGAAGCTTGTTCTACTACTTCGAAAACCCAGAAAATAACCTACCTATTAGAGAAGCAATAGAATTCTATAAGCACTCGGAAGGTTGGTCAAATCGCCTAATAGCAGGAGATTCCCTAATAGTCATGAATTCGCTTCTCGAGAAGGAGGGGATGGCTGGAAAGGTTCAGATTATATACATCGACCCGCCCTATGGAATAAAGTATGGGTCAAATTTTCAGCCATTCGTTAATAAGAAGGATGTTAGAGACGGGAAGGATGAGGACCTAACACAAGAACCAGAAATGATTAAAGCATTTAGAGACACGTGGGAGCTTGGAATTCACTCATATCTTACTTACCTCAGAAATAGACTTCTGTTGGCAAGAGACTTGCTGACCGAAAGTGGTAGTGTTTTCGTTCAAATTTCAGATGAGAATTTGCACCTGGTAAGGGCGTTATTAGATGAAGTATATGGACCACAAAACTTCGTAAGCCAAATAACAGTGAAAAGGGCATCTGTTATGTTTGACAAGAAGTATCTCAATAATGCTTGTTTTTACATAGTCTGGTACGCCAAAGACTTAAAGAAGATGAAATATAGGGATCTTTTCACTAAAAGAGATTCCGAGTCGTTTGCTGAAAATTCTGGCTCTCACCTTTGGGTGGAGGGAGCAGATACATTAAGAAAAGTGGCCGCAGATGAAAGACGAGATATTACCGGATTCGTAGCAAACAATCCTGACTACAAACTTTTCGGTACGCTAAGCATTAATGCTCAAGGAACCGAGAAAAGGGATGCTTTTATTTTTGAAGGTAAGAACTATTTTCCCCCCAACGGAACTCAGTGGAAAACCTCTTATTCAGGGCTTGAAACACTTAAGGAGAAGAAAAGGTTGGTAGTAGAAGGAAATACTGTTAGATACAAGCAATACTTGGAAGACTACCCAGTCATGCCCATAAACAGTTTGTGGGCTGGGATAGGTGCCGCATCTGATAAAATTTATGTGGTTCAGACCCCAACCGAAATAATCAAAAGATGCACGTTAATGACTACTGACCCTGGAGACCTTGTATTTGATCCTACATGCGGCTCAGGAACAACGGCTTTTGTAGCAGAGCAATGGGGGCGAAGATGGATTACATGCGATACTTCTCGTGTCTCAATAACTTTGGCAAAGCAAAGACTGATGACATCCATCTTCGATTTTTACGAGTTAGCCCATAAAGACGAAGGCGTTTCGAGTGGTTTCAATTATGAAAAAGTCCCACACATTACACTTGGTTCCATAGCGAATGAAGAGCCTCCTGCTGAAGAAATTTTGTATGACAAACTTATTGTTGATCGAACAAAAAAGAGAGTTACTGGTCCTTTCACGGTTGAAGCAGTACCATCACAGCGCGTGGTGAATTTGGAAGAAGTTGAAGAGAATCCCAGTGCCCAAGATCCAGATAATACAATTGCACGCTCTGGTGAAACGGTAAGGCAGAGCGATTGGATTGATGAATTAAGCAAGACTGGTATAAGGGCTAAAGGCGGTCAGAACATCAAATTCGCTCGAATCGAACCTTTACAAGGCACGAAGTGGTTACAGGCTGAAGGAGAGACAAACGATGGACAGAAAGCAGTAATTTCTTTTGGGCCCGCTTATGCTCCTTTGGAGCAAAGGCAAGTAGAATTGGCCATTGAAGAGGCTCAACAAATCGTACCTAAGCCCAAACTTGTTATATTTGCATCATTCCAGTTTGACCCTGAAGCTTCAAAGGATATTGACGAACTGAAATGGCCTGGCGTAACTGTGATTAAATGCCAGATGAATACTGATCTTTTGACCGATGATCTTAAGAAGAAGAAAACAAACGAGGAGTCGTCATTCTGGCTAATTGGACAGCCAGACATCGAACTGACAAGGCAAGGAGAAAAATATACCGTAACCGTAAATGGCTTTGATTACTACGATACCCGAACTGGCGAAATAAAGTCTGGAAGTTCCTCAAATATTGCGATGTGGGAATTGGATACGGACTACAACGGCAGGAGCCTTTATCCCAGACAGGTATTCTTCCCTCTTGAGGGCGAGAACGGTGGTTGGAGTAAGCTTGCCAAAGCTCTTCAGGCATATGTTGATGAAGATCTAATTTCCAACTATGCTGGCAATCAGTCCCTACCATTCAAAGCAGGCAAGAACAAGCAGATTGCCATAAAGATCATAGATGATCGTGGCATTGAATCTTTGAGAGTCCTAAAGGTGGATTAATGACTGATGATAAGATACAGCACCTAATAATCAACAGCCCTTATGAGAAACCAGGTAAGCACCTCAAATACGATCGCAATGAGCGAAAATTTGAGCTGGTTGAAGGAAGACGCCCTGCAGGATATACAATAGCTTCAGAACACTCAGAAAAGTTCGACGATCCCGGGTTCTTTGTAGAATTGCCTGAAGTTAACAAAATCAGGGAACGAGTCGATAAGTGGAGAGATTCGGGATATCCGGGTATTACAAAGGTTACCAAGGAGTTGCTGGACTACTGGAAGAAACCGGACAGAGACAGAAAACTCTTCTTCTGCCAACTTGAGGCAATCGAGACACTGATATGGTTCATAGAGGCCCCAGACAATGAGAAACAAGGAATAAAGCTAGAGGGTGATGGTGGTAACATAGAGCGTTTATGTTCTAAAATGGCCACAGGGACAGGGAAAACAGTTGTCATGGCCATGCTCATAGCATGGCAGATTATCAATAAGATGAGTTACAGGCAGGACACACGATTCTCCAAGGACATCCTCGTTGTGTCACCTGGGCTTACGGTAAGAAATAGACTCCGAGTCCTTAGTCCAACGGCCCCTGAGGGGAGTAACTACTATCTGGAATTTGATCTGATTCCTTCTGGAATGTATGACAAGCTCCGAGGTGGACGTGTCAAAATCATCAACTGGCACCTTCTCGAATGGGAAACGGAAGACCAGGTTAAGAGGAAAAAAAGTGTCGACAAGCGCGGTGTGAAAAGTGATGAATCTTATGCAAGAGAAGTGCTTGGCGAACTGAAAGATGCCAAAAATATCTTGGTCATCAACGACGAGGCACACCACGCCTGGAGAATTAATCCGGAAGCCCTTGGAAAATATGTAAGGCAGAGAGACCTGAAGGACAGTGCCATTGAGAGCACTGTATGGATAGGTGGCCTTGACAAGATCAATAAGGTTAGAAACATCATGCGATGCTTTGATTTCACAGCCACTCCATTCTTTCCTTCGGGAAAGAAAGCAAGCGAAGAATCCCTATTCGGCTGGATCGTAAGCGATTTTGGTCTAAATGAGGCGATTGAGTCCGGTCTTGTAAAGACTCCCAGAGTTGTTGTTAGGGATGATGGAACGCCGGATGCCAAAACGATGAAATCAAAATTCTATCACATTTATGCAGTTCCAGAGGTAAAATCAGATTTGAACCAAGCAGTGGAAAAAGAAGTTGCTCTACCAGACCTTGTAACAAAAGCATATTACTTCTTGGGCCTTGACTGGGTTGAGACGCTTAAACTGTGGGAGAATAATGCTGAAACTCCCCCTGTAATGATATCGGTATGCAACAGGACTGAAACGGCTGCCAGAGTCAAGTTTTCACTAGATAAAGGAAAGATCAGGATCAAGGAACTGCAAAATCCTGATGCTACTCTTCAGATAGATACAAGAGTGCTCAACGAGGCTGAATCCGGGCTTAATGGCAATGGTGGTGCTTCGAAGAAAACCGTGGCAGAAGAACTGCGTGAAAAAGTAGACACGGTAGGACAAAAGGGGCATCTTGGTGAAAAAATTCAAAATGTTATTTCAGTCGGAATGCTTTCAGAAGGCTGGGATGCAAAGACTGTAACACATATCATGGGTCTAAGGGCATTCACAAGCCAGCTACTTTGTGAACAGGTAGTAGGAAGAGGCTTGAGACGCACGTCCTATGATGTGAATAAAGACGGTCTTTTTGAGCCCGAATATGTTAATGTGTTTGGCGTGCCGTTCACATTCCTCCCTCACGAAGGAGAGGGTGTTGGACATGAAGGTGGTGTTCCTCCGCCGCCTCCTACACCGAAGACGAGAGTCCATGTTGACGATGATAAGAAAAAATTTGAACTGACCTGGCCAAATGTCCTGAGAATCAATCATACATACACTCCAAAGTTAAAGATCGATCTCGAGAAAGTTCAAGAACTGCAGCTCAACCCCGAAGACACACCGTTGAAAGCTGAATTGGCGCAGATAATCGAAGGAAAACCTGATGTTACAAAGAAACTGAAAGTAATTGATCTGTCAAACAATCAGGTGGAGAAATTGCTCACCAGTTTGAGAAAGCAGAGGTTAATATTCGAGGCTGCCAGAGATGTTTTCGACCAGATACAACCATCGTGGCCCGGTAGCAAGGAGTATCTAATAGCACAGTTGATCAGAATAGTAGAGGCATTTTTGGATTCAGATAAGCTTGTTATTCAGAGTGAATCATACAGGGAGGATCTAAAAAAGAGGCTTCTTATCCTCTTGAACCTGAACAAGATAGTCCAGCATCTCTTCAGCGCCATACGTGCTGAAAATACCGAGAAACTGATACCGATTTTTGACAAGGAGATGCCCATAAAGTCCACTGGAAAAATGATCACATGGTACACAAGCAAGCCGTGTGAGCTCGCTAATAAGTCCCACATCAGCCATGTTGTATATGACAGCGCATGGGAAGCATCAGAGTCGTACGAGTTGGAAAATAATGACGCAATAGTGAGTTGGGTCAAGAATGATCACCTGGGTTTCGTCATAAGCTACCTTTACAAGGGCGTGGTTCACAGTTTCTATCCCGACTTCCTGATTAAGCTGAGTAATGGAAAGATGCTGGTACTCGAAGTCAAAGGTGTGGATGATGAAAAGAATAGGACTAAGAGGACAGCGCTTAAGGAGTGGATAGATGCAGTTAATTCCGATGCAAGATTCGGAAGGTGGGAATCGGATGTATCTTTCAGACCATCAGACATCAAGGACATCATAAAAAGACACTTGGCGACCTAGATGACCTACACCGTAGAATCCACGGAAGCATTTGAGAAGGAATTCTCTAGGAACCATAAGGATAAGAAAGAGTGGCTGCAACACATGGCGGAGAGATTGGAACAGGAACCGCAGTCAGGGAAGCCGTTGAGAGGCAAGCTTCACGGACTATGGCAGCTCAGAATTGATCCTTTCAGGGTCTGGTATGAAATAAACGAGGAGCAGAAGAAAGTGACGCTCAGAGCAATCCTTCACAAAGACGAGGCGAAGAAGTATTATTAGAGCTCTTTCAGGAACTCTCTAACGTTCCTAACTCTTCCCTTCTGTATGTCCTGCTCGCTCCTTTCCAGTTGATCCATTACATACTCATTCTCAAGAGTCTCAATGGTGGCCTCAAGGCTATTCAGATCCGATTTTGGAATGCTTACAAGCCTTGACTGTTTTGCTGTGGTCATAATATAACTCTATATTCTTTCAGATTTTAATACCTTTTGGTATGCTTCGCCTTCAATCAAGATTCACCCCTAACCCCTCTTTTGATTTACGTCTCGCACTCTACTTCAAAGAGCCCTTCATTCGCCTTGCTCATTCAGGGTGGTGTCCTGTGCTCGCCGCTCGTGGTGTATCTATGGTGCTACACACCTTCGCTTCGCTTGGTGTTCCACACCACCCACCGCTAACGCTTACACCACTCGGTCTTGCTACGCAAGACTTCCGGCTCGCTTCGGGCACATTATTCTCTCCTGCGGAGTGCAATTTAAAGGGAACAGGGGAGGGGATTTTTGACCGCACAATGTCGCTACGCTCAGTGCGGAATTACTGGATATGAAGGGGTTCTCGTGCTGTGCTGATCTTCAACTATTCAAATGGCAATAACTGCACAGCACTGCGACCATACCTTTGGAAAAGGGTAGGGGAAAACAAACAGAATATTTATAGGTGGTTATACGAAATAGCTCCCTACTCTTTATCAATATCATCTGGGCATTGCTGCTTCTTACGGTCAAAATAACGGGCCTTACTCCTAGCATCAATCTCTCTTCCCAGCTCGATTTCACTTGTGTCCCACTTTCGAGCCCAGATAATCTTGTTCTCACGTATCCAGTAATGTGATTTGCACGGGAGACTCCAATTGCCTATTGATGGATATAGCGAGACGGATTCGCCGTTCCAAATAAGTGTCCAATCTGTTGGTTTGACGGGCGTTACTACAATTTCACCGCAGCCAGAGGGGCATCTATGCGTTGCTGTGCCGTAACGAATGGATATATATAATACACCCTCCTTCACATCATCGGGAATGAACTCGACGAATTCAGGCCTGATTGTTCTTTGTTTCTTCAAGATGATCATCGTTCGTTATAACATTCGTGATAATGCCGTAAGTCGTGTTGTGTTCCTTTTCCATATCTAAATAAAAACCTGACAACTTTTTCCATTTGATAACTGCCAAGGCCGCATTCAGGGCATTCATGTCTGCTATTTGTATGTCACGTGAATACTCATTGTTTCCGTCGCCCGTAAAGTTGATTCGTTTTGGTATGTGCCCATAAAAGTCGGGAGTGCAGGTTGTCACCCGTGCGTTGCCACCAAGGACATCATTATCATTGTACATGCCGATACCCACGTCTATGAAAGGTATCTTCTTTTCAACAAGGAAGTCAACTATCGCTTTCTTACTTGATCCTTCCATACAAAGAAATGCGAAGCTCATGTCGCTCATGTCACCAACGTTTCTTTCATCAACGGATTGGGCGTGCGGGAATATATTGTGTCTCATCTTAGAGTAGACCTCAGCAAACCATTCAACTTTGTACTTCCTTTTTTCAAGGTCATCAATGGCAGGAGCTCCCGGAGATCGGAAGGCGTTATGTTGGAGGAAACAGTCTCCATCAAAGAGGTGAATCTCCTCGACCGGAGTCTTAGCTACGAAATCCAAAACGTAGGCACCGGTTCCTCCTAATCCCACTATGGCGATTTTACCTCTCTTTAACTTCTCATTGGCTGCAGAAATGCCAGCCCGGCTAGATGCAGTATCCATATAGCAAAAAACAGATTGTTCTTCCTCAGGCTTTAACACTGGAAAAGTCTTGGCTGTCGCATTAGGATCAATAGCGTGAGCGTGGCCCTCAAGTATTCGAACATAAGTTGTAACTTTTTCGTAGTAGTCATTATAGCCTTCAGGACGGGGCTTCTGTGAAAATGAGAAAGTTGCAACGAGGCCTTCCTGTATCTTCTCGTTCTTGTTCTGCTCATTGACTAGCATTGAAAGCTGCCCTCCTTTAGAATCGCACGGGAAGTAGCCTGCCCACAAGACCACATGATTCCGTGGTTTTGTGGTTCTATCACCTGCTAGGTCGAGAGTCGAAATCAGTGTTCCATACGCAACGTTCCTCTGGCTGTTTACATAAGGTACGTGGTTGACCAAAAGATAGGTATTTTCCACACTTATGTCATAGCCCTCGTCTCTGAGTTGCTTCAGGTCAGGGCTACGACTTATCAGTCCTGGTAACATCAAAAATCATGCCGCTTTTAATTGTCACTGCCTGTCCTTCAACAAGGGTTCCCTCACGGTTTTCTTTAGGGCCATGGCTATACTGCACTGTAAATACTTCAGTGGGTTTATGTGGCGGCGGAAATGTCAAATCAACTACTTGCGAGTAGTTTATAGTCTCTTCGTACCAAGGCTTAGGTTTGCCGTTAACGATGATTTCGAATTTTCTTTCTTCCTCGACCATTTCTAAATCCTCCTAATGTGTAATGGACACATAAGAATAAAAGCTTTCTTTGCTTTGTGATGAAGAATCTCACCCACAGCAAAATAACCAGTGATAACACTATTGTCAAAGAACGATTCCGATCTCAGCGCAAAAAAGGTTTACAAAGGTCAACTGCGTTTCTCTAAATGTGCTTTCCAAGTTTAAAGCGCACGTCCCTTTCCTAAGAGTTTCTTCTTCACATCCTCGTAATTGCGGTTTTCTCGCACATAACTTGCTTTAATTCTCCACAAATAGCCATACCTAGAAAAGTACAGGCCTAGATTTTCGACATTAGGAAGAGCCCCTTCATTTCTATGAGCCTCATCCGCAAGGATTAGGTAACCTACAATCTGTGACCAAATATACTCGTCGAGTTTCATTTCCTTAGTGGTCTTAATGTCGATCATAGTATCGCCCATAATCAAATCTACATCGGACCCACCCACTTTCATCGAAGCTTCTCCAAAAATGGAGTCAAGCAACATCGGGTCTGAGAATTTCTTGAATTCTTCAGGAATCAAGTTATAAAGTGCCCTTATGTCTTTTATGCCGAGTGAGTCCACTTTTTTCTTCACATCATCGTAGATTCCCGCTCTAAAAACTGTATCCATTCTTGCAAATTTAATCGTTGTTTCTATAAAATCATCCGTGAGAGCTCCACCCGCAACGAAGACGGCCCTTTTCTCTTTATAACTCTCCGACGCAATCTTCATTGTACGTAACTCTTTTGGACCTATTTGTGCATTTTGAGATTGAAAATAGCCAGTTGATTTAACGTGCCTATCGACCAACATGATGCTGTTTCGGCAATAAATCCGTTTTCCACGGATTCTGGATGGAGACGCTTCAACTCTGACCGAAGAAGGTAGTTGAACGCTGTCCCAATAAGGGAGTAGTTCTTGGTTTCAGGGCAAGCAACACAATTTTTCGAAGACTTAAACTGGTTCTTTGGAATAGGAATATTCGCAACAACCACTTTTGAAAACCCCCCTTTCATTATCGACGTTAAACTCATTGAAATCACTTACTCCCAAAAAAAATAGGCTTAAGCCATATATTAATACCATAGTTCCCCACTCCTTGCATTCTTGGGCTGTTAGGCAATGAATGCTCATACAGGCTCCATGGTACGAAACAACTCTTAAATAACGTTGGTTAGATATGATTCTATGGAAGTCAGAGACATAGAAATGTCAAAAATAGTAATATCTAAACAAAATGCCAGAAAAGACCTGTTGGCCGGGAATGAAGAGGCAAATCTCGACGACCTGGCAAACAGTATAAAGGAAAAAGGTCTTCTCAGCCCAATAACTGTAGTTCAAAAAGGAGACGAATACGAGTTAATTGTAGGTCAAAGGAGATATCTCACTTGCAAGAAACTAGGATATCAAAAAATTGCTGCAATTATTAGGGGCGAGTCAGACGATACCGATTATCTCACAATATCACTAATAGAAAATATACATAGGTCAGATATGTCTCCTATAGATAAGGCTAGGGGCTACAGTTCACTGTTTGAAAAATATCACGACTATGATAGAGTGTCCAAGGAAACTGGCATATCCGTTGTAACAATCAGAAAATATGTAAAACTCTTGGATCTAGGCCTTCAACTGCAAGATAGACTTAGTACTTCTGAGGGCGTAGTTGGTATCGACGCAATGTCTCGGTTGTCCTCAACATTTACTTCTTCAGACGAGCAGCTCCAAGTGTTTGATGAAATTAAGGGCTTTACGGGAAAAATCCAGAATGAAATCATGAAGCGGAGTGGAGGCGATATTTCCAAGGTACCGAATTTAGTTGAACGGGCAATGCAAGGGGAATTCAACGTCTCTATGTGCCATTATGGATTTTGTGATCTAATGTCTGATGGGCTTAAGGAGAAAATTAGCGAACTTATAAAACAAGAAAGAAGTTTGGATGAATTACTCAATTAATAAGTTCGTATTCCCTTAAAACTTTAATCAAATCCCGACCGGTCCATTCTAACCGCAATTGACTTTCATGATTGTAAAAACACGATCAAGAAAGTGAGGCTGGTCACTTGTAGATGTTCCTTCTATGACCCAGTGATCTAACAATGATAACTCTTCTATTTTCTTCAATGTCCACAATCACTCTGTAGTCACCGACTCGTAACTTGTACTCTGTCCTCCCGACTAA
>JAJZOK010000040.1 GCA_021811525.1 Thermoplasmata archaeon | reverse complement strand
GTATCTCTAGTGTCCCTGCCCATTGCCACGGATACTTTACCGTAGTAGGTTCCAATGGCTTTGCCAATTTCCTGGGCGAATTCCACGGTGAGATCTTTGTTTGGTATTCCACGTATTCCATTGGTGCCAAAAATGGGTTCATATTCTGGACTGTCAGTCAACTTAACCTTGTTTTCATTGTATTGTAATATAAGAATTTACCCAGATTACTCTTCAAGTGAGTAATCCCTCCCTCTCCAGCTTATGGATTTCATACTGGCAGCCTTCGCCAGATTATAGATGTAAATGAACGGTATGAGCAGGCTTATGAAGAATGAGTAAAATGGCAGTTTCCCCGATCTTTTGACTGCCCTTGCAGCATTTATGAATGTTGGGAGCAGGAATAGAGCAAAGAGCGGAAAAACCAGAAAAGACAGTACTATGGATGAAATGAACAGGAGGATTGACGCACCGTAAAAAATAAGGCCGAACTTGAGCACACTTCTTGTGGAATAGACTGAAAGTGCAGTCTGTCTGTTTGCCCATTCCATGAAGGTTGTAAAATCGTCCGGTGAATTGATTGTGGGCATAGCTTCCTTCACATATGCGATCTTCAGGCCCATTTTTTTGCAGAGCTTTGTCAGGGCTATGTCATCTGATACAAAGCTGCGGAAGAAATCCATTCCATCACCATGGATCAGTTCAGCCCTAAATGCAAGAGAACCGCCCCATCCAAACCTTGTGAGATTGGATTCCATCATGCCAAGGCCAACAAAACCCCAGACAAGCTTCACCTTTGACCAGAATCCACCCACAGGTTCAAAATAAGGAAAAGTGGTAGAAATTCCAGTTTCAGGTTCGACCATAGGGGAAAGCAGTTTCGAGAGCCAATCGGGGTTAACAAGAATATCCGAGTCTGCAATAACATAAACTTCGTATGGGCTAGACCCAGCAATAGCAGAGGAAATAGCCCTGACTTTGCCGCTGCAGTTTTTGCACTGGTCCGTTGCAAGCAGCCATTTCACTCCAACCGCATCAAGCACAGGAACACTCGGGTCATCTGGGGAATCCACAACGGCTATGATATCGTGGTTGTGGTAGTCCTGCTTCATTATGCTTCTAAGATTCGCATCAAGGGAATAATCAAGGCCCCTGCATGGGACTATTACTAAGGCTCTGGATTGTGGTTGACCAGAGTAAGATCCATTTTGGTTCCTAACTGCTGCTATATATGTCAATCCTAAAAAGATAAGAAAAAGGATTCCCGTGAAAAAATCGAAAAAGAAGTTATAAAATAGCCATGGAAGTGACATCAGACCAGAGTAACTTCTTCTGTATCTACCTGGCCAACTCCCTCAACACCGGAGATGGTCTGTTCAACCTGGTCTATCTTACCTTCCTGGTCCGGCACAATGACCTGCAGCTTGATAGCCTTAAGGCCAAACCCTACTTCGATAATTTCCACCTTGTTTACTTCACAAAGAGGTTTTACCTTGTTTACAACCTCATTCTTGATGGCGTTGATATCAAGCTCCACGTCTGTGGGCAAAATTTTTAACAGTACTGCTACGTCTCCCATTAAAATCTCCTCATGGCCCCTGGAAACCGCATTTTGGGCAGTCATATTTAGTGGAGTGTTCGCGGCAGTCTTTGCAGCGACCGATAAGCTCTTCACCGCACTGTGGGCATTCAAATATGGAGTAACCAGTCTGGACAAGTCCGACTCCGCAGGACGTGCAATTTTCTTTGTATCTCATCTAAACCATTGCCTTCTTAAACGGGATTCAGGATACCTGCTCCTTGAATACCTAAACTAAGACTGAACCAAATTTCTGGAAAATATATAATCCTTAGCCAGATGTCATAGTTGAAAATGCCAAAAATGAAAATTCTTTCGGCCATTAACGGCGAGAAAGTAGAATATCGTGTTGAAAATTTTTTCAAAGCTTCAGAAAATCCCCTTTACCTTGGTGTGATTGCTAAACCATCCCCTGGGCTCTGGGAACTTCTGTCCAGATCAAAGGCTGTGTTGGTTGTTACTGATGACTTTCCCATTACCTATAGGATATCCTATAGAATAGAGGTGGGAGAAAATTCCATTTTCTTTCTTACGCCCAAGGAGTGAATAATACCTGAATTGCTTACCCGAATATCACAAATGAGATTACAGCCAGGAAAACCATGGCTACCACAATAACAATGTAAGAGCGTATATTCCAGGATATCACCTTCTGGCCATCGAGAGGATGGACTGGAATCATGTTGAAAACTCCAAGATAAAGGTTAATCTGTGATAGATACCCCATTGGAAAAGCCCAAATTGTCCCGCTAAGTGAAATACCTGCTGCAAGGAAAACAGTCCCCAAAACAAGATTTGTCATTGGTCCGGCAAGGGCAGTTTTACCAACTCTCCCCTGTCCGAAGACACCCTCTATGTAAACTGCTCCAGGAGCTGCAATTACAAACCCGAGGAATGAAAAGATCAAACCACTGAGAAGGCCCATGGGCCAGATTCTGAACTCAGCATGTCCTCCGTATCTTCTTGCTATTTGCCTGTGGGCCAGTTCGTGGGCCAGGAAGGCAAGACAAACAGCGGCCACGCTCAGGGCGAGATAGTACAGGACCTGGGACGGGGAAAGCCTGAAAGAGTAATGGCTGAAAATGGAGATGGAAAAGGCCATGGTCAAGGCAAATACTGCAATGAGTATGTCCTGCACTTCCCTTCTCAAACGGGAATACCCAAATGATTGCAATCAGATTTCGCCCTCTTCGTTCATCTTTGACATGTATTCCATGAGGGTCATGACTTCTAGGGCTTCAGATATGCCTATCTTTAGGAAGAATGCAATATGGAGCGTTTCCTGCTTGATGTTTTCCTTTAGTGCAACTCTTAGTAGTTTCAGAAGTGTCTCATCCTTCAGTTTTGGCCTTCTGGCTATTTCCATCTGGTCTTTTATGTATATGTATATATTTCTGGCAAGGACTGGGTCCTTTCTGTCGAGGTTGTTGAAAATTATGTTTATGGATAGGTCCTTGAGGCTTTCAAGGTCTACAGTCTTGGCGGCTTTCTGTATAACATCCCTTGTCAGGATCTCATATTTTTCCTCATTTACATCGAAGTAAAAGTCTCTGCTGGCAAGGAACTGGAACACAGGCTCAATCTGTTCAATGGGAATATCCGCTTTATAGAAGGCCTCTTTCTTGTCGAATTTCTTACCCACCTTGTATTCGAGTTTGAGGAGCCTGCTGACATAGAAGATAGTCTCCATAAATTCCTTCTTGGTCTTAAGGTCCTCCCTGAGTTCATTGTGTGTTTCCTTGGTAAGGAGGGTGCCTTCATACCTTCCCATGAGCTTTTCAGCCATGTCGAAGTTATCTGCCTCCATGTAGCTCCTTATGACAAACTGGAGGCTCCTTTCATCAACGAACTTCGGATTGGTTTCGTAAAAATGGATTACCGCTTCGTAATCCCGGTCGTCATAGTAAAGCCTCAGCAGGGTATTTGTCACGTTCAGGCCCCTTGAGAACTCATCACAATATTTCAGGCTCTGCAGGAGGAGTTCTATTGCGTCCTCCCTCTGGCCTGACTTGATGAGAAGCTCTGCATAGAGATTTATTATCTCAAGGTCCTCAGGGTTGTTCTTGTTTAGGTTCTTTGCAACTTCAAGGGCAAGTTTAGTGTCGTTGCTCTCAAAAGTCCTGGTTGCAATAATTTTTCCCAGCCAAGTGTAACCCTCCTGCTTGTACAGGTTAACCAGGAAATCTCTCATATCTCTGTTGTACCACAGGTTGTCCACTGCATATCGAACTATATCCTGGTCCTCATCCTTCTTGAATGTCAGTTTTCCTAGAAGTTCTATCGCTCCCTGAATATCTGAAGTCTTCTGGAGTAGTTTCAGTTGAAGCAGTTTATTATCTGATTTCTTAATGAGTTCTTCCGACTCCTCAAATTTTCCAACTTCCATGAGTGAAGTCACATAGTTTTCTATCTTCTCCGGGTCAGCCCCCAAGGAAATGGCAATTGAATAATGCTGGAGGGCTTCCTGGAATTTTGAGGAGCCCATATAGGTGTCTCCAATCAAAAGTTCAAGCCAGATTGTTCTGTTTTCTGTCTCCAGGTCAATAAGGAAATTAAGGATCTCAGATGACTTACCTAAGCTCTGGTAAATGCTTATCTGCCTGAAAACGTCATCCTGGTCATACTGGTTTGTGCTGAATAGAATCATGGATGCTTCACCCGCTTTCTTGTACTCCTTGTTGACTAGAGCCAGGTCGCGCCTGAGCTTCACTATCCATGGGTTCCGCACGTGCCCCTCTGCATCAAAGGAAAGGAGAATTGTAGCCATTTCCCAGAGTTTGTTTTTTGTTAATGTCTGGTATATTTCTGAAAAGTCAAAGAAATCCAGAATATTCATACCAACGATTTCTTCAAGATATTCCCTGAATTTCTTCTGTTCATCGGTAGCGAGCGCAATGTTCAGGAGAAGTTTCAGGAAGTCTGCATTCCTTAGCCGGTCATGGGCACTCTCTGCATACTTTCTGGCTGTGCTGAATTCGCCTTTTCTGAATTCGATCAAGGCTACGCCGTACCTGTAGAACGGGTCAACTTCTGAGTGAGAGGTGCGGTTAAGCTGTGCCTCTGCCTTGTCCAGCTTGCCCAATTTGATGTAAGCTTCAGTTAAAGGGAACAGAAATCTTGCAGAATCTACGACATCATCTGAGAATCTTCCCTCATAAATCTGGGTGAGGAAATCCATAAGTCCCCTTATCTCCTTGAACTGCGAGGTATATAGCATGCTTCTTATCCGGTCGGGAACAACTGGGTTCCTCGTGGAAAAATATTCATAGGAAAATATGTAGGCAAGGGCCTGAGAAGTGTTTCCTGCAATTATTGAATCATCCAGAGAGTCCATCCTTGGACGCAATCCCCTCAAACGGTTGGAAACTAGCTTGTAATACGGGGTCCTGTTCTTTCTTGACCCATAAATATCATCAAGCCTGCCGAGAAAATCATCATCCCGCACATTGAAAAATATCGAATCCACCACTTCTGGGGAATCCATCAGTTCGGGATGTTCAGCAAGTTCCCTCAACGCTGATTTGTTTTCATCCTCGTAAATTTCACAGGCTACATAGATAGGATGGAATTTTGTTTTGATGCTGGAATTGTCTTCGCATAAAGTTACTATGGAATCGTATTCTCCGCGTTTGAATAGCCAGTTCATTGCATAAGAGGTAGCTTCGTGGTTCTCAGGGTCCTTCTCCATAAGGTCCCTTGCAAGGTTGAACGCCTCACTTTCTTTGTTAAGCTTTATGAGAACAGTCAACTTGAGATTTAGGAGGCCCTTGTCATCAGGATGTTTGGCCAGTGCCTGATCCAGGTCCTTAATTGCTTCATTGAATTTGGAACTGGATATTTCACACTCTATTTTCTTGCCCAAAACATCTGGGTCTGCCATTGAGGCAGGATAGGCCTCTATTAGCTGTTGGCACTCAGAATAGAGTTTTTGCGAAAATGCCAGATTTATGGCATTCTTAATGGAACCTATGTCAGAATTATTTCTATTTGCAAGATGCTTGAAAATTTCGTAAGACTCAACAGTCTCATTGAGTTTAAGCAACGCTTCCCCCTTCAGCTTCAGGAGTTCATAATCTTCCGGGAAAAGCTTTAGGCCATTCAGTGCAAATTTGACCGTAAAAGACGGCATTTCATTCCGCAAAAGGAGAAGCCCAATGTTCCTCAGGTCTTGAAGTTCCGTTATCTTTTCAGGTTCTAGTTTCTGGACTTCTTCAATGAATTTCTCATGGTTTTCCTTCTCGAAAAGTTCGATGAGCCTTATCTCCGCCCAGTTATCTTCGCCTTTTGAAAGTATAAGTTCCAGGAAATTCTCAGCCAACTGGGTATTCTTTCCAGCCAGGAAATTGCTTAGTATTGCTGCCTTTGAAGTCAAATCGAGCCCCTGAGAAACGGCGCCCTGGAAGAGTTCACGGTCGTATGACCCTTTTCCTGAGAGATATACGACAGTTTCTGGATAACGGTCAAGTTCCCTTGATGCCCTGTTCAGGATATCAAGATTGGTTTCGTTCAGGGAAATTGGCCTATCCATGCCAAGTAGCCCTAGGATTTCAGAATATGCATCGATGGAACTCAGTTCAGACAGTTTCATGTCCCAGAGTTTCGGTGATGTTGTGACGAATGAAAGGACTCTGTCCAGGCCCATCAGGAATACGTCGTGGTCCGCTGCCTTAAGGTTTTCAAATATGGTTTCCACTTCAAGGAAGGCATCATCTTCAGGGGAGATGTGGCCTGAATCCCAGGATTCTTCCAGTTCTTCAAGGCTACCCAGGAATTCCTTCTGGGCTGCCTCTCTGGATTCTCCAGCTGAGGCAATCATGCCTTCGGCAGCCTGTCTCAGTCTCTTGACGGCTTTCTTGATTGTAGCGGCTTCCGCCATCTCTGCTCTAGAGTGCAACTCATATATTATTATTATCTCGTATTAATCGGAAATATCACAGGGAGCCGCCCAATATCAGGCTTACAACCTGCAGTGTACCATACATGACAGCAGTTACTATCCAGGTCATGATGACAAAATGATGCAGTCCATGTACGACTTTTCCACCGTCTGCGATTTTAAGCGCAGTCCCTGCTATGAACGAGTGTATGAGCAGTATTGCAACAATGAAAGCCTCTATGGTGAATATTGAGGACTGGGGCTGGGATACGAATATGCCAAAGGAGTTAAGTGATGAAACGTTGAAAGTGGAAAAAACCTGGTTTATGATCTGCAGCACTCCAAAGGCAATTGCAAGGGAAAATGCAAGTCCACCAGTTATGCCATAGAGGACACCAACGTAACTTGTAACGGAGGCATGTCTCCTCTTTCTCAGCCTTATAACCCTGTCGAAATTGTCTGCGACGACAGATCCAGCCTTGTCAGCGTTTGCCCCAAGTTCAACACTTTCAACAAAACTCTCTGAGAACACTTCTATAAGGTGAGATCCGGTATCTGCACTGAAGTTCTTCCAGGAAGAGAGGTTATTGATCCTGTATGCAAGCCTTCTGTAGAGTGCCTTGATGTCAGCGGTCAGTGTACCAAAGTCATGCAGTACAATGGCCTTCAGGGCCTCTATTATCATGTTTCCCCTTGCGGCTGCCGATCCTGCAAGTGACCTTATGAAACTTCCAAACATCTCATCCTTCTTAGCAACCATCTTTTCCGCTTTTGAGCCCACATAACCCGGAACAAAGAGCGGAGTTACAACTATGGATATTATGAAGTAAAAAGGGAGCCTGGCCTGAAGATTTATCAATATGGAGATGACAAGGAGGGCAACTGACGAGGCGCCTCCAATAATTAGGTACTTTCGAATCTTGATCTGCAGGGGCGTCTTAATCCCGGTGTCGTGCCATATAGGGTCATTTGGCAGCACTACTTTGATTCCGTAAACAAGCATTGCCTCCCCAAGCACTATGGTAAGCAGGCTCAGTGACAGGACCTGAATAATATTTATGTTGATTAGTATGGGCATTATCATTACAAATGTTATGAGAAATGCGAAAGACAGCAGCATGGAAACATACAGGTCCTTGTAAAGGTCGAAGGTATACAGGGCAGAAATATAGGTGGTTTCAAAATTGCTCATCACGGTCTCCGCTTCGTTGTTCACAAATTCCTCAAAATCCTGTCCGCTGTTGATAGCATGGCCAAACCTTGCGAGGAAATCCTCAAAAATTTCACTCGGTGACCTGGATGAGAGAAACATTGCAGCTTCGGAAAGGCCCCTTCTCCAGTTCTTGACCAGATTTACCAATTTTGCGATCTCATCCCTGATCCTGCCTAGTTTTTCCTTCTCGGAAAGGAGCTCCAGCATGTCGATCCTGTTTGCCGCACTTACTGAGAGGGTTGCAAAAGCGGTTATGAAATAAGGTATATTTGAATTGATGTCAGTCTTGGCCACATCCCGTTCAAGCACAGGCCGCAGAATAATGAAAAGAACCAATACTGCCCCGACAGCAGCGGCCCCCGCGAGGTATAGAATTCCAGTAAGGTTGTAAAGAATTATCCCCACAACAACCAGGACAAGAGAAATGCCCATGATGGCCAGGTCTCTCTTCTTAAACTCTATCTTAGAAACTGTCCCCAGAAACCTGAACTCTGCCATTGGCCTCACCCATATACCGGTATTGATTCTGCACCCTTGGTGTAGAAAGACTTGATGAGCTCAAAGACCTTGTAATATGACATTATGTTGTTCTTGAGCATCCATTCAATGATCCTAGCACGCTTGAACAGCTCGTCGTAAATTGCCTTCGGGTCCGTCATTCCCGCTGTCTGGGCTATTCTCTTCTCCAAGATGTAACTGTTGTTGAGACCCCTGAATACGTGCTTATCGTTAGTCGCGTCCCACTGGAATACCTGCTTGGTTGATACTCCACCAAGTTCCTCGAAGTATCCTTCGATCTCGTTTATGCTGGTTGTCCTCCTCAGGAATTTCCCGTTCACATAGACAGCCTGCTGAATCAGGGCAATATTCAGGTTATCCATGAAAGTGACAGGGATGTTGATTGGGGTTCCTGTGAACCTTTGAATCATTTTCTTCACGGAAGCCGCATGGAATGTTGAAATGACAGGGTGTCCAGTTTGCATTGCCTGGAAGGCCATGGATCCTTCGGCACCTCGAATTTCTCCTACAATGATGTAATTCGGTCTTGATCTCAATGCAGTCTTTAAGAGATCGAACAGGGTAACCCTGCTCTCCTCGGCCCCCCTTTCTCTAGTTACAAGTTGCTGCCAAGCCTCCTGCGGGGCTCTCACTTCAGGGGTATCTTCAGCGCTGAATATCTTGGATTCAGGCCTTATGAAGGGCACCATCGCGTTAACAACTGTAGTCTTTCCGCTGGCTGTTTCACCGCATACGAATACACTTTGGCCATACTCAAGCGCTAGCCAGAGGTAGGCAGCTTCCTCAGCGGAAAGTGTGTTGAACCTTACCAGCTGAACAATGCTGATTGGAATATCTGCAAATTTCCTGATGGTAAAGCTCGGCCCTCGTGTTGAAACATCACTGCTGTACACAATTGAGAGCCTGGAGCCGTCCGGAAGGGTTGCATCAACGATAGGGGTCTTGTCTGAAACTGGCCTCCCAACCCGTTCGCTTAGCCTTTTGCTGTATATTGAGAGGCGATCATTGTCCCCAAAGCTAACTCTAGTCTTAAGGGAACCGAATATCTTGTGCACAATGAAAATGTCATTTGCACCAATCCCACTGATATCTTCAATGTTGGAATCCCGGATAAGTGGCTCAATGGGGCCTAGGCCTATGACATCTTTCTTGATGTTGTAGAGCATTTTGTCCCGAAGTTCAGCCCGGATGGTAACTGATGTCATCCTGACTTTGTTAGCTGACCCATTAGTCACAGCTTTGTTGTAGATATCTTCAAGGTTATGGTCCAGCACTTCCTCAGACTCCGGTGGAGGGTAATCTGCCGCATAATTGAGTATCACCCCAAGAATCTGTTCCATGAAGCCAAGTTCCTCCATGGTGAGGTCTGGTTCAATTGGTTTGTAGATCTTTGTTCCATTATCAGTGTATATATGAATAAATATTGGGTCTCCCACTGGATATATAATATCCAGGGAAGTTACATCCCTCAGTGAGTTGTCAGGCACAGGCACGAACTGTGGAGTCCGCTGCGTCTGAGCTCTATATTCATTGATGTAATCGAAAAGGTGCGGGTTCCTCTGAACTGCAACCTGAAGGCTATCTGATATCACGTAATCTGCCATATTGCATCCTCACGACACGCTTGATATTTCAACTATCAATCCTCGTTTAGGTTCTATCCTGAATGGAATGGCCTGCTGGAATGAGTTAAGGGCCATGGGGAATTTCACCAGATCCACCATATGCTTTCTTTCTCCTGCCAAATCCTTTGTAGTGAGTGATATTACAGTTGTGGAAAGCTCATGTATAGTGGAAAGGTTGTTTTTCCCGACATCTGCAGGATTTATTGTTACGATAACAATCCTGTTTTCCGAGAATTTCCTCAGTTTAGAGAAATATTCTCCCACATCATAATCGCTGAACATTTCAGGGTTCAGTGCATCTATTATGAGAACCTGCTTGTCCTTGACCTGCTCCGTGCTCAGGAGCTCGTCTAGGGTTGCTTTCCTGTTCTTCCTCATGAGAAACACTGATGTTATGAAGGAAACCTGGTCTGCAAGTATTTCGTTCATCATTGGGTAGCCCAGCGATTCCGCCTCGTTGATGAATTCCCTGATGGGGAACTGGGAAGATATGTAAGCGACGGTCGTATTATGTTTAATCAAACCATAGGCTAATCTCAAACACAGGAGTGTCTTTCCTGCCCCGCTGCCTCCTTCTATGGTTATCACCTGGCCGAGATACAAGCCGCCACCCATTCTCCTGTCCAGTTCGTCCCCCTCAAGGGAAAAGTTCAGATACATTGCCTCACCATTAAATTTGGAATTCCATGTTCTTGCTCAGCCCATCGGCCAGCGACACAGTTATTTCATTATATCCACTGGGAATGGTCAGGTTGATAACTATCTCGCCAACCTGGCTGGGCATGATCTCTCCTGAATTGCCTGGAGAAATCATGCTAATCTCGCTTCCCGACAGCAGGGTGCCGTTTATTAGCACATTTACAGTTGTATTTGTGAAATATATCCCGGTTTCACCAGTGTTCTTTATGTAGAACACATAACCATTCTGGTATGGTATGCTGCTTGGGTCGTTAATGATCTCGAAATTGGTCTGGATCTGGCTGGATGTACCCTGTGCAGAGTTCTGCATACCCAGGGCAAGATGTGCGGTCTGGCCACCAAGCACGCCTACTACGCTGATGCTTAGAATGAGCGTGGCAATGAAGAAGATCATTTCCGAGGTTGCCATTGACGCCATTAGGGTATCACTACCTTTTCAAATTTTTCATATCCCGTGTTAAACACCATTTCCACTTCATGTATTCCTGCTCCTGTGGTAAACACTACTGTGTCGTTTCCCAGGGGAAACAGGTATTGGCCGCTATATGTAAAGTTAACGAGGCTCCCGTTAACCAGTATGTTTGTGTGATTCATGTTCAGGGTCACACTGCCCGTGTTTGTAACATTCATGGTTACTGTGAAGTTTGAACCCGAGGGAG
>JAJZOK010000155.1 GCA_021811525.1 Thermoplasmata archaeon | reverse complement strand
TCCGGGGAAAACATAGTGACACATACCTAACTGCCTGATGTTTCTCAGTCTCTGAAATTCTGGCGAGTCAATTATCTTAAGAACATATCCGGGCACCTTAACAGGCCCATTTATAGGGTCCTGGATTATCTTGTAAGCACTATCAGGGCTCATCTATAATCTCAAGTTAGGATAACAGAGCCTTAAAATTTTGTGCTTTCGATTCAGCCCTCCTGAGGGGATACTGTAATTCCCTCCTCTTATTTCTGAATATGTTTATCCTGAACCTTTCGAAGGAAAAATGGAATATAGGGAAACAATTATTTCTTAACCTGGTATGCTGTGTCATGTCCGGGCGTGGATTCACAACAAGGGCGGTGCAGTCTGGCGAACTCAGGGATACTCACATGGGAACGGTAGTAACCCCATTATTTCAGGCCTCAACTTTTCTGTACCCAAATGATGATCCAACAGCGCTGACCGACAGGATCAGAAAAGAGCCTTACATTTATTCAAGGTGGAACAACCCAACCACCCAGTCTCTCGAGCTGAAATACTCAGCCATAGAGGGCTCAAAGTTTGCCCTTGGCTATTCTTCCGGAATGGCGGCAATAGCTTCGTCAGTCCTTGCCTTAGGGAGGAGGTATAAGAAGATCCTGTCCGTCGAAGAGCTCTATGGGCAGACACATGGAGTATTTGAAAATCTGCTGCCACAGCTGGGAATAAGTGTTGATTTCATTACAATTGACAGATTCAATTCCTGTGAGTTCAAAAGTTCTGGTTACGATCTGGTATATACGGAATCAGTTGTGAACCCAACACTAAGGGTGTCGGATATTTCAAACGTTTCAAAGGTATGTAATGAACAGGGTATTCCTCTTGTGGTGGATTCAACCTTTGCTTCACCATACAACCAGAGGCCGCTTGAACTTGGAGCCTCAGTTGTTATACACAGCGCCACGAAATATATTTCAGGACACAGTGATACAATATATGGCCTCGCCTCAACAGATGGCGAAAGCATATTCATGGAGATGCAGAATCTCAGGAGGCAGTTTGGATCTAACCCGGACCCATTTCAGAGTTTTCTGGTGGCCAGAGGGGCAAAGACCCTTGGCCTGAGAATGGAAAGACATAATTTGAATGGACTGGAGATTGCCAAATCACTCTCTGCAGAGCCAAAGGTAAAGCAGGTAAATTATCCCGGTCTAAACTCATTCATTGATCACAAAATTGCAGAAAGAAATCTTTCAGGCTATGGTGGGATGATTTCATTTGAATTGCAAGGTGGTCTGGAGAAGGCTAAGAAATTCGTGAAAAACCTGAAGATACCCATGATAGCATCAAGCCTTGGTGGGGTGGAGAGTCTGGTTTCACTTCCGATTGAGACGAGCCATAGATCCATAGATCCACAGAAGAGGCATAAGATGGGAATAGGCGATGGTCTTATCAGGTTTTCAACAGGAATAGAAGACACCGAGGACCTGATTGCCGATGTTCAGCAGGCACTTTCTGCCACATAGTTATACCGCCATGGTATGGAAAATTGAAAGGATAGCCCGGGTTTAAGGCCGTATAGTGTGTCATGTTGAATAATCTCGCTATTAATGGACAGAACCGCGACCTATTTCAGGGATTGAATTCGGAAACACAGAAACTTATTCTGCGGAAAGAGATCCCATATGCAAAGGAAACATGGAAATAGCAAACCCCAGAAAACAGGTGGCTGAAAGGAAGATAAGACCGATACCAGGTCCAGCTGTGATTAGAATCCCGTAAATCAGAACACCGAATAGGCCACCAATTCTTCCAGCAGTTTCGCTGAAACCCTGGCCCGTTCCCCTGATTTCAGTTGGGTATTCCATGGCAGGCATCATTACAGTTGTCTTGTCAGGCCCCATCGCCCCAAAGAAAAACGCAAGTCCAAGGAGGATAATCACAAGAAGAGGCCCCCTGTATAATCCGGTAAATAAAATCAGACCAAGACTGCCGAGGAATATCGCTCTTAACAGGAATCCTGATTTCTGCAGGAACAGTTTCCCTTTTCTGTTTATCAGAAGTATTGCTAACAGCGAGGCAGGGATTGTGAAAAGTTTCACGAAAATTGAACCGAATGCACCTCCAGCGTCTGAAAATGCAAGATAAGGTATCAGTATAACAGGGAGAAAAAGTGTAAGGCTCTGGTCTCCGATCTGATAGAGGAACCAAGGGGCCGAATATCTGAAAATTCTCCTGTTATTTCCGGGATGGAACATCTTTGATAGAATTCCTCTGACGGAACCAAGCCTCTTTGCTTTCCACAGATCAGATTCCTTCATTCCAATCCTTGTCAGAATGGAAACTGCCCCGAATACTGCTCCACTGGCGAGAATATACCTCCAGGCTATATCTCCAGTTTTAAGCAGCAGAACCCAGCCTATGGCATATGAAAGAAGTATTCCAAAATTTGCAAAAAACATTACTGTAGCCATGCTGACGTTTTTGTAATGTTCGTTTCTTCTTACCTCCCCTATATAAGCAAAGATAATGACATAATCAGTCCCAACTCCAATTCCCACAATCAGCCTCAATATGAATAATTCAGTAAAGTTGTTTACCAGAGAACTGAGCACTCCCGCAACAATAAATGTCAGCATATCAAGAGTGAGAATACCTACTCTCCCAAATCTGTCAGAAAAAATCCCTGAAACAAATGCTCCGAATATTGCACCTATAAGAATTGCTGAAGTTAGAAGAGTCAGCTGAATGTCGCCAAGGTGAAGGTATGATTTTATGGGTGAAATAGAAACAGATATAGTCGCGATGTTGTAGCTGGCAGTGAGGATACTAATAGAACCAATTATTGTTGTCTAAGAAAATATTGCTTCCAGAGATTTATTCATTAGGTCTGCCTAATCCTCTAATTCCCCAACAATATTTAACTGTTTCCGGAATAAGCCTGTTACTGAGCTAACTAAATAATGATGTGTATCGGCTATTTGGGTAAAGGTATATTTTGACTGAAAACCAAATTGGATATCTATAATTGCCAACTGGCAAAAAGCTCTGCCATCATTCAATTTTTGATTCGCGATTGGATGAAAATACTTAATCAACTCCTCTGCCGGTCTTTCATATATATTGTAAATACGGCTGCATCTATCAGGCAAGATAATAAAACACTAAAGTCTCTCTATTTAAATATAAAAACCAATATTCAGCACTCATATTGAAGATCGGAATCATGGTTATCCAATAACCTTAATTAAATAAATTATCTAATACAAAATCTGAATTTCACAGTCCAAAAATGAACCACATTTTACATTTTAGTATATAGATTTTATTATATGTCCAATGAATTATTTATCAGAAAAATAAAGGTCCCACATGTCCAAGCAGTTAAAAAAACAGCAATTATGTAGCCAGATGGGCGAATCAATGTTATAATACCGTTCAAGGAGTATCATTCATGCAACGCAATAAAAAAGTAGTTTTTCTGGCTGTTCTTGTCGCAACAATTATGGCGGCTTCCGGCCTCTATGGAATGAGCTCTTTAATGGCAGATACTGGCTCGCACTCTGCAACGAGTCAGCCTGTATCAAGCCCTACTGTGTCGCCAAAAACGACACAGTCCAATACAACCTCTGGATCCTCGGTTTCAGTAAATCCATTATCCAGGAATGTCAATAATTATCTCTTTTTACCGGCAAAAACACATAATTTCAGAATGGTAAATGGAACGATCTCTCCTTTGTATACTGCATCGCCAGCTCCGATGGGATTAGGTGACTTCGGCCTTATGAACACAAGCAATGGCATTGTTGGACAGAACTTTTATGCAAAAAGCTTCATGGCCCAAATTCAGATGAATAATCTGAGTGTCTACAACCTTGCAAACGATGGCCCGCACTCACTTACTTTCCAGCTTAACACAATAATGGATAACACAACACTTTTCGGTGTATCAAACTATGATTTCTGGACACAGAATGTGGCAACTTATTCAACAAGAACTCATGTTCTTGGATTTGAGGATAACATATGGAACTTCTCGAGCCCCACTGCAGTGATGCAGCCCAACACAATCTATAACTCAACAGGACAGGTTTATCCATATCCTGGAGTGCATATAGCCATTGGACCAAGTTATAAGGTGAGTCTGCCATTCACACTTCAGCTTTACCTTAACCTGACTGAGATAAACGGCAGAAATGTGGTGTTCTTCAATTACTCAATCCCAACAATCATGAAGAGCGGTACCTACGATAGGGTAACATTCAACTCAACATATGGAATGCCAATGGGCTATAAAGCTCCATTCTCTTACTTCAGGGTCAGCGGAACACAGCTAACACCTCTTGGCCTTCTCTATGATGCAGAAATTATGCTTGGCGGACCAGGAGGAGGAAGCACCACAACAGTTATGAACATAAACGGCACAATGCAGCTGAAATATATGCCTGCAACACCGAATCTTCAAGAGCACATGCCACCGCCACCACTTCCAATGGGAATGGGTCCAGGTCATGGAAATCACAATATGAAAGCATCTATGCAATACATGAATGTGCCCTCTGCTTTTGACTTCGGTACTGACACAGGAGAAACATCCATGGGGGAGGCCATATCATGGAATTCAAATGATCAGGCTATACTGACAACTGGGCCTTCCCTGCTCTACGGAATGTGGAATGTGTCCTCGGTTTCATCCATGGATCATTTCACAGGAAAGGTTTCGCCCAGCAATGCATTCATGTTTGTAAGCCCGGGAAACAGTATCAACTATTCCCAGGTAGGATATGTACCTCTGAGTGCATCCGGTGCTTACAATTTCTGGCTTCCAGCTGGAATGTACACTGCACAGGTCCTGATGAGTTACCATGATCCGGTTTATACTGCTCTTAATCCCACTGAATCTTTCAGCCTCATGTACAATAGCCTTACCGGAATATACACACCCCTATTCGCAATGAATAATGCGCAGCTGGCCAACATATCATACGCAGGGGATGGAACGGCATCCAACCCATATATGCTGTTCAACCAGCAATATTATCCGTTAAGTCCTCTCTTTGGATCTATCAATGACTTTGCTTTCCCACAGTTCGAGGGTGTTATGCTTTTGAACACCAATGCGTATGTGGTTGCCTCATCAATGCCGTCATTTGGGATAAGCTATGAATACCCGGAAAGTTTCTATGCAGCACTCAGCCACCTTCCATTAACCAATGACCTTGGATACTGGCTGTACAATGTATCCAACTTTACACTGTGGAACTCCACACACATATCGGGATGGTATTCTTCCAATGGTGCAGGTTTCCCCCTTGCAAATGTTATACTGTGGAATTCTTCAAACAACCTGATCGGAAACAATGTATTTGAGGCAGAAACAGCTTCAGTGCTAATTTACAATGGTCAGGACAATACCATATGGGGTAACTACTTTGAAAACAGCCTCGATCTTGTCAGCACTCCGACCCTTGACTTAAGCGCAAATGTCTGGGGAGAGCCCGCAGGTGTTGTTATGTTTGCATCCAACAACACAATCTACAACAACTATTTCACTGTTGAAATGCCTGCCCTTAGCCCATCATACAACATATACACTGGAAACAGCTCAGTATACGTGAACATGTGGAATATATCGAAAACATCTGTAAGCACCGTAAACGAAGTGCTGGGCGTATCTCTAATGGGAAGCATCGTTGGTGGAGATTACCAGGGAGGTAACTTCTGGTGGAACTTTGACGGTGCAATTCCATACAATAACGGCGGAGAAATATCTGTAGGAGGGGATTACGAACCCCTGAATGTAATAGATCTTAAGCCTGCAAATACACAGATGCTTGGAGGGAACATACCTTACCTCATTACATCATCCAATTTTGCAGGAGATCTTTACAATTTGGGACCAGTTTCTGGAAACACCTCTATGACCTTAACGCTGTACCTGAACATGACAAACCTTGGAAATCTCAAAGCATTCGTTGCTTCAGTGAATTCACCTCTTTCGTCAAACTTCCATCACTATCTGACAGCCCAAGAATTCCAGAACATGTATTATCCTGCACAATCCCAGATAGACAGCATCGCAACCTACTATATGGATCAGGGGTTCAAGGTATGGAGCTACAGCTATGCCCCGCTGGTTCTTGTTCTATCCGGTAATGCTTCTATGGTTCTGCATACATTTGGAGTAACTGAGTTCAACTTTGCCTTCGGCTCAACATTCCTTCCACAGGCAACAATATTCAAGAGTAACGCACAGAACCCGTACATTCCAACGCAGTTAAGTTCAATGATTGTTCATGTATATGGAATGAGTTACTCAACAGATGCACTTCTTACTATAGGACAGACATCGGGTTCAACTCTTACAAGTGTACAGAGGCTCTCCGGAAACCCGATATTTGGCTCAACTGAAGTTATGACCCCAACTAACCTCGCCAGTTATTACGGAGTCAGTCAACTTCAGGCAATGGGTTACAATGGAACAGGAATGAAGATTGGAATTCTTGGTGTCGGAGAATCTGCCAACATTTCAAGCATTGCCCAGTTCTGGGACACCTACGGCATACACAATCCTGCAGTGAAATTCATCAACCTGACTCCAAATGGCCAGAATCCCTATCCTGAAGGTGTCGAGGCTGATCTGGATGTAGAATGGTCAGGTGCCATGGCGCCAAATGCCACCATTTATGATGTGATGCAACCCTTCAACCTTACAGGAATAGGCGATAACGCAGTGAACATTGAACTCTATTACTTCCTCAATGAAATCCAGCCACAGGTAATATCCGGAAGCTGGGCAGAATTCCAGTTCCACCATGACAGCGGATTTGCAAAAATATATGATCTCATAGGGCTACAGGCAGTTGCAGAGGGAACCACTATATTCCTGGGTTCATCGGACAGCCATCTCACCTATTATCAGACAGTGATGACATCACAGTACATCATGTCTGTAGGCGGAATAGATCCTGTTCTTAATGAAACCGGTGCTATAGTAGGGGAATATGGCTGGTACCAGCCTGAATACTCATTCTATGGAGGTGCAGTTGGCTCTGGAGGAGGCAACAGCTTCTTCTACTCAAGGCCTGCGTACCAGACAATAGAGAGAATTGTAGTTCCAGACCAGTTCACAATGAGGGCACAGCCTGACATATCCATGCCTGCCAGCAAGATGATAACTGTATCATTTGGAGAGTACTTCACAGCAGGAGGAACGAGCTTTGCGACGCCAATCTCTGCGGGAATATTCGCTGACATAGGCCAGTACCTCTATGAGAGCGGAATGTCAAAGACCAAGGATATGGGATGGCTACAGCCTGCACTGTATGAACTGGGCTATGGCAATACCTACGGGCTTCCTGCGTATCACATGGTTGAGTATTCTCAGCCGTATCCCGGAGAAGTAACAAGCAACTTCCTAGGCACAGGATGGAATGATTTCGCCGGAATCGGTAGTCTCAGTTCATATAACCTGAGTATTGATCTTGGGAACTATTACGAAGACTACTGATATTTTTATTACCTTTTATGATATTTTTCCAATTTTTATTACATTAACTCAAGAAATGGTTCTTGGACTTCATTCAGGCAATTATAGTCCCTGTAGAAATTAACATTTGTGTTCTAAAGCGCAAAAAACATAATTTGACAAAAAATGAAAAACATATAGAATCATTTGAGGTTTTACTAAAACCTTCTCTTTAACTCTATATCTTTCACATAATTCGTGGCATCAGCCAATTTTACCTGAATAGCGGCAAAACATGGTTGGTTTCACCATGTTCTCATGTACATTTTCTCTTTAATTTCCCCCTAAATTTCCATAGTTTCCGCTATTCTGACAAGGAATATTCTGTTACTCTTCGCCATGATCTGCTCTTTTATTTCATTGAATACCAGACGATCCTTTCCCATCTTTGATAATCCTTCCGGAAATGCCAGATTGTATTCCGATCCGACAATTTATCCGGAAATCCAAGAAACTTCATGAATGATATCCGGTCCCTGATCTCCCTTACTATCTGCAGTTCGGAAAGGTTGTACCTATGTTGAAGAATCAGTAATTTTACAATGAGAACTGGATCATAATTGGGCATTCCTCCTTTCTCTGTGTCATTGTTGAAAAGATAAGCAAGAGTGGGTCTGATCCTTTCAACGTCAATTCGGTCAGATATGCCGGTTAAGGGTTCACCGAGGGATTCAATCTCCCTGTACCATTCTGGGAAACTTGACTGGAGCAGATTCATGCATATTGGTCATGAAAAAGGGTTTATGTGAGGGTTTTTGGGAATCCTCATAATTAAGTAACATCATCTAATGTTTAGACCTAATTTAGAATGGGGCTGACCGGGTTTGAACCGATGACCACCTGGTTATGAGCCAGGCGCTCTACCTAGCTGAGCTACAGCCCCTAATGAAAACAGGGAATAGTTTATTGATATGTTTATGATAAACTTTTCCCGCTGGGAATCAGCTGGACCTTTTCATATACGTAAGGCAAAATGCATCTTAATGATAAAGATGTGTAACCCTTTTAACGGAGATAACACTTTTCTCTATATGAGCAAAAGGATAGGCGGAATAAGCGTTTCAGACATAGGTATAGGAACCTGGGGAATGGGAGGTACTTCAAAGGCTGATTACAGAAACGATCATGAGTCAGTGGAAACATTAAGGTATGCACTTTCAAAAGGTATAACCCTCATAGATACTGCTGAGATGTATGCAGCAGGGCATTCTGAAGAGCTGGTTGGTAAGGGTATTAATGGAATGGATAGGAAGAAAATTTTCATAACCACAAAGATATGGCATACACACCTTCAGAAGGATCAGGTGAAAAAGAGCATGGAGGAGAGCCTCAAGAGGCTAGGGTCAGACTATGTTGATCTCCTGTTGATCCACTGGCCCAATCCATCTGTACCAATAGGAGAGACCATTGGAGCAATGGAAGATCTGGTGAAGGAGGGCAAAACCCGGATGATAGGTGTAAGCAATTTTGATGTTCAGCAGATGAAGGATGCAATGGCAGCATGCAGGGATTCAGTGATTGCCGCAAATCAGATAGAATACAACTACTTTAGCAGGAGTGGAGAACACAGTGTAATCCCTTTTTGCGAAGAGAATGGGATATCGGTTATAGCTTATTCGCCTATTAACAGAGGGAAGATTGATGGATCAGATGCTCTCAACAGAATGGCAAATAAATATTCCTGCAAACCCATGCAGATGTCGTTGAGATACGTAATGGAGAGGAGCATACCAATACCAAAAACCTCTGATAAAAGTCATCTCGACGAGCTTCTTGGTGCTAAGAATATAAATCTCAATAAGGAAGATTACAATATACTGGCATCAGCCTGAAACGGGAAATCCCCTGAGGTCTGATATCTGAATATTTTTCCCATCTCCCTTCTTTCTATTGCTCCTAGTTTTTCAAGGTGAACCAGGTGTGTGATTGCTTCACCTATGGCGAAATTTTGCTCAGTTGTATTCATAGACATGAGAGATCGTCCTCTGCTCCATTTCATCTTTGAAGCAACCTCATATGCAGTGGATGGGTTTAAAACAATGTTGTATACTTCCCTGAGCCGTGAAATATGGTGCTGGAATATCTCATTACATCTGGTCTTGAGTCCCTTGAAAGGATCCCGGTGCCCTGGATAAACATTGGTAATGTCAAGCATGCCAGTTAAAGGGAGGCTTCTCAGATAGTCACCAAGGCTGTCGGTATCCCTATCATAGAAGCTAATATTTGGTGTTATTCCCGGAAGAACATGATCCCCTGTCATGATGGCATCATCCTCTGTAAGAATCAGTGAACATGAGCCTGGAGAATGTCCCGGGTTTTCAACCAGCTTGACGCCGTCCTCAAGTTTCAGCTCCCTGTCTACTTCTATATCATCTTTGAAATTATTATAGGTGGCAAGGTTTCGCATAAGGGAATGGCTCTCAGTAATTTCCCTTATAAGTTCAACTGGAACACCTGATTCTCTGAATACCTCTGCGAGAAGCTTTCCAAATGAATCAGGTTTAGCCTGTATCTGTCTTATGCGTTCAGCGTCACCTCTTCCTATGATAACCCTCGCACCATACCTCTCCCTTAGTAAAGATGCATTTCCAATATGATCCACATGCAGGTGCGTCAGGAATATGTAATCTATCCTTTCCTTACCAATGCCATCAAGAATTGGAGGGATTGCATCTGCTGTCATTCCGGTGTCGACAACAATTCTAGAAGTGCCTGTGTCTATCAGATATACATTTGCTGTTCCAAGTGCTCGTATTGGGATTGGAACCGTTATTCTTTTGATAGATGACATTATAAGGTGATTGCTTCATTTCTTATGTATAATTTCTTTGCCAACAAGAAACAGATCGTTGCACACTCCTGAAGCTGTCTCAATTGGGCCATCTTTTTCTGATTGCACTGTTAAGGTTCCGCTGTAATTCGTTTTAATTGTATAGCCCATGGACATCTCACCAAGTGAAAGAAGTGGATCGTCTGGAGATAGCAGTTCCGGACCAGAGGTAACATACAGGTTTCCGTTTTCTCTTCTGATGGTGGATACTATCTTAACTCTTCCATCCCTCCATCCTTCTATAGTCTGTGCCTCTTTAACCCCTCCGAATCTTAATTCCTTAAGCGTCATGGAAGAACCGAAAATTGAGTTTGCCAGTATAACTGTCTTTCTTGCAGCATCCACTCCATCTGTATCGTCTTTGTAATCTGCCTCTGCAACACCCTCATCCTGGCAGATCTTCACAGCAGATTCGAAACTTAAGCCGGATCTCATCTTCGAGAGGACCAGATTCACTGTAAGGCTGACTACTCCTCGGAACTCAAGAACTTCACTTGGAAGTATTGAGCCCGAGATGAGACTGAAAAGAGGAAGCCCTCCAGCAACTGTCGCTTCATGGAGAAACATGGAATCTGAACTGTTTTTGGCTTCCATAAGTTCTTTCCAGTGAAGTGCAAGTGGGGATTTGTTTGCGGTAACAACTGATATATTCCTGGAAAATGCCTTTCTATATATGTCCATCTCCCTTCTCCCGTCTTTTGATGCAGGGGAAATATCAACTATTACATCAGGCTCCATGGAAAAGATTCCATCTTTTCCCATTCTCTCAAGGGAATCAGCAAAGCCTTCCCGGATTTTGAGTTCAAGTATTCTTTCGGGAGTCAGTCCTTCAGAAAGGTAAGTTCCGGTGGAATCTGTCACTGAAACTATTTCAAGGTTGCTTCCTGAAATCCCTTTAAACTTCCTGTCAAAGA
>JAJZOK010000074.1 GCA_021811525.1 Thermoplasmata archaeon | reverse complement strand
CATGAGCGAAGGCAACGGGTCAGTAATCCTGTGTGAAAGAGGCATAAGGACGTTCGAGAATGCAACTAGATTCACCCTGGACATCGGATCAATTGCAAGGGCAAAGAATGAGTCCCATCTTCCAATTTGCGCAGATCCCAGCCACCCCGCAGGGACAAGAGAGCTAGTCATCCCCATGGCATTATCATCTGTTGCCGCTGGTGCGGACATGATCCTGGTTGAAGTTCACCCAAATCCTGATTTGGCACTGAGTGATGGCAAACAGCAGATTACCGTCCAGGATTTGGCAAAACTCGCAGAATCAGTTAAATCACTGAGGCAGGCAATCAGGGTATAGGATGCTTAATCTTAGTTACAGGCTTTCCAGGGGCACCACGGAAATTATTCTAGGAGAAGGTGCCATAGCCAGCATTGGAGAGCTTGAGGATTCACTCGTTGTGTATCCACATTCCCTCAGGCAGCTGGTCGAATCAGGTTTGAATGGCAATTTTGAGTCCCTTGAAATCAATGACGGGGAGGATTCAAAGTCATTGGATACCGTGTTGAAGATACTTGACAGGCTCATGGAGGGCAGATTCAAGCGCAGTTCATCTCTTGTTTCTGTTGGTGGTGGCACAGTCTCGGATGTGGCAGGACTTGCGGCTTCCCTTTATCTCAGAGGCATACCGTATACCTCCGTCCCCACTACACTCCTTTCCATGGTGGATGCGTCCCTTGGTGGAAAGACGGGAGTGAACTTCAGGGGATTAAAGAATGTGCTTGGAACCTTTTATTGCGCTTCAAGGATTGTAGTAGACACATCCTTAATACGAATCATGCCACATAATCTGGTTGAAGACGGCATTGGGGAGATCGCCAAGTATGCGGCAATAATGGACAGTGAACTTTATGGTTTCCTCATGGACAACACCATGGATGGAGTATTGAAAGATCAGATGAAAACGGAATACCTGCTTTCAAAATGCATACGGGACAAAATGGAGCTGGTTTCCCAGGATGAGTTTGATCAGGACGGAAAGAGAATTGTCCTGAATTTTGGCCACACATTCGGCCACGCTATTGAGGCAGCCTCGGACTTTTCCGTAGGCCATGGCCATGCCGTCCTTGGGGGTATGCTTCTTGAGGTAGATTTGGCAGTGAAAATGGGCCTGGCAGGAAAGGAAGTGCAGGAAGGGCTGCATACACTTATCCGGCATCTAGGGTTTTCAGTTCAGGAAAAGGATTACCTGGCCGGAGACAGAGCCCAATTGTCAGAATTTGTAGCCTCTGACAAGAAAAGCACCAGGCATACAATCAAGCTCCCAATTCCCCAAAGCATAGGAATTCCAAAAGTTTGTGAAGTAGAATTCAGTAGCATCAGTGATTACCTTGAGCGAAAGTAAGGAGACATTTCAGGGAATTTTCGGGCTTCTTGGCCACGGGATAAAGTATTCCCTGTCTCCCCGGATCCATAATTACATTTTCAGCAGGTACGGAATCAATGCAGTCTATGGTTTGTTTGACCTCCCCCCACAGGATTTCCAGACAGGAATCCAGGCTCTCATCAGGAGATTATCAGGATTCAATGTAACAACCCCTTACAAAGAGGAATCTGCGAAAGTGCTGCCGGCGCTCTCCAGGGAGGCTTCAATGACAGGAAGCGTAAATCTTGTGAGTGGCAACAAGGGCTACAACACGGACTACCTGGCGCTGGAGGATTTAGTGAAGGCCAGGGAACTGGACCTTTCTGGCAAGGAATGCATTATTTTCGGGTCCGGGGGCGCTGCGAGAACTGCCGCTTATCTATTTGGTAATATGGGCATGTACATCACTGTCGTCAACAGGAGCCGGGAAAAGGCAGAGAAGCTGGAAATTGACCTTTCCAGGGCAGGCATAGATGCCCAGGTTGTAACTCTCAAGCCTTCAATCTCCACTGAAGCTATGGATTCTGATGTATTTGTAAACTGCATCTCTTATCCTGAGTTCAGGTTTCCTGCAATGAAGGCGGCCCTTGCAGTTGACTTCAACTATGCATCGCGTTCAGGTGATTTCAGGACGAGGATCCAGGGAAAGAATTCACTCATAACCGGAGAAGAGATCCTGGTTTCGCAGGCGATCCATTCCCAAAGAATCTGGAATAATATCTCCCCTGAGTTTAATGAAATAATGGAGGTTATCAATGTCAAGCACACTGGGTAAGCAATTCGTAGTAACGACATTTGGCGAAAGCCATGGCCAGGCCATGGGGGTTGTTGTGGATGGAATACCTGCAGGGCTTGCAATATCGCCTGATGATCTCAGGTTTGAGCTACAGTTCAGGAAGACGGGGAATTATCTGGTTTCAGGCAGACGGGAGGCAGATGAGCCTGAAATCCTCAGCGGTCTGTTCAATGGCAGAACTACAGGAGCACCGGTGTCCATTATCTTCAGGAACATTGACGCAATTTCCTCACTCTATTCTGAAGTGAGCCGCAAACCGCGCCCTGGACATTCCGATCTTCCACTCATAAGGAAATATGGCAGGGAAAACTGGGATTACAGGGGAAGCGGAAGGGCAAGCGCCAGGGAGACAATTTCTAGGGTCGCTGCTGGAGCCATTGCAAAGAAGCTTCTCATGCATGTTTCGACCTATGTAGCAGGATATCTCAGGTCAATAGGGCCAATAGAAGGCACACACTGCAATGATCCAATTAAATCACTGGTTTCAAAGAGATATCAGACCAGGGCACTTGACACTGAATCTGATGGGAAATTCACTGAACTCATAAAGAACGCAATGAAAGAAGGTGACAGTTACGGTGGCATCGCTGAGATATTCGCATCCAATGCTCCCCAGGGTCTTGGAGAACCAATATTCAATAAGATAAAGGCAGACATTGGAGGGGCCATGCTAACCATCCCCGCAGTAACTGGTTTTGAATACGGAATGGGTTTCAATGCCGCAAGAATGAAGGGTTCAGAGGCTGCTGATGAGATTGTGAAGGGTGGGGGGGAAACTCTCAGGTTCAGGAATAATCTCTCAGGAGGAATGCTGGGGGGACTGTCAACAGGCGAAACAATCGCTGTGAGGTGTGCGTTCAAGCCCACAAGTTCAATCAGGATTCCTGCTAAGACCGTAGATCTCGATACAATGGAACCGGCTGAAATATCAGTCACTGGAAGGCACGACCCTGTTGTTGCAGTAAGGGGAGTATCAGTTGCTGAAGGCATGATGGCACTTGTGCTTGTTGATCATGCCATGATATCAGGGCTCATCCCGCACGCCAGGCTCTCTGAGAAAGAATCAGGCATTATTGAAGAAAGATGGGAGGAATACATCAAAAAATGCCAGTCATAACCCACGGCGGCGTGTCCATCCTCAACGCAATACCATTGGGGCTCGGCTCGTCCTGCGCAATAGACATCAATGTTGAAGTTGATGCTTCGTATGGAACCCAACAACCAGGTTCAGCCCTACTTGACACCATAACAGACTTTTTCAGGGGCAAGTCAGGAAGGGAGGTTTCAGTAATTGTGAAAAGCGATCTCCCGCAGGGTGGTGGCCTTAAGAGCAGCAGTGCAGTTGCTGCAGGTGCAGTATCAGCACTTTCCTCTCTGACCGGCATGGAAGTGGATGTTCCGGTTCTTGCAGCAAGGCTGTCAATTGAGGCGGGAGTATCCGTTACAGGGGCCCTGGACGATGTTGCGGCTTCCCTGTACGGCGGAATTTCCATATGTGACAATACGAAGATGAGAATCCTGAGGAAGGTTCCTTTCCCCGATGGATACACTTTTGTTTTGCTCCCCAGGGGGCCCCGGAGAGAATTCAATCCCGATCAGTTAAGAAAGAGGTGGCCTGCGTTCAAAAGCATTTCAACCCTGCTTCACGGCGGGAATTACATTGAAGCCATGGCCAGGAACGGCCTTACAGTTTCCCAGGCGTTAGGCTATGAAACTGATGTTCTCTTGAAGGCTATGGGCCTTGGAGCCAGGGCCTCGGGCGTTTCTGGGAACGGGCCATCGCTCTTTGCCCTTGTGAAAGAGGGTGAAGAGGGACCCATTTTAGACCTGTTTTCCAGGTTAGGAAGTCCAATGGTGAGGAGGCCAATATAGCATTGGAAGCCCATATTTCGCCCTCTTTGATAAGTGGCAGGATCAAAGCACCACAGTCAAAGAGCATAGCAATAAGGCTTCTATTTGCCAGCCTTCTGGGTGACATCAGCCTGGTTAATTTGGAGGGGTCTGAGGATGTCCAGGCAGCTATAAACGCAATATCCAGTGTCAAGAATGCAATGGGCATCGAAGGCTCACCTTCCGGTGCCCTCAATGTCAGGGGCTCAGGCACAACACTCAGAATGCTGCTTCCCATCCTCGGTTTTCTTGGAATGGAATGCACACTATCTGGAGACCAGACTTTGGAAAAGAGGCCACTTGGAGTCATAAAGTCATGGCTTGAAGATAATGGGGCTGCACTGAGCAGCGATCACCTTCCCTTAAGGATTTCAGGCAAGATCACGACTGATAATGTAGAAATATCCGGGTCAGAAAGCAGCCAGTACATCAGCGGACTGATTTATGGGCTCCTATTGGCCGGCGGAGGGAAAATTAACCTCATTCCTCCCGTAAGGTCCAGGTCTTACATAGAGATGACCTGCAGCGTGCTCAACAGCCTTGGTTGCAGTGTGAATTTCAAGGGGCTTGAAATCAAGGTTCAGCCCCCGGGTTCCAGGTTGAGGTTCAGGGGAGTGGTTCCCGGAGATTTTCTCCTTTCATCTTTTTATGCCATAGGTGCCATCATTACGGGAGGAGAACTGGATATAACTGGCCTTAACTATCCTGGCTGGAGTTCCGGGGACTCCAGGATTGTGGGAATCATCCATTCAAGCGGCAAAGATAGTTACATGTATGATGAATCCTGGCATATCGGAGGAAAGGAAGGTGTGAATCCCTTTGAGGAAAATGTGGAGGATTCCCCAGACATGGCGGTTTCCCTTGCTGCGCTGGCTGCAGTTGCCATTGGAGAGTCGAGGATAACAGGCACACAGCTTCTAGGAATCAAGGAAAGCAACCGAAACGTTTCCATAACTAGAACACTGGAGTCTTTCGGTATTGAAGCCTCCGCTGGCGATGAAATATCTATCAGGAACACAGGAATTTATCACGAAGGCATTGTAAAGGACTGGAAGGATCATCGCATTGCAATGCTTGGCACAATACTCGCGCTGAGAAGCGGAGGCATAATACATGGGGCTGAATCTGTTGCAAAGAGCAATCCGCATTTTTATGATGACATAATTAGACTGGGAGGGAAGCTGACATTAAGATTTTGACTAAGACGGTTGCATCTGTTCCATTCTACAACACACAGTTGCTTAACTCTATATCCGGAATTCATTCGGATATGGTAGAGGTCAGGTTGGATTACCTCCCAGACATGAAAGGGCTTGAACCTGCAATTTTCAAAGAATTTCGAAACCGGCTTATCCTGACCATCAGGGACCCAATTGAGGGAGGGAGGAATTCTGTGGACACAAAGAAGAAGGAACAGTTCCTTAGAACTGCCATCGATGATGGATTCCTGGTGGACATAGAAATTTCAAACCTCAATTTCATGGCGCTGGATTACAGCGACCAGATACTGTCCAGGCATTACCTGAAAGAAGACCCAGCATATGAGGATCTTGAGTCCCTGGCCAACGAATACGGCAATAAGTGCAGATACCTGAAAATAGCACTCCGCAGGAACGAAAATTCATCCCAGAAACTCATATCTTTGCTCAACCGGCACCATAACCTTGTGGTAATGGAAGTAGACGGGGACCCAGCATCAAGGATTGTCTACTCCCTCCTTGGTTCAAGGCTGATTTACTGCCATGTGGGGGAAAAAACAAGCCCGGGACAGATTAGTTGCCATTCTGCGGCAAGGATATTTGATCTGCTGGAAAAACTGGAATAAATTTTCAGGAAATCACGAAGGTTTGCTTATGACCTCGAATTTCCTGTCATTCCTGACAAATGCGAGAATTCCCCAAGCCCCGCCTATGAATTCCAGGGGCCCTATGACAAGGAAGAACAGAGGTATCATTAGTAGAGCATTCTTCCAGAACGGGGTCGGGTTTTCCGAAACGCTGTTGTTAATGTGCAACCCATTCCAGTAGAACCAGATCCAGAAACTGAATGTGAATGCCCACATAACGCCCATGGGTGGCGTAATTAGCGTAAAGGTGATCAGGTGGAAGAACTGCAGTATCAAGGCGACCAGGATTATGTTCTGAGTCACCATGCTGCTCCAGAACAGGACTGAATAGATGAAGATGAGCCTGTATCTCCACGGGAGCGGCCCGAAGAGCCCGAGGTTTGTCAGGTCCACAAGCCACCTTCTCCTCTGCCTGAGCATATCCCTTACAGTGGAGGGGGATGCACCATAAGTGAACGCGGGAAGGAATGAAGACTTGCCCGGAAATTTCTCCGAGAAACGAAGCCCAAAACAGCTGTCGTCTGAAATCGGCCTGTTTCCATTATCCCAGCCTATCTGTGCTTCTATATCGGACCTTACAAGGAGATTCTCACCGTGTAGCCCCACGAGAGGTATCTTCACAAGTGATGTGAAGAAGTAGAACCTCGTCAGGTCATCAGTGGGCCTCATGGAGTCTGCGAATTTTGCAATGATGGATTTTGAAAGGTGATGCGGGAAAGCTAGGATGCCCTGCGCAATGTAGTATTTCTCTCCTTTGTACTTTATGTGCTCAGCGATGGCTGCGACTGTATCCGGCCCTATTGAGGCATCGTCATCCAGGTGGAAGTACCAAATCTGGTCATCGACTTCCCCCTTCTCTATATGGTATTCAAGGCCGTACTGCATTGCCCTAGATTTGTTGATGGAGTTGTTCACAGTCTCATATCCCTTGGGCACAACCACTATGTTTACATGGGAATCGAATGAGTAATGGTCCCTTATCTCAGAAAGTGCCCTGGAATACTCCTCTGTTACAACGTCGACCCTCCAGTTGTCGAGGTTCTTAGGTGCATGCTTCAGAATGGAGTCAACAACCCTGTAAAGTGCACCAAGTACCTCCGGAGAACCGATTGTTGGTATCTGGAAAACTATGAGATTTGATATCCTTCCCGTATAACTTGAAAGTTTCAGGCTTCTCGATCTTACTGCCCCCAGGAAGCTCACAACAACGATTGGCATTCCAAAAGACCAGGAAAGAGTGGCATAAATTGTGAAAATGTTCCATGTATTGCTTACGTTAACGATAACGAAGAACATCACGGCGAAGAAAACTGCAGCGAGAAACCAGATGCTTATGCCCAATCTGGGTCCTAACTGTTTCTCTTCATTGGGTTTGAACATTTGTGGACAGAAGAACTTATGCAGACATATAATCTTAACCATCGTGAGTTTTTTTCAAACAAATGAAATAAATATAACCACATTTTATAATGATTATCATTTCTAGAGCTTGTTAATTCACCGTTTCCAAACAATCCTTACCTGTGGTAATTTTCCATAATGTTAAGATTATTAGGCTGAAATAAATTGGCTACCTGATAGGAAATATGGATTACGCTTCGCTAATGGAAAAGATTCAGTCTCAAGAAATAATTGTTCTTGATACCAGAAATAACCATGAATTCATGAAATCACACGTACCGGGATCAGTCAATGCGCCCTTCAGCACCTACGGATGGGCAAGATCAATCAAGTCATGGCTCAGCGGCACTGATATCGATCTGGGGCTTGTTGCAGAAAACGGGGAAACTGCTTCAAAAGCTGTGGAAGAGCTGAAGAAGGTTGACCTCAATGTAACTGAGGTAATATCAGATGCATTGGCAAAATGGAAACAGGATGGTTTCCAGCTTTCCAGTGTTGGTGAAATCACCCCTGATGATGTTTACAGGGAGTTTGACAGATACACTGTGATTGATGTCAGGGAACCATTTGAATGGCAGTCCGGGACCATAAAGAACAGCATGAAAATCCCGATGAATGAGCTTCCTTCACGGCTCAATGAGCTCAACCGGAGTGACAGGTATGCAATTATCTGCGCTCATGGAAACAGGAGTGAGGTTGCAGCGCTGTTCCTGGCGGACAATGGCCTCAATGCTGCCAATGTGGTTGGTGGAATGCAGCGGTGGATTAGCGAACAGTTGCCGGTTGAGCTTGAAGAGTGACTTACTCCGGCAGGATTCTGCTTTTAGTGCAAAAAAAATAATAAAACCGCATTTAATCACGAGGTGTGCCGGAAATGGACAGACAAACCGGAAAATCGTTCAAGAACAAACTGTTGAGTACAAAAACAGCACTTCTCGTTATCGACATGCAGAATGATTTCATCAGCAGCGAAGGTTATCTTGGGAAGAAAGGCCAGAACCTAGAGGTTGTCCAGAAAACCGTCCCCGCGGTACAGTCCATGATTGGCCATTTCCGTAGAAATGGCATGAAAGTCATCTACACTCAGACCGTCCACCACAAGTACACAAACACTGAGAACTGGGTGAGCAGAACATCCCAGAAAAGCCTTGATCCATCAATATGCCGCCCAAATACATGGGGAGCGGAGATTTTGGAAGAGCTGAAGCCGCTTGAAGATGAACCTGTAGTGGTAAAACACAGGTATGACGCATTCCTTGATACTGATATGCATCTCATCCTGAGGGCAGCCGGCATAGAGAACCTCGTGATTGTGGGCACCCAGACAAACCTTTGTGTTGATACGACAGCCAGAAGGGCATATATGATGGATTATGTCACAATAGTTGTTGAGGACTGCGTCTCAACTCCTGAAATCGAATTCCACAGACCCATGCTTGACAACTTCCAGAAGAACTTTGGATATGTGATGAGCAGCGAAGAGGTTTACAGGCACCTGGAAAAATCAGCCTGATTGGTCATTCGGAAACTGATTCGTTTCATCCTGGAATAAATGACTTTATGTAAAAAATGGAAAATTTTGGGCTGCCTGCTGGTACAAGCCGCCCATTTTTGGGAAATTCGCGTTTAGGTGTATTCGACTTCCTCGTATTTCAGCAATGCTGTATATACAAGTGCCACCACAACCGATATCACCACAATGATGTCCATGTAAATGGCATATATTCCACCCTTTTGGGCTCCAATCAGTGGGAACACCAGCAGGAGGACCCCACCATAGGCAGCGCCAAACTGGAATACCAGGCCACCTCCTGAAGCACGGTATCTTGTCTCGAAACTCCCAGCAAACAGCCTTACCACTGGGCCCCCTGCGCCGAAATCTGTGAAGAATGCCAGCACAAAAGAAGCAAGGTAAATCAGGGCGGGATCAAGGGACTGAATCATTAGGGTGTATGGGAAAATGAATGCAATAACAAGGATGCCTCCAATAATTACAGTTTTCTTTACACTGATGTAGTCCGTTGCGGCTGCTCCTAGAATAGCACCTGCAGCCATTCCCAGAGCCCATACCACGACCGTGGTATAAGCGAATGCCGGCGTGAAATGATGTATGATCAGGAAAGGCACAACGAAAGCAATTGCCACTCCGGATACTATGGTCGTAGCATAGTAGTATGCGAATCCAAGCATCATTATCTTTTTCCAGTATTTCTTCAAAACTTCGTTTGCCGGAGCGTTAGACACATCCCCTTGCTTCTTGTGGGCAAGAAGAGCCTGGCTTTCCTGGGCAAAGTGGACTATGAGCATGCCTATTATCACTACTATTCCACCTATTACGAATGGTATTCTCCAGCCTATGGTGAAAAAGATACTGTGGAGGTAGGTTGAGGTAAGGACAAAAACTCCTGCCCCAAGGCCCGCACCGAAACCAAGGCCGGCATTTACCCAGCCTGAAAGAAACCCTTTGTGTTTTGAATTAGGTGCAGATTCAAGAACCAGCGATGAAGCTCCACCCCATTCTCCACCTATTCCCACTCCAAAGACTATCCTGAAAATGATAATCATGGCCGGGCCGATGACTCCTATTGCTGCGTATGAGGGTACAACGGCAATACCGAATGAGGCAATGCCCATGAGGGCTAATGTCAGCAAGAAAGAATATTTTCTCCCAAGCTTGTCTCCAAAGTGCCCGAAAATATATCCTCCCAATGGCCTGCTAATAAATGTGACCACGTATGAGGATAGAGAGGCAGCCAGGGCAAGTGCAGGCTGCAGTGTCGGAAAGAACACCGCTGGCCAGACCACAGTAGCAGAAAGTGCGGCAATGAAGAAGTCATACCACTCCAGTGTCGTCCCTATTGTGGCAGCCGAGAGAGTCTTTATAGTTGAAAGTCTGTTCTGTTGTTCCGCCATATTAAAAGTGTCACGTTCTTAATATATTTTAATCCTTTTGTCTCATTTTAATATTCTAGACTTAGCCAAGTATCAGAAAAGACTTGAAAAAGCGAATAAAAGATTATTATTAATTAATAGATGTTAAAATAATGAATGTCGATCCATGTCACTTGAGCTTGTCGTAAAGCCAGTCATAGATCAATGGATAGACGATAGAAGGTGCATCGTGTGTGCAATGGCCTGCCCCTGGCTCGCCAAGTTTGAACATGCGCAGCGTCTTCTCGCACTTTGCCCCTTCGTACATCTTCTGGGCATTCCAGGCAGGAGTCATGGGATCCGCCTCTCCATGGACGATGAGCATGGGGCACTTTATCTTGTCCACTACGCCATCCAGGCTGTATTTCTTTGACACTTCAAGGAATCTGTCCTTGTCCGTCACCATGAGCATTTCCATTATTGCCAGGTTGAGGTCTGGCGGCTGGAACTTCTTGTTCTCATACATGTCGTAGTATGCACCCCAAACCACACAAGCCTTTATTCTTGGTTCAAAGGCAGATGCCCGTGGCGCTATATACCCACCAAAACTTCTGCCGAGAATTGCTATCCTGTCAGGGTCAACGTCTGGCCTCTTTTCTATGGCATCAATGAATGCGCCAACCGGTTTCTCATATTCCACTATTAGGGGAAGTTTTTCCTGAATCAACGCACCCGCCTGCCCTGGCCCCTCTATGGCGAAGACGCTTATACCCCTCTGGTTAAGCTCCTGTGCCCCCACAAAATAAGCCTCCTCTTTCTGCCCATCCACCCCGCCGATGAAAACAACAACGGGGGCTTTTCCCTTGGTAGGTGCAGGGAAGAATATCCCCTGAAGGTTCTTTCCCTCATATGGGACATTGATGTACTCAGGTTTTGGAACCATGAACTCAGTGGCTTTTTTGAATGCGTTATAGCCCTTTTCGTAAGCGTCCAGCTTCCTCTGGTCCCTGTTGCTCATATAGAAGTAGGAGAGCCTGTAGTAGTTGTATGCATGCAGAAAATTCTGTTTTGCTGAAATGTTGTGGCCGCTTTTGAGGTTTCTCTCACCCTCTTGAGCTTTCTCTTCGCCTATCTTGTACCACTCATTGTACCAGTCTTCCAGATTGCCTGGCCTGATCTTTGACAGTGTCCTCTGGCAGTCGAAGAATTCGCCACCCTGGTACTCCGCTTCTTCGAAGATTCTCAGGGTCATTTCTGAAAAAGCTGATGGCCGGTATACTGGATCGATGAGAAAGGAAAAATAGCTCATGTCTTGCATCAACTTCTACCGATATAAAAATTTTAGGATATCATAAGCCAACAAACTGGGAAAACAGCGAGTCTGCTTACAATTTAATAGATATACAAAACTGGCTCATGACACCCGGGATGCCCATATTCTCCAGTTGTCTAAACATTCTCTTGGCACATAGCCCATGCAATTTGGACAAAGTTTCAAAAACTGTCAATACTCCGGAAATAATGCTTTAACTGAACCAAATTAGCTATTAGCCAATGCTTTTATAACGTTTTCGAAATTGCATATTGATATTTATGCCGACAGCTGACGCAAATACACCTTATTACAAAGATCTAAGAGAGTATCTTGAAA
>JAJZOK010000008.1 GCA_021811525.1 Thermoplasmata archaeon | reverse complement strand
CCCTTTGAATGAAGGGTATTGAGGATGTTCACACTCTTCTGGCTAAGGTGTGTCTGTGATGAGGCAGGGGCAAGATTTCCCAATGAAGTTCTAGCTGTTGAGGCTGCTGTGTTGCTGCTGGAAGCATGATTCTCTCCAGGAAAAATGACTGCCGCTGTGGAGATAATCATTGCCAGAGCAACTAATATCACGAAAACTGACAATAGCTTTCTGTTCATTTTTTGATCAAATTATCATTACTCCTTTACGATATTTAACCATTTTTTTCCAGAATTCGAATCTAGATCATCGGTATAGTGATCTTTTTATGCATTCACACAGAGTATTCGCATAACGAACCATTTAAAAATATATTATTGAATTATCTTATTCATATTTCAATGAAGGTTTTCACTTATCTGGTATTACAGGTTCTAAGCTCTTTTACTTTCCTTCTAAACGCAGTCTGGGCTGCTTTTAAGCCATTGTATGCCCGGGCTTTCATGGCAGCAAAAGGTATTGTGTATCCGGTCACATCATCTAAAATTCTCAGTGATGCAGTTGTTGACATGTCCATTAAGGAACTTATGCAGAAGTGAATGCTACTCTGCCTACAGGATATTCTAAATCACTATGGATGGCAGTTAGCAGTCGAAATTGAGATAGGGTCATCTAAATCGTATATTTGCGTTTATGGCTTGCAGTTAGCATGAGTGGGGAGACGGACAAATGGGTGGAAAGCTGGGAACTGCAGCAAAATCTTGAAATCAGGGGACGAGAAGAAAGATTCAATTTCTTGGTTGGCCTCGCGGGCCATTTTTCTGGGGCGAATGCAAACATCCTAGATCTGGCTTGCGGCCCTGGTTCCCTGGGTGGCAGATACACTAAAAGATTCAATGGGGCTACATCTGTGGGCGTAGATTATGATCCGGTCTTGTTGCATCTTGCACGGAACTACACTGGATACGATCATGAAAGAATGAGTTTCCTGGAGGCAAATCTGAGTGAACCTGCCTGGACACAAGTAGTCTCACCTAGAACATTTGATGCTGTATTGAGCACAACTGCACTCCATTGGCTGGATGAACAGTCTCTTGGAAAACTGTTTAGCGAGATTTACCAGGTCCTCGGAAAAAGAGGAATTTTCCTCAATGGAGACCACCTATACCCTGCTAAGGAAAATGAAATGATCAGAAGCCTTTTCAATGATGTCAGGCACAAACACCAGGAGTTCATGAAAGGCAACGGAAAAGGCGTGACTTGGCAGAAATGGTGGGAAGGAATAGGCAAGGTAGAAGAGATAAAGCCCCTGATGGAAGAGCGGAAAAGGAGATATCCAGAAGCTGATAACCACAATCATCTTGTAAGCCTTGATCAGCACATTAAATTTCTATTAGACGCGGGATTCAGTGCAGTAGAGGTTGGATGGCAGGATCTGGACAACAAGGTCATTGTTGCGATTAAATGATTTCAAGCGTCCTCGATTTATCTGATCAGAAGCCAGATTAGTCCAGCGAGGGCAATAAATGCCCATGCGGCCTCAAGCACCGCAGGCTGCCAAGCTTTCTTCATGAATCCTATAATGGCAAGTGCTGTGGAACCGGTGAGGTTGAGAATCTGGTAGATTACGAGGTCACCTGCCAGACCAAAACTCACGAGGATATATGCTGCCAGTATGGCTGCAGTTCCATACCAACCGTAAATCGACAGGAATTTTTTGGTCAGATCTTTCATCCGGGACATTCCTCCAGAATTTTCTTAATGCCCGACCATCTTTGAAGGACAATTGCATGCATCCATGTCTTCCAGTTCCAGGAGGTTAGTTCTCTTCATGAATTTTCCGCAAAAAATCACAGCAAAAGTTGAAATGCATGGAACGAGTCTGATTTAAGTTAAGGTGGAATCAAATGGTAGAAGGGCTTGATGCCAGATCCCTCGTTCTCATTGAAAAGAGGGAGCACATGGTTTTTCCAGGTACTATGTTGTTTCTCATAGGCCTGCTGATGCCCATAGCCATCCATTTAACAGATGAGTTTTATGGGCGGTTCAACACCTTTGATGGTGGGGCTTTCAACCTTGCATTTTCTGCCATTATGTTTCTTGGCCTGATCATGGCAGCATTAGGCATAATGTTCAGGGAAAAGGGAGAGATTCACAAGCCAATTGCAGCCTCTTTAATTGCAATTCTTGCCGCGGATGTATTCATGTGGCTCTATCTTCCCACAATAGGGCTATCAGCACCAACTGGCCTCATTTCAATTCTTCCATTCCTGTCCCCTGCACAAATACCAATGGGCCTAACTCTCATTTTCATTCTACTTGTCTTCGGTGCAAGAAGACTCTACAGAAAGGATCCAAGAAAATCGGGAAAACCAAAATATCAGAACTGAAGGTTTTGTGACCCAGCACTATGGAAACTGCTTTTATTCCCTTATCCAATAAAGTTGATGGAATGGCAAGGCCTTTGCTTAAATGGGCTGGCGGCAAACGCCAGCTGCTGCATGAAATAATCACAAGAATACCTTCTGGATTCAGTAACTACTGGGAGCCATTTTTCGGGGGAGGAGCTCTGTTCTTCAGTATCTCTGAGGAATCCAGCGGCCATTCTTATACAATCTCTGACATAAACTCAGTATTGTGCCTCTTTTATGAAACTGTGCGCGACAAGCCCATGGATCTTGCAGAATACATTGCTGCAATGGAATATCACAACACTCCGCCTGAATACTATGAGGCTAGGTCACGTTTCAACCTTCTCGATGGTAAGGCAAATCCTGTTGAGAAGTCCGGGCTCCTCATTTACCTGAACAGGCATTGTTTCAATGGGCTTTACAGGGTCAATTCCCGCGGGGAATTCAACGTGCCTTTCGGGAGTTATATCTCCCCGAGGATGCCCGAAAGGAGCCAGATCATGGAGGCTTCAAACTGTTTGTCAAGGTCAACCATCAAGAACATGGATTTTCAGGATATTCTTACTGAAACTGAAGAAGGGGATTTCGTATATCTTGATCCCCCGTATGAGCCCGTAAGCCAATCTTCCAGTTTCACTGCCTACAGCAAGGGGGGCTTCAATAGAGACCAGCAGAAGCAGCTGTCTTCAATGTTGTGGGAATTGGACAACAAGGGTGTAAAGTTCCTGCTCAGCAATTCAGGAAATGGATACCTCGAAGAGCTTTACTCTGCTTTCAGAATTGTCAAAGTGGAAGCCAGGAGGAACATTAATTCCAAGGGAAGCAAGCGTGGCAATGTAAAGGAAATTCTTGTTACCAACTATTGACTTGGGTTTTTAAAGCACTTATTATTTGATTCAAGCTAAATTTAAATACACAGATTGGGGTAAATGGGAACAATGAATTTTGAAGTGATAAATCCGCAAGGCGGATATGCAGTTTTAAAAGCAACCATGAACCAGGGTGACGAGTTTATCTCAATGCCTGGCACTGTCACAAGCTTAAAAGGGGCCAACTTCAATGCCCAGAAGCAGGGCGGCCTTCTAGGTGGCCTGAAACGATCAGTAACCACAGGCACCAATCTATTCATGGATAGGGTTTTTTATGAGTCTAACCCGGGGGAAGCCATAGTTGCACCAAGATTTCCAGGGCAGATAGGTGAAATAAACCTAGGTCAGGAAATCCTTGCTCACAGCCACAGTTTCCTGGCAACAAACAGCGGCGTTGAGGTTGGGTCCAGATCCCTCGGGGTGAGGTCTCTCTTTGCCTCAGGTAACCTGTTCTGGATTTCATTGAAAGGGGATTCAGGGAAGAAAGCATGGCTCTCTTTTTTTGGGGATATCATGAAGGTTGACCTGAAAGCGGGGGAGAAAATTTCAGTCGAGCATGGCCATTTTGTTGCGTTAACAGCGGAATCAAGATTCCAAATCCGCTTTCTCGGCATGAAAAGGGCACTTATGGGAGGTGAAGGCCTTTACATGGTGGACGTTGAGGGTCCGGGAAGCCTTTGGGTACAGACCAGGAACCTTGACGCTTTCATCATGTTCGTTGCGGAGCATGTTCCCAAGAGCTGATATTTACTTACCTTATTCCAAACAATCATAGGGGGTGTCAAATGTTCGACATAAAGATTGGCTGTTCAGGCTGGAGCTATAAGGCATGGGATGGCCCATTCTATCCCAAGGGCATACAGCCTGGCGACTACCTGGAATTTTATTCATCTGTATTTGACACCGTGGAGATAGACTCAACCTTTTACAGCATTCCTCCGCAAAATTCAGCAAGAAAATGGCATAAATCCACTCCTCCAGAATTCAAGTTCTCTCCAAAGCTACCACGGGAAATAACTCATGAACGAAGACTGAGGAACACATCTCTTATTATGGAACAGTTTAGGGAAAGCATTTACCCCATCAGGGAAAAGATAGGGATGATGCTAATCCAGCTTCCACCATCAATGAAGCATGATGATTCTGTCTTGGATTTCCAGAATTTTATTTCCGATCTGCCAGCTGGTTTCAGATTCGCAGTGGAGTTCAGGGATAATTCATGGTTCAGGGATAGTGTTTATACGTTCCTTGAGGAAAACCATGTGACCATGGCATGGTCTGAAATTCCCATGGCAAGAAATCCTGCCGTGGTTACATCTGACAATATCTATCTCAGGCTTGTTGGAGATCGGGAAATCAATGAAAGCTCCTTCGGCTCCATTCTGAGGAACATGAATCCGGTGATTGAGATGTGGGCGGGCAAGGTGAAATCGCTTGGAGACGACATAAAGAAAGTCTATGTCTATTCAAATAACCATTTCCAGGGTTTTGGCCCTGGGACAGTGAATCTCTTCAGGTCTGCCATGGGGTTTGAAACCGTCAAATGGCCGGAATCTTACCACAAGGTGCCAGAGAACCAGAAAACTCTATTCTAAGGGGCACGGGAGACCAAAGCCAGACACCTATCACATCTAGATAAGAGCTCTTCATGACAGTCTTCTGAGTCAACTGCGATCCATGAGAGTTCACCAAGATAAGAAAGGTCAGGGGCGTACAATATTGGAGAATTATGCCTGAAACCTCTTCTCGCCATTTCCAGTGCAATCGTGTCATGCCTTCTCTTAACGGAGGCAGGCTCAATTATATGTTTTTCAAGGAATCCGGTTAGCTTCCTTTTTCTGGAAATTGAACCGACCAGCATGTGAATTTCATTATGTTCCCCCAATAGGTGGCGGTCACACGTCTTTGAAGAGTCAACCATCCACATTCGAATTTCAATGAAAGGACATGGACTTACTAAAGATGTTATAAGAGAGGTTTTGCTGGGCTGTTGTCCCTTTAGAATGCATTCAGGCTGTGGAAAGAGTCCCCAGGCCTTCTCCACGTGCAACTTTCCATTCATCGTCCTGGCTGTTGGTCCTCACGCCGAACTGGTCACTTAGTGAAAGCATCATCCTATCCAGTCCCTTTCTCCATTCAGTGGTCCCAGTTCGTTCAGGGACAGGATGTTTGAATTCTTTATTCATGAAAACTGATGAATTCTTATAGGGTGAATATGCGTCATAAATGATCCTGGCGCCATTATCTTTCGCAACATGGAATATTTTTTCCACTTCATCCTTTGAGTCATTGAATCCCTTAATGATAGGGCCTATGAATATCCAGGTCTTTATTCCGTTGCTGTGCAATCGCTCTAGTAGCCTGACCCTCTGTGCAGGGGAAGGTGTCTGCGTCTCAATTTCAAGGGCCTTTTTCTGGTCAATTGTCGTGATTGTAACTCCCACATCAATGAGATCCTTGTGTGAAGCAAATAACCCTATATCCCTAGATGCAAGCGGGGATTTTGTCTGGACAGTAACCCGGAAGCCGTTTGACAAAAGAATTCTGATGGATTCCCTGGAAAGTCCGTAAATGGCTTCTGCTGGCTGGTATGGGTCAGTTATGCTAGAAAGTCCCGTTATTCCACGCTTCATTCCTTTTATCTGCTTCTTAAGGACATCCATGAGGTTCCTCTTTACGTATACAACTTCTCCCCACTTTTCCCTAGCTTCATCTATTATCGTGAAATCAATGGCAAAACAGTAGATGCAACGATGCTGACAGCCTGTGTACGGGTTCACTGCATAATCAAGCTCAGGTAGGTTCGATTTTGAAATTGCAGTTTTCACGTCGTATTCTATGTATTTCATGTTCAAATACTGAAGAACCTGTCCAGGTTGTTGTATTTCTGTGTGGGCACAACATAAGACTTTTCGACCCACTTGGCCAGGGGAACCCTCATATAACCAGACAGAAAATTCAAAGACTCGTCCAAGGTATCAAATTCCTGTGGTTTCTGTTCAAAAAGGGCCCTCATGTTTTCCCTTACATACCATACCCCAACAGGAAGGTTCCATCCCGGGTAGATCTCCCTCCATGTGATGGCGCCACCTGTTCTTCCCATGCTGGAGAATTTTTCCGCCACCGCAAGTCTTGTGGAATAATAACATCCACCAATATCCGGGTACTCCTTTCTCCCGTGATAACCTTCAGAATCTATCATAACGTGAGCGTTTTCCCCCCACTGGTTCCAGGTGCTTCCCGGGAACCATGACTCTCCCCATTCGTAAATCCAGTTGGACGGGGTGAGTACAGCCATGAAAAGATTGCCTGATGTAACCCTGACAAATGCGAGGAATTTGTCTATCTGCCGGTTGTCTTTGATTTTCTCAACCAGGTCATCAGAGAGGTTCTTGTCTACCGCTGTAATAGACCATCTTGTGGGCACCGCTTTCCTGGCCTTCTTCTCGCCCAGGGCACCTACACTGAGTATTTTTGAAATTCTTGAGACATCCTGGCCATTAGAATACAGGTAATCCATGGCATCCATTGCCTTCAGGTCCGTATCGGAAAAGACCTTCTCAACATGTATGCCTGGGTTGGAATAGTCCACAGTCAATCGTTTCAGGGGAGCGGAAGGTCCCATAGGTGGGGTATGTTCATCAAGTATTACGTCACGTCCTGAAATGTTGCCATCAAGTATCATCTCAACCTCAACAGATTTCTCTGACAGGGCCATCAACTGGATTTCCTGAAAAAGCCGGTCTGGATCGGCAGCCTTGGCAACCGTTACATCTATTCCACCCCTGATCATTGAAAGCCTCATGGAAAGGAAATTCTCAATGGGCACTCCAAGCCACTCCCTAGAATTCTCATATTGTGATGTGTCTCCATGCACTGGAGGGGTGGTTGGGTACATCTTCACCTTGGGATAGCCGTACCTACCAACAAAAACACTGGGAGGGGAAGAGCCCTCAAGATTGTTGCCTGTGATCTTTGTAAGGCTGGGTTGGACCAGCTGCTTAACTGATATTGGGCAGTATGAAAGGCCGCATAGCATCTTCGTGCCTCTGCACTTAAGGCACAGCGAAGCCGGTATTTTCATCTTGGCTTTCATCTGCATATTTCTTTGAATCAATTCCTGTATTTAATATGAGTGAAATAATCGGACAACTGTGACTAGCGAATAAGTATTACAATAATAACACCATTACGAAGGGAACCATGGTTTACACTTACAGCAATAGGGAAGTGGCGTCCATATGACGCTTAAGCTAGACCCCAGGCTTCTCTATGAAATCATGTCCGAGTTTCACACCCTTGGCGATGAGGAGTATGGCGGCCAGGGCACATTCCAGGAGGCGATCCTGGTGGGATACATTTATGGCCTGCTGACGGAGAACCCCACGAGCCAGCTGACCATGGACTCTTCCGACAGGAAAGTCTACAGGTTTGGGGGCTACAACTACATTATCTGGTTTGACGAAGTCTACGCCAAGGAGACAGAGGGAGATGTGGAAGAGCCACATTTCTCGCCGGATACCTTTGAGGTGAGAATAGAGGAGCTCAGCGATGACCTGGATGAAGAGGGACACGAAGAATCAGTTCTGCTTCCTGTTGCGGTGGAAGGCCCATACAGCGAAGAGGATATCCGGGAATTCCTTTCAAACGGTGACCTCTAATCCTAAAAAATTATTTTACTTCCCGAACTATACTTATTCAGAGTGAACAGGGAAGAGTTTGTTGACATTTTTTCACAGAATGTCCATGTGTCAGGTGGAGACCGGAGATTTTTCGCTGAGGTAACATACTCAGGCAGTGAAGTGTCTACACTAGTTCCGGCCAACGTAAATAGCCGTACTCTTGCAGTTCCCGTGGGGGAAGGTTTCAGAGTACTTATGTCGAGAAACAGTAACCTTATTCCGAAGAAGAAAGGCCAAACTGCACCTATGTCACTTAGGGCCACAAGAAAAGCATTCAAGAACATAAGCCAGGTTGCGTCAAAGAATGGTTTCAGATTATACGATATTGTCCTCTCCAGGGCAGGGGAAAACGTCGTCTCAGTTTCAGGAGACTCAAACATCTCCAGGGAGATGTATGAAAAGTACTCTGGAGATCCAGCTTCTATTCCAGTATTTCTAGGATTCAGAAGTGAAGGATGTACAGTCACATTCTCCATGGATATGAAGATAACCTGCCAGGGTTATATCAGGGAGGCTGGTGCATTGATTTTCGACTCAATTCAGGGCATTCTTTCTGATTCATCAATTTACCAGGAAGTATACCAGTCATTCAACCCCAAGCGTGATGATATGTGGACAGCACGCGTCAATCCAGTCAACATAAAGGGCAGTTTTGGAGGAAGGGACCAGATTATTGCCAAGCTGGAAAGGAGGCTGCCGGAGGGCCTAGACATACGGGCATCAGGAAAGAGTGGTATCTACTTCAGCCACAGTTCTGGACTCTGGGGTGAGATATCCTGCCACTCAGATACCCTCAAGGTATACTTCATGGCAGAGGCAGATTTCAATCTGGGCATAGAGCTAATAGATGCTCTCCGGGAGCTGGTGCAGAATTGATAAGTGAAAATCGCCAGACCACAAAGGAAATAATAGCCCAGTATGAGACCCATAGGCTAATCAGCACAGTATTCCAGGCATTCCAGATATCAGGTGACCCTAATCTAGCACCATTGGAAACAGGAATATCCGGTGGCATGTGGTATGTTGTTACAGGGAGGAGAACAGCCTCTGCAAGAATTGCAGATTATATCTTCTTTGTTGGTTCATCATCCAGGAAGCTTTCTGACAGGGTACCGGTCATGGAATTGACATACGATGTTAACAGGAGGCTTGAATCAAACGCCCGGCCAGTTAGAGTTATTCCCGTTGACAATTCCGGGGAAAACTTGGATGGTGGGTTTCCTGTCCTTATGATTGATCCGCGAACCGGGGAATTAATGAAGGGAGCCGGTTACAATTTAGGGGACATCCTCGATCCAGTCCTTGAAAATGGCAGCAGTGTCTCCATGTATTTTCCGCATCCATATCACCCCCAACTTGATTTCTTCGTGCGATCCTTGTTCCTGACCAGGGGATTGATGCTAAAGCCTCCACTTAAGAGGAAATTTATGATGGATAATCTGGTGGAGGAGGCTTATGAACACTCTGTGGGAATCAAGAAAGACACCATCAGGAAGGATTTCCATGAAATGCTGATGGAACTTATCGGTTCTGGCGTCTTTCGTGTAAAGGGTGAATATCTTACATACCTTACAGACTTCACAGAATACAGACGGAGGTATCAGAGGCTATACCTGCCATATGCGGAAAAGATATCCCGGAAGACCATCTTCGACTACGAGGGAAAACTATACAAGTAAACCAAGCACCAAGCCTGACAGGGGAGAAATGACCCAGGTTGCAACAGTTATGAGAAAAGGGCGCATTTCCATCAGCTTGTTTCTGTAAGACAGGCCTGTGCCAAATACACTTGATGTTAGAGTCTGGGTATTGCTTAGAGGTATTCCAAGGATTGTCGCGCCTTCTACAAGGAGGGAAGAGACAATAAGCGATACAAATGCATTGGTGTATCTCATCAGGTACATCTCCTGGCCCACCCTCTTTATGACCCCCTTGCTCAGGAATATGGAACCAATGGCTATACCTCCAATTAGATAGAGCACTGACGGGCCCCTTAAGCCAGAAACCTGTTCAATGAAACCAAGGGTGTTGGCCCCAAGCGTGAAGGCAGTTACAAAGGAAACAGCAATAAGGGCTATTTTCATTGAAAGCGCGAACCTCCAAACGTCCCTGGGTTGTGACCGGATGAACTGCCTGTTTATAAGAAATGCAATGGAAATGGAAAGCAGTGGTGCAAGTGCCCATGTCCCCACTATGAGTAGAACCAGAGGTTCATTAATGGCATAGCCCAGTTTGATGGAGATTCCCACTGAAGTCCCCACCAGCGCCATGATCAGGGAAAGGGGGACCCGGAAGTATGTCGCCATTCCAAAAATTACTAATGCCACTATCAAAGCATATGCAATCAAAGGGTCCGATCTGGGGAGGAGTGACTCAGCAGTTCCATGAAGGCTGTTCCCCTGAAACAGAAGGCCTGCCGCGAATCCTACAACCCCAATAATTATGCCACCGCTTCTGGAAAGGATCCTGGAACCGATAAGGGTGCCCACTGCTGCGGATAAGTTGTTTCCGGCGACAAGTGCTGTCAGAACGACAGAAAGCAGGATTACTAGAATATTGTAGTACATTTTCAGCGGGTAATTGAAACATCAATTGTATGAACTAGGTCCGAAATGTCCTCGCAGTCATCCAGGAGGTCATCCATTTTATGCACCAGCTCTGTAAGATGTATGAATATTATATAGGGAAGTGTGTCTGCTTCATTATACAGCTCATCGATCAGGTTGTCCTTTAGGTCGTCGACTTTCTCCTCGATCACTTCAATCCTTGCCCGGGCATCTGCCATTACCTTTGAATCCCTAGAATCCAGAACAATTTTCACGTCTTTCAGTGCATCCACGGTGTAGTCAGCCATTTTGCTGCATATATCGTAGCCCTTCCTCATCACCTTTCTGGACTGGTCATCAAATTTATGGGAATTCTCATGAATTCTCTTGACTTCTCTGCTGATATAGTAGGATTTGTCCAGAAGGTCATCACAGGTTTCTACCAGTGTGATGAGGTCGTCCATCAGGTTTGAGCTTATTGCACCACCTGTGATTTGCTGCCTCATGCTCATGGAGAGTTCATCGGCATCTTTCTCTATCTGCTTTATTTTTTCATTGATGCTTGCCTTTTTTTCATCCTCGAGGCTGAACATTTCCTTGAGGAGGGAAGCTGATGTAGTAGCCATGTCCGCATATTTTGTCAGTTGCTGAAGAACGCTTTTCTCGCCCACAACCATGATTTTCTTCAGAAACTTGGAATTGACCATTCTTACGTCATTTTATCCACATATAAAAATGGTGCAGGCACTTGCCATGGTAAATCTCCACTAAAACTTGGAAAAACTAATTTAAATGGTGGATTATCACTAGTTGTTGTTTGAGACAGTCCTGTTCTTCCTAACAGTTACAGCTGCAATATTTGCTGTCCTAAACCCCATAGGTGCAGTGCCCACTCTCATGGTACTCACTGAAAACTATACTTTAAGGGAAAGGAACAGGGTGGTTTTCAAGAGCATAATCGTTGCAGGGGGCATGATCATAGGGTTCATGCTGATAGGAGTTTACATTTTCAGCGTGCTCGGCATAGACATTTCCGATTTCAAGGTTGCTGGAGGCATTCTTCTTTTCAAGGTAGCCTTTGACATGCTCCAGGGAAAGACATCTAACACTAAGCTAACCGAACAGGAAAAGGAGGAAGGGCTGGAAAGGGAGGCGGTTGGAATTGTCCCTATCGGCACGCCGCTGCTTGCAGGCCCGGGGTCCATCACCACCGCGATAATTTACTTTAACAATGTCAGTTCTGGCCCTGTTGATAAACTGGTTGTGTTTCTTGCAATCTTGACTATCCTGCTCATCTCATTTGCCATACTGAAATTCTCAGTCCCGTTGTTTTCCAGGCTTGGCAAGACCGGCTCTCTAATCATTTCAAGAATTATGGGACTCCTGCTAGCATCTATTGCAGTGGAGTTTATCACCACAGGCCTTCTGACTATTGTCGCTACTTTCTGATCTCTCAATGCTGGACCAGTCAGCATCAGGAGGCACTGGAGCAAAAATTTCAGTGCATGCCTGAATCTAAGGTTAGTGACCCACTGAGAAGAATTTATTAGTTCTGGTATGTTAGGACGACCTGTAAAAATGTTCAAGATGACAGTTGTTTCCACTCCAACAAGAATTCTTGATGATGATATTGACAGGAAT
>JAJZOK010000071.1 GCA_021811525.1 Thermoplasmata archaeon | reverse complement strand
AGAATGCTCACCCCTGCAACATACTTTACTATCCCGAATGCCAGAGTGAGTGCCCCAAGTACAAGAACAACTACCGCAATTGCAAATTCAACATACTGTGAAAAGTTGTAAGCACGCATTCTGGATGACTCTCGTTTCTGGAGATCAGTCATTTCCATAACCTCTTTATTAAAAATGTCAAAATAGAATATTTAGTGGAGTCCTAATGGGTTAAGGAAATAGTTAAATTGCGCAACTAAAAAGCCGCCGACGGGATTCGATCCCGCGACCTTGTGCTTACCAAGCACACGCTCTACCAGGCTGAGCTACGACGGCAGCCGTACGAGATGTTTCCAAGGCTATATAATTTTTTTAGCAATTGGTAAAACCACACTTGACAGATAATTCAGATTCTGTTTCACTATCCATTGTATTGTGAATCATGGGTTCAAAACAATAGGTTCTGTTTACAATAGCTACAGTTTTGACAAATTTATTTTAATGGCTGTGAACATGCGTTAAGGCAATGATTGGTTCTCTTCTTGAAGATCCGCAGAAAATAAGGGAAGGCTGGCTGAGGATCTTTTCCGAATATGGTTATATGGACAAAATAAACCGGCTTAGCACCATTTATCCAGAGGAGAAATCAATTTACATTAATTTCAAAGATATATCAGAATTCGGAAGAATCACGGGCTTTGACCAGGGGATAGCTGAAAAGCCTGAGCTGTACTTTACACTTGGTGAAGAGGTTCTTCGGGAACTAGTTAGACCGGAAAGGGTGCAGGTTTCCAGGATCAACATCAGACTTTATGATGTCAGTGAAGACCCCAATTTCAGAAAAGAAATCAGGCAGCTAAGGAGCCCGGATATCGGGAAGCTTCTGAGCATCACTGGAATCATAAGAAAGAATACCGAAGTTCTCCCGAGACTTCAGAAAGCTGCATTTGTGTGCAGTGTATGTGGCGAGTTAACCTATGTAAACCAGGAAAGGGGCAAGTTAGACGAACCTCAGAAATGCAGCAATGATCTTGAAAGCGGAATAGACCACCAGAAGGCAAAGTTCAAACTGAATCCGGATCTGTCAGAATTTGTCGATATCCAGAAAGTAGAACTCCAGGAGAACCCTGAGACCCTGCAAGGAGGATCGCAACCCCAAAGAATCAGCGTAATCATGGAAGATGATGTTACAGGCAGACTGTTCCCCGGGGACCGTGTTACAGTGGATGGTGTACTGAGGGCAGAACAGAAACGTTCCGGGAACATCATGCTTACAGAATATGACATTTACTTCTATGCTGTCAATTACAAGAAGTCTAAGGAACTGGAGGAGGTGAATATCTCTACCGAAGATGAGCAGGAAATAATGAGGATCGCCAAAGAGCCAAAAATTATAGAACGCCTCGCTTCATCGATTGCTCCCACCATTTATGGCATGGAGATGGTGAAAACTGCCCTAGTACTCCAGATGTTCGGAGGAGTGAGGAAATTTATGAAAGATGGCACCTCAATGAGAGGGGACATCCATATCCTTATGGTAGGTGACCCAGGCACTGCAAAATCACAACTTTTGAAGTATATGACTGAGATTTCCCCCCGTGGTGTCTTTGCATTCGGCCGTGGTTCCAGTGCTGCAGGACTAACCGCTGCCGCTGTGAGAGATGATTTTGGTGAGGGGAGATGGACCCTTGAGGCAGGAGCACTGGTACTGGCGGATAATGGATTTGCTGCCATTGATGAACTGGACAAAATGGATGAAAAAGACACTGCTGCAATGCACGAGGCCATGGAACAGCAAACCATCACCGTGTCAAAAGCAGGGATAATGGCAACACTGAAGTCAAGGTGTTCCATACTTGGGGCAGCCAATCCAAAATTCGGAAGGTACGACCAGAACAGGAGCATTGTTGACCAGATAGATTTCCCACCACCATTGCTCTCAAGATTCGACGTAATCTTCAAGATTATTGACAAGCCTGACAGAAGCAACGATGAGAGGCTGGCAGAGCATGTGCTGAAAGCCCACAGGGTAGGTGAAATTTACAGGAGCCTTGAGCTTAATGAGATCCTTGAGTTCGAAGTTCCTGAAGAAGAGGACTTTTCCCCGCCCATTGACAAGGAAACTATCAGAAAATATGTATCGTACGCTAGAACTAGGATTTTTCCACGACTCTCTGATGATGCCATTGGCCTGCTTAAAGATGAATATGTCAAAACTAGAAACAGCAGTGCTGATTCCATTCCAATAACCGCAAGGCAGCTTGAATCCACAATACGGCTGGCAGAGGCTGCCGCAAAGGCTAGACTTTCACCCATAGTGACTTCGGAGGACGCTCTGCTTGCCAAGAAAGTGGTTGACTACTATCTCAAGGACGTATCCATGACAAACGGGGAGGTCGATATAGATATCCTCTATTCTGGAACCAGCTCAAAGCAGCGCGGAGACCTTGAACTCGTGTTCGACATCATTAAGGAGATCAAGAGGGAAAGACATCAGGCGGAGATCGATGATGTCATAGCGCTGTCCATATCTAAGGGCCTGACACAGGAAAGAGCCCTGGAAGCCATTACCAAACTCAAGGCAGCTGGTCAGGTATACGAACCATTTTACAGGAAACTAGATGTGATCAAATGAGTGCAGCCATAACCATGAAAATCCAGCATATTCAAGGGGAGATCCTTCTGGCTGCTGCTGACTCTGATCTCGTTAACCGCGATATTCGCGAAGGAAAATTGCACCTGAAGATTGCACCAGAATTCTACGGCGAAACAAAGGTGTCAGATGAAACGTTCCTCTCATCCATGGGGCTCTGCACCATTGCCAACCTTGTGGGGAAGCATGTTGTCGACCTTGCTATCAGGAACTCTTTCGTTGACCGTGAAAACATCATTTACATTGACCGTGTCCCTCACGCGCAATTTGCAAAACTCATAGAGTGACCAGATGCCAGAACCTTCCTTAAAGAAAGAGGACCTCGTAAAACAGGTATTCGAAAACATACAGGACAGGTACGATCTTCTTGACAGCATTATATCGGCAGGCATGGACCAGAAATGGAGAAGATATGCGCTCCAGAAGCTAGACCTTAAGAAATCAAGTGAAGTCCTTGACTGCGGTGCAGGTACGGGAAAGCTGACTAGGATGATTCTTGACCGCTGCCCTGATTGTAGAGTAACTTCACTTGACATAACCCAGAGCATGTTCCGTCCTTCCATCCTTCCGGAAACTAAGTTTGTCGTAGCAAGCGCAGAAAGCATGCCACTTGATGATGCCTCATACAGTGCAGTTGTATCCGCATATCTTACCAGGAACTTAGAGAACATTGACAGATATTTCGGTGAAGCATTTCGCGTCCTTAGGAGCGGAGGAAGATTCGTTAACCTTGACATTTACAATCCAACTCTGCCAGGATTTTCCGTCTTATTCAGAATATATTTCTACCACCTCGTCCCGGTAATTGGGAACACAGCAACTAAGTCAAAATCATACACATATCTTGCGAATTCAGTCAGGAATTTCCATTCTCAAGAAACAATACTGGAAAAAATAAAAACCGCAGGATTCATAGATGCAGGCTTTCAAAGATTGATGGGCGGATCCATAGGGATCCACTGGGGCACAAAGCCATAGAATATTAAGATAGACTGACAGCCTGCCCTTTTTCCGAAAGTGGCTCAACTACAGCTGCAGTTCCATAAGCCACTATCTCTGTCATAGTCTGTGCTATATCAGAGGTGTCGAACTTCATGTCTAGAACAGCATTAGCCCCCACTTTTTGGGCTTCTTCCTTTAGCCTGTCCATTGCCAGGTTACGGGCATCGTTGAGCATGACAACATATTCCTTGATTTCGCCACCAGCCAAACTCCTTATTCCAGCCATGAGGTTACCGCCAATTCCTCTGCTCCTCACTGTTATCCCCCATATTGCACCTTTTACCTCTTTTACGCGGTGGCCAGGCACATAGTTTGTTGAAACTACAATTATTTCACTCATGCTTTGTAGTATTTTCAAAGCGTATATTCAAACTTGGTTACTTTTCATATAAGTAATGGTGAAAAATAAACACTAATGTTTAAATAAAGCACATTGATGAGAAAAATAATGCTTTCAACACAGGATACGGCAATTATCCCTCATGAATGGTACAACGTGGTGCCTGACCTGCCAAGACAACTTCCTCCACCCGTAGACCGGGATGAGAAGAATTCTTCGATCCAGCTTTTGAACCGGATACTCCCCAAAACCATCCTGAAACAGGAATTCACTTTTCAAAGGTATACAAAGATTCCAGAAGAAGTTCAGGAAATTTACGCTCAGATTGGGAGGCCTACTCCGCTATTCAGGGCAAAGGGACTCGAAAAGGCCTTGGACTATCAGGGAAAGATCCTAGTCAAATATGAGGGTGCCACTATCACCGGCTCCCACAAAATCAACACGGCTATCCCCCAGGCATTCTTCACAAGAGATGAAGGTTCTACAGGCGTTGTAACTGAGACTGGCGCAGGCCAGTGGGGAACTGCCACTACGGTTGCAGCCTCCCTTGCTGGTATAACATCGAAGATTTTCATGGTAAAGGTGAGCTTCAACCAGAAACCCCTCAGGAAGAATATCATGGAACTTTACGGGGGAGAGATTGTACCAAGCCCTTCAAATGAAACAGAGTTCGGAAGGCAGGTTCTGGCTAAAACGCCGGATCACCCTGGCACATTGGGAATAGCAATCAGCGAAGCAGTAGAGTATGCCCTGGAACACGGCCTTAAATACATGCTTGGTAGTGTGTTCAATTCGGTCCTGACGCACCAGAGCGTTATTGGCCTGGAGTCGGAAAAACAACTGGAAATTCTTGGCGAGGAACCCGATGTGATGATTGGTTGCGTTGGAGGAGGCAGTAACTTCGGCGGGTTTGTTTTTCCCCTCATGAAAAAATTCAAGGCAGCCAAAATTTTCGCTTCAACGGCATCTGAGGTCCCCAAGTTCACCAAGGGTGAATACAAGTATGATTATGTGGACACAGCTAAGATCCTTCCCTCTATAAAGATGTACACACTTGGGTCTGATTTTGTCCCTGAGAAAATCTATGCAGGGGGTCTGCGGTATCATGGCGCGGCACCTTCAATTTCAATGCTTGTTAATTCCGGTAAGATAAAATCCAGTGATGTTTCTGAAGGAAGTGTTATTGATGCCCTGAAACTTTTTGCGAGGAGCCAGGGCATTGTTGCAGCACCGGAATCAGGTCATGCCATTGCCACTGCAATTGAATATGCGAGGGCCAACAGGAATAGCAGAGAGACCATACTCGTTAATGTAAGTGGACATGGCCTTCTCGACATGTCAATTTTCCAGGGGTGAACAATTTTTTGAAGCCTTTGATCCTGTATTTTACAGCAGATTATCCATCAATTGAAATCTTGAAGTCCTTTCTGGAAGCTGTGGATCCTGATGTGGTGAAATATGTTGAGATAGGCATACCTGAGAGTAACCCCCTCTATGATGGCCCCATTATAAAGGCCACCCATTCCGTGGCTCTGAAGGATTACACCTCTTCCCATCTTTTGGAATACACCAGCATTCTGACTGGAAAAGGCATTCCCATCTATGCCCTGAGCTATTATGAAAAATTTAGCAAACAAGGCATTAGCTATGCTAAGTTCCTGAAAGATAGTGGTTTCAGTGGAGTTATCGTCGCAGATCTTCTAACAGACTACTCCGAAGAAAGTGACCGGATTATTCCGGAAATTGAGGAAATCTTCAGTTATATACCTTTTTTCAACCCTGCGACACCCGATGGCCTGATCATTTCTGTGTCTTCAATGACAACTTCCTGGATTTACTATGGGCTGCAACCCTCAACCGGAATAGATGTGCCCTTTGATCTAGAGGAAGTATCCAAGAGGATTCTTGACCTTCTACCTGGCAGGGAAATTAATTTTGGATTCGGAATCAGAACAGCAGCCCAGATTAGAGAAGTTCTCACTCTTGGAAGCAGTGGAGTCGCCATAGGAACCTTGCTAGTGGAGTATCTAAAAAATCGGGATCTCGAAGGGTTCAGGAAATTCCAGGAATCGGTTAAGGAGGTTCCTCTCAATGTGGACTAATACCAGGATTGATGTTTATCAACTGAAATCAACAATTGATTCGATCCTGGATAACTCCACTGATGAGCAGAAGGCTGAGTTTCTGAGGCAGATCAATGAGAGCGGAAATGCCGCTTCGATAATTGCGGAGCTAGCCAATATAATCAAGAAAAGGGCCACTTTATCAAAGATGCAAGGCGTTTCGGATATTGTGGGCACCGGGGGCGACAGCAAGAATACCATCAACGTGAGTACCGCCGCAGCTCTTGTAGTAAGCGCCATGGGCGTAAAGGTTGCCAAACATGGTAATTTTGGAGCCACCAGCAATAAAGGAAGTGCAGATTTCCTTAACTTCCTTGGGTACAATTTCGAAATGGACCAGGTTGCTCTGGAGAAGAGGGTCAGGGACAGTTCTTTTGCATTTATACTAGCACCAAAATACAACGACAGTTTTGCAAAGTTTGCAAGGGCAAGGAAAATGATTCCCGCAAAGACTGCTTTCAACTATCTTGGCCCAATCACCAATCCAGCAGATCCAGATGTTCTGATGCTTGGAGTTACTCATGAAGAGATCTCTAAAATTTACGTGGAATTTATTCTTCTCAACAATAAGAGGGGGTGCGTAATCTATTCAGAAGACGGGATGGATGAAGTTTCACCATATTCCAACACCAACGTTGTGCTGATTTCCAAAGGCAAAGCCAGGAAGATGGTGATCAGACCCAGAGAAATAATCGGGGAAAAGATTGGCATAGAACACATTTCCAGTTTAGACCCGGAGACTTCGTTCAGATTGACAATGGAAGGGCTTGCGGGCGTCAATATGAACGCAGCCCGTTACATAGCTATCAATGCAGCCCTTTCTCTTGTGATAAATGGAAAATCCGCAGATATAATTGAAGCCTACAGAAGCGCACTTGAAACCATCTTATCAGGGATGGTTCATCAACATATCCAGAAAGTCGTGGAGGTCGCTGCGGATGCATGAGCCCATAGTGAAGATTTGCGGAATAACAAACACTGAAGACGCTGTATTTGCCATGGAGCAGGGCGCAGACATCATTGGCATCGTCAGATCAGACAGATCTCCAAGAAAGGGAAGTGAAAGCCTGGTCAACGAGTTATCCTCCATGGGGGCTACCGTAGCTGGTGTTTATACGGAAATGGAAAATGTTATGGCCATACATTCTAGGGAATCCTATGTGCAACTGCATTTTCCCCATGGAGCAAAAGAGATTGGTTATGTGAAGGAGGAACTGGGCCGAAAAGTCATTTCTGTAGTTTTTGCACAGGAAGAGCCATCTCCATTGAATTCAGGGATTGAAAAAATAAAACTAGGTGCAGACCTTGTCTTGCTGGAATATGGGAGAAACGCGCTGGATTCCGCCATGGCAAGGGTCACAAATATGAGAAATTTTCCCATTGGCATTGCAGGAGGAGTTTCTGTTTCGAACCTAAGAAAACTGCTCTTGTACTCCCCGTATTTTGTAGATGTAAGCAGCAGCCTGGAGGAGACACCGGGAAGAAAAAGCCACAAGAAAATCATAGAATTCATGGAGGTGATCCGTTCTGAAGGAGCCACTTATCAACAAAGTAGGTGAGCTAAAGGAGCAGGGTGCAGACTTTGCATATTTCTGCAGGTTCAGCGACAAGGATAGATTAGTTGGCGAAGAATTCCTTTTCAAGACTGATGAGAAACCTTTTCTCTTCAATGGAAGTGCAAGAAAAGCACTGGATGAAACCATCCCGGAGCTCATGGATGAATCTGAAGAGGGAGATATCAAAATTCCTATCTTTACATCGTTCAGCCTTGTTCAAGACACACTTGGAGTCAAGAGCAGACACAGAAAAGAGTGGCCACTCATTGGAGCCATTCTCCCGTCCGAGACTGTTTCTGGCAGTTTTATAAGAACAGAGGAACACCAATTACATGTTGGCAGGAAGAGAGTTGATTTACCACCCCTGGAAAGGGGAAAGCTTGAAGACAGCATTTTGGAAATAAGGGAACGGATAAGAAATGGAGATGCTTTGCAGGTCGTGATGTCCCATCGATTTGATCTGGAGGGATTCAACGGCCCGGAAATCCTTAGGCACCTCCTATTCAATGACAAATCCAGATATGTTTACTATTACAAAATGGGGAATTTGGAAATTCTCGGAAGCACACCGGAAAATGCATTCACCAAACACGGCGAGCAGTTAACCATAAACCCCATTGCCGGCACACGAAACCGGGGTGGCAACACTGATGCCAATCTTGTTGAATCGCTGCTTTCTGACAACAAGGAACTATGCGAGCACCGGATGCTTGTGGATCTTGCCAGAAATGACCTATCCAGAATCGGCTCATCAGACAGCGTAAATGTTAGCAGAAGCATGGTGCCGGAGAAATTTTACTCAGTTATCCACCTGACAAGCAGTGTAGAAGCCAAGCTCGCAAAAGGAAAGAGCAATTTTGACATCTTTTCTTCGCTTATCCCGGCCGGTACAGTAAGCGGAGCTCCAAAGGTCCGTGCCATAGAGATAATCGATGAATATGAAACCACTGAGAGGGGGCCGTATGGCGGTACGGTTGGAGTCATGGGAAAAGACCACATGGATATGGCACTGACCATAAGGTCAGCTTTCAAAAACGGTGGCAAGTCATACACTCAGGCTGGAGCAGGCATAGTAAAGGATTCCGACCCCAGCAATGAAGTAGATGAAATAATTGCCAAAGCCGGCACAATATTGGCGGGTGGGTTAATTTGCGCATAATGCTGCTTGACAACAAGGACTCATTTACTTTCAACATAGTGGGCCTTCTTCGGAGAGAAGGTTTAGGAGTGGACGTGGTTGACAATAGTGCTGATATTGAACACGTCGATTCAGGAGAATATGATGCACTCATTATTTCACCAGGACCTGGAAATCCTGTAAATCAGAGAGATAGGGGAATGGGTTTGGAACTACTGGAAAAAGGTTTCCCGGCTGCCCTTGGAATCTGCTTCGGCCACCAACTCATAGGATATCATCTTGGTTGTAGAATCTACAGAACAGACACCCTGATGCACGGTGAGATAGACACCATGGAGAATTTTGGAACAGGCTTGCTTTCTGGAATCCCTGGCAAATTCAAAGCTGTCAGGTACCACTCGCTTGCAATAAAACCTAACCGTAGCATAATTGTGGATGCAGTTTCCGCTACTGACGGTACAGCTATGGCCTTCCACTCAGAAGATGGCCGCAACTTTGGCTTACAGTTCCATCCTGAAAGCTACTACTCGCAATATGGCAGGGAAATAATGAGGAATTTTATAGGTGTTATCAGTGAGCACAGTTGAGCACATCTATTCCAGGAACTGGCTGCGGAAGCCAGTTGAATACAGTCGCACCAGGGATCCTATCAGCCTAAAGAAGAGCCTCCTGAATTTCAAGAAGCTTGGAAAAACTGGGATAATATCGGAATTCAAGAGGAAGTCGCCATCTGGCTTTAATCTTGGAAGGGATATTGGGCCACTTGACTATTTCAGGAAAGCAGATCTCCAAAGTGTCGCAGGATTAAGCATTCTAACGGAGCCTGATCACTTCTTGGGGAATTATGCAGACATTACAGTGGTCCAGGAATTCAACCTTCCCATTCTTGACAAGGACTTTGTATCAAGCGGGCTCATGGTTCGGAATGCATTCAACTCAGGGGCAGATGCAGTACTTTTCATACTTGATTTCATAGGAATTGAAAAGGCACAGGAATTGAGCAACTACGCCATATCCCTGGGAATGGAAGCACTTGTGGAATTTCACGATATAAAATTTCTTGATGTCCTGAAACCTCTGAAAGGCGTTATATATGGATACAACAGAAGGAACCTGAAAACATTGAAGATGGACCCCAAAGAACATCAGGTGCTTCAAAAGTATGAGGGGAGTGAATTGGAAGTAGTGCTTGAGAGCGGGATCGATAGCAACTATTTGCATGAAAACGATATGTCCCCATATCTGGGAATGCTAATTGGAACTTCCATGCTCAACGGAGAATTCCATACTGGCAACATCTTACATTGAATTCGCAGTTATATGTGGAGAAAAGGTTTCAAGTTGCAGATTCAGAATTAAATAGATTCAGAATATATTGTATGATGTCAAGCACGAAGATTGTGGCAACTATTGGGCCCTCCAGTTTTCAAAGGGAGCCACTTCTTTCAATGTATGAGAGTGGGCTGTCTGTAATAAGGATAAACACCGCCCACATAACACCTGGCTACATTGGCAAAGTAGCAGAATTTGTGGATAACCTCAATTCAGAAACAGGCAAGTACGTCGGAATAATGGTTGACCTTAAGGGCCCCGAACTGAGAACCGGCAATTTTCCCGGTGGAGAATTGAAAGTGGAAACTGGAGAAAAGTTCAAGCTCAATTCCAGAAATGAAGGTATTATTACATTTTCACACCCTGAAATATATGATATTCTCTCCCCAAAGGACCTGGTTCTCTTAAGCGACGGCAAAATCCGCATGAAGGTTGCGGGAAAAGATTCGGGTAACATTGTGCTCGAGTCCATGGATGAAGGTATCCTTAGGGACAGGAGCCGGGTAAACGTTCCTGGAAAATTCCTCCCTCTTGGAAATCTAACAGAACGAGATATTGCCTACCTTAAGGAGGGTATTGAGGCTAAAGTTGACATGTTCGCCCTTTCATTCGTCCAGAGAAAGGAGGATGTTGAGGAGCTGCAGGAAATCATCATGAAGGAGGGCGGAGACCAGTTCATCGTGTCAAAGATTGAAACCAAGAACGGATTCCAGAATATCCGGGAAATAGCCAAAGTATCAGATTTCATCATGGTCGCCAGAGGAGACCTTGGAGTGGAACTTCCCCTTAAGGAAGTTGCAATAGCCCAGAAAAAGATAATCGAAGAATCGCACATGCAAGGAGTTCCCACAATTGTAGCAACTCAGATGCTTGAATCCATGGTGAAATCCAGCAGCCCAACAAGAGCAGAAGTCTCAGACGTAACAAACGCCATATTGGATAATGCAGATGTCCTTATGCTTTCTGAGGAAAGTTCAATTGGCGATTATCCGGATACGGCCGTGAAGTACCTGAAGGATATTGCAGAATATGTGGAGTCAAGAGACTTCCAGTTGAAAGAACCTGAAGAGTTTCTTGGAAACCAGGTTGCCTATTCAATCGCACGGGCGGCAAAAATGATTTCTTTGGAAATCAACGCAGACGCGATTCTTGCTTTTACCAAGACCGGCAATACGGCAAAGATGCTGGCAGCTGTGAGGCCAAATATACCCATAATTGCCACTGTAACTTCTGAGAGGCTTGCCAGAAAACTCAACCTGTACCGTGGGGTGGAGCCACTGGTCATTGAAGGCAGTAATGATGAAATAAGCCCTGTTGAGGCACTTTCCTATGTGGAAAAAAAGACATTCCTCAAGAGGGGAGACAGGGTCATTATAACATCAGGGGCACCATATTTTCTGTTTGGAGGAACCAATGAAGTAAGGGTCGCCACAGTGGGAAATTTTGTAGGCAGGGGTTACTCCTCTGGAAAGAGCCTGACAGGCAAGGCATTCACCCCTATTTCCGGTAAAGGTGAAATTCTGGTGCTTGAGAAGCCTGATCTTCCTCCCGGAATTGAAATTGAGAAGCTGAAAGCCATAATCTTCATCCCCAATATTTCCACTAAACTGAAGGAAACCATACGCGAGAAAGGGGTGACAGTACTGAGCAACACAAAACTAGCAGGACAGATAAGCCCTGGCAGCACAATTCACATTGACGGGGCAACTGGAGTAATTACGCAGTGAACTTATTGTGTGTTCAAACACCCATTTGATCCTCCTAACTTTAGGACAAGGTTAAATCACAGAAAAATCGTTTCCCATTGGATTTATAGAGTGTTTCTAATAAGAAATATTACTACATAAAAATATATTTAAGTTTTCTAAACATGAATATCGGAAAGACGCCGAAGTGGGCAAAACTCCATAATATTTTACACAACGGAGCATTAGGATTCAGCTTCGATATATATAAATAGGTTTTCGGGCTTTCGTCGCATTGCACATCTTCGGTGATAACTAATGGATGACGGAGATTTTATCAAAATTAACTTCGAGATGTATGTTGGAGACGACAAGAAACTAGT